>VAXG01000078.1 GCA_005883355.1 Actinomycetota bacterium | reverse complement strand
TCGGCGTCTCGTACGCCCGAATTCCTTCGAAGACGCCGGAGCCGTAGTGGAGACCGTGCGAACCGACGTGGATCTTGGCGTCGGCCCAGTCGACGAGCTCGCCGTTCATCCAGATCTTCTCGAGTTCCTGCATGAAGAGTTTCTCCTTTGCGGGCGGGCTGGACCGGAGTCGAATTCTACCCGGGCAGCACGTCGTCGACCTCCCCCGTTCTAGCCTTCGCGGAGAAGATCTGCGGTTTCCGCGCTCGTCACGCGCGCGATCTGGACCGGAGACACTTCGAGGACGTGCCGAGGAGAGCCAGCCTCCAGCCAGACGCCGTCGACGGACAGGAGCGATTGGTCCATGAAGACACGGGCTCCCTCGAAGGGAAAATCGCTCGCGGGCGCGGGCCGGATCTCACGGTAGCCCCCGACCGCCGCAAGTTTCCGCTCGTCGACACTGCGGGCGGCCGGAACGAGCGCTACGACCGTGGCACCGTCTCCGTCGAAACCATCCGCGCGTAGCTTCTGCCCTGCCGGCGGTCCTGCGCCTGGCAACAACTCCTCGAGCCGTCCCTCGACGCCTGAGACTCGCAGGAAGGCCGCGATGCGCTCTACCCGCTCAGGCCACACGAGCCGCAACCAATTTGGCGACTGCGCCGTTCTTGAACTGGCATTCAATCGACGGGAGGCGACGATGGCGGAGCGGGAAGTCCGGGTCGCGCACACTGAAGCGCTGTTCAGGGACGTCAACGAGCGAATCGCGGAGAGCGCCGGGCGCTTCAACGCCGACGACGCCGAGTTCGTGTGCGAATGCGCGGATCCTGAGTGCGCAGAGCGAGTTCCGGCGACGCTCGACCAGTACGAAGATGTCCGTTCCGACGGAACGCATTTTCTCCTGACGCCCGGTCACGAGCTCCCCGAGCTGGAGCGGGTCGTGAAACGGCATCAGAGGCGGTCCGTAGTGGTGGAAAAGTTCAACTCCATCGTTGCCCGAACAGTTCGTCGCCTCGATCCGCGCGCCGACGTGGCCTGATTCACTCCAGCGAGATGAAGCGGGCGTCATCGAACTCCGAGTGGATCTGGTGAACGAGCTCCGCCGGGGCGGGTGAGTCGATCGAGAGCGCCATCAGCGCCTGCCCTCCCTGGCGGGTTCGCGACACGGTCATGTTGGCGATGTTGACACTCGCTGCTCCGAAGAGCGTCCCGACCTTGCCGATCACGCCGGGAACATCGTCGTAACGGAAGACGACGAGCAGAGGTGCGAGCTCCATGTCGAGCTCGAACCCCAGTGCACTGACGAGCCACAGCCGGTTGTCGTTGCCCATCGTCGTACCGGCGACGCGGAGAGGCTGTCCGCCCGACACGGCCTCGACGCGGACGAGGTTCGTGTAGTCACGCGCCGAACGGCTTCGCTCCTCGCGAACGTCCACGCCGCGCTCGGCGGCGATCATGGGCGCGTTGACGTAGTTCACCGGCTGGTCGGAGCGTCCCTGGAAGGCTCCGTTCAAGGCGGCGACCGTCAGCAGCCGCGTGTCGTACTGGGCCAGCGCACCGAAGTACGTCAGCCGCAACTCCTCGACGCGCCCTTGCGCGAGCTCCATCGCCAGACGGCCGAGCTTGGCGGCGAGCGGGATGTACGCCCCCAGCACCTCGAGATCCTCCGCGCCGATCACCGGAATGTTGACCGCGTTCGAAACGAGGCCGCCGTCGAGCGCCGCCGCGACCTGCTCCGCGATGATCAGGCCGGCTCGATCCTGCGCCTCCTCGGTCGATGCAGCGAGGTGCGGTGTGACGACGACATTGTCCTCTTCGAGTAGAGGCCCCGAATACGGCTCCGTCGAAAACACGTCGAGGGCGGCACCACCGACCTTGCCGGACCTCAAGGCCGCGAGCAGGTCATCCTCGTCGACGAGCGCGCCGCGCGCAGCGTTGACGATCCGGACCCCGTCGCGCATCTTTCCGAATGCGTCGGCGTTGATGGACTTGCGCGTCTCGTCGGTCAACGGCAGATGCAGCGTGAGGAAGTCAGCGGCGGCGTAGACGTCCTGGTCCCTTTCGACCCGCTCGACCCCGAGCTCGCGAAACCGCTCGGGCGACACGAAGGGGTCGTACGCGATGACCCGCATCCCGAGCCCTGCGGCACGGCGGGCGACCTGCTGGCCGATCCGGCCGAAGCCGAGCACGCCGAGCGTCTTGTCGGCCAGCTCCACTCCGCCGTAGGTCTTCCGCTCCCACCGGCCCTGCTTGAGTGCCGCATGCGCCTGCGGGATGTTCCTCGTCAGCGCGACGAGCAGGCCGATCGTGTGCTCGGCCGCGGAGATGACCGTCGACTCCGGCGCGTTCGCGACGACGATTCCGCGCCGCGTGGCCGCGTCGACGTCGACGTTGTCGATGCCGACTCCGGCGCGTCCGATCACCTTGAGGTTGTCCGCGCGCGCGATCAGATCCGCCGTCACCTTTGTCGCCGAGCGGACGATGATGGCGTCGTACCGGCCGATCGAATCGGCGAGATCGGAGTCGCCGTCGACGTCGACCTCGAAGCCGCGTTCGCGCAGAAGGCGAATGCCGGCCTCCGCGATCTCTTCGCGGACGAGGACCTTGCTCAAACGGGAGTGTGCTCGGCCCAGGCTTCGAGCGCGCGCGTGACCGCGATGCCACGCTCGATCTCCGCGCCCGCGTCCGCCAGAACGAGCTCGACCGCCGCCAGCGCGGTGGTGATGTCGAAGATGTCGAACCAGCCGATGTGGCCGATGCGGAAGATCTTTCCCTTCAGGCTGCCCTGTCCGTTCGCGATCGTAATGCCGAAGCGGTCACGCAATTCCTTGACGATCTCCGTCGAGTCGACGCCGTCCGGTGCGCGAATCGCCGTCACGACGGCCGATCGCTCTTCATCCGGGGAAAACAGCTCGAGGCCCATCGCCTTCGCACCTTCGCGGCATGCTCTCCCGAGCCGTGCGTGACGATCGAACGCCGCTTCGAGCCCTTCGTTCAGGAGCAACCCGAGGGCGACGTCGAGGGCGCGAACGAGAGAAACGGCAGGAGTGAACGGAGAGTCGAGCTTCGCCTGCCCTTTGCGCGTGCGTTCCCAGTCCATGACGTAACGCGTTGCGCCGGCGCCTGCGGCAGCTTCGAGCGCAGCGCCAGAGACCGACGCGAACCCGAGTCCGGGCGGGCACATCAGTGCCTTCTGCGAACCGGACACGACGACGTCGACCCCCCAGAGGTCCGACTCGAGCGGCACCGCGCCGAGGCTCGACACCGCATCGACGACCACGAACGCGCCGGCCTCCTTCGCGACGGCCGTCAGAGCCTGGACGTCGCAGACGACACCGGTCGATGTCTCCGAGTGCGTGAGGTACACGACCTTCACGTCGCCGGCATCGGCGAGCGCGGAGCGGAGGTCCTCGGGCTCGGGTGTCTCCCCCCACTCGAGCCGCGCATGCACGAGGTCGGCGCCGAACGCCTTCGCCATCCCCGCCCAGCGCTCGCCGAAGTTTCCGGCCGAGAGGACGAGCTGCCGGTCTCCCGGTGAGGTCAGGTTGGCGACCGCGGACTCGAACGCGCCCGTCCCGGAGGTCGTGAACAGCAGGACGTCGTTGCGAGTCCGGTACACGTCTTGCAGGCGCGAAAGGCAGCGCTGGTAGATCTCGCGGAAGTCGCGCTCGCGGTGGTGGATGATCGGTTTCGCGAGCTCTGCAAGAACCTCCGGGGGCACCGGCGTCGGACCCGGAGTGAGCAGGTAGCGCTTCTCGGCCATCTGGTCTGAGACTAGCTCAGGAGGCGGCTGGGGCTGGCCCGGCTTGAACGAGGTCGCCGACCGCGCCACACTCGAGGCGTGACCGTCTGTCCTCAGTGCGGGCAGGAGAACCCCGAAATCGCAAAGTTCTGCCTCGCGTGCGGCGCCGCCCTCACCGTACCTGAGCCGGCGCCGGAAGAGGAACGCAAGGTCGTGACTGCGCTTTCACCGACATCGTGGGATCGACTGCGAGCGCCGAGCAGATGGATCCCGAAGATGTCCGCGCCAGGCTGGCGCCCTACTACGCCCGGGTCCGCGCGGAACTCGAGAGCTTCGGTGGCACGGTGGAAAAGTTCATCGGCGACGCGGTCGTCGCGCTCTTCGGCGCGCCGATGGCACATGAGGACGATCCGGAGCGCGGCGTTCGCGCGGCACTCGCCATCAAGAAGGCGGTCGAGGCATTGAACACCCAAGACGATTGGCTCGACATCCACCTCCGGACGGCGGTCCACACAGGCGAAGCGCTCGTCGTGAGGTAACGCCCGAAGACCCGCGTTTTGGATTCGGGTTGCCAAGAGTCGAAACAGATGCTCGAGCGAACCGAAGCCGTGAAACTGTCCAGGCCGATTCGAGGCAATCGGCACGAGCAATGTCTAACTTCTGCTCTTTCGGGGCAGTCTTACCCTCGACAACCAGCTGTCTCGAGCTGCGGCACAGTCACGAGGCGGCGTTGATCCGGGGGGATCACTCAGATGCGGCCAAAGTTCACACTCGCGTTCGCGTGCGCCTGCGCCCTTGGGGTGGCGTTGGCCGGCGCAGCGTCGATTCGCGCGGACTCCGCGCCTGAGCCGCCCCCCGAGACCACGACCACGGAACCGCAGTGGACGCAGCGCGACGTCCAGCATGAGATCGACCGATACCGCCACGAGACCTGGCATTGGCAGCGCACGATGGGACGGAAGCTCACCCGCAACCTCGAGGACCCGCCTGCCGACGTCCAAGCAAAGATCGCGGTGTGGCACCGCGTCGCGCTCAAGACGCGCAGGCGCGCCCAGAATCCCCCGCACAAGCGGCAATGGCTCTGCATCCACGACTTCGAAGGTGGTTGGACGTCGAACACCGGCAACGGCTACTACGGCGGCCTGCAGATGGATCTCAGCTTCCAGCGCGCCTACGGCGGTGGGCTGCTCGCACGCAAGGGCACGGCCAATCACTGGACGCCGCTCGAGCAGATGTGGGCTGCCGAGCGAGCGCACCGTGCCGGCCGCGGGTTCTATCCGTGGCCGAACACGGCGCGCTACTGCGGATTGATCTAACGCAGACGCTCGACGTTGTCGTGTGCACGCACGTCTTCGACCTGTCTGTCGGAGGCTGACGCGTCCGCGGCCTCGTCGTCGACCTCGAGCAACTCGACGAAGAGCGCGCGGTAGTGGCGTACCGAATGCCGAAGATCCTCCGTGGATGCCTCGCCACGCTCACTCGCCCGCGCGATTCCGTCGGCGGTCCGGTACTTCTCGACGAGGTCGGGGTGCTCGACGGAGATGTCAGCCGCCCGCTGCTCGAAGTCGTCGACCGGGTAGCCACGATCCCGCATCACGCGTTGCACGAGCTCGTCCGCTTCTGACACTGCACCCGTCGGGTCGTCGACGAAGCGACCTTGCGTTGCCTGCCACTGCTGCAGAAAGCGCTCGCGCGCACCCTGCGACAGGGGTCGAAGCTCGAGCGCCTCATGGCGCCTCTCACGTTGCCGGAGCTCCTGCTCGGCCTCCCGCCGACTGCCGGCCTTGTCCACCGTGCGGTCGTACTCCCGGCCGAACCGGTCTTTCAACGAGCGCGATCGTCGCCTGCCTCCCGCGCTCCCCATGACTCCGAGAACGACGAACGCGACGACCACCCCGATGACGATCCAGACCCACGTATCCATTCGACTCCTTTCGGTTGCTAGGGAAACCGAAGGGGGTTGCCAGTGGGTACCCAGGAGAGGGCGGTCGAAACTACGCCAGCTTCGCGCGCAAGAGCTCGTTCACGACCTTCGGATCGGCCTTGCCCTGAGTCTCCTTCATCACCTGGCCGACGAAGAAACCGAGCAGCCCGTCCTTACCGCCCTTGTACGCGGCAACCTGGCCCGGGTTGTCCGCGAGGACGCGTTCCACGAGCGGCTCGAGCTCTGCCGTGTCGGCGACAAGGGTGTCGCCGAGATATGTCTCCGCGCGAAAGTCCGGATCGCCGCTCTCGATCAGCGCCCGCGTGAACGACTCCCGCGGAATCGTCGCTCGCGCGGCGATCAGCTTCGCGAGCTCCGCCCCGTCGACGGCCGCCGGATCGACGCCGGTCGCGACGAAGTCGTTCATCAGTACGTTCGACGCCGCCTTCGCGTCGATGCCTTCGAGCGCGACCTGCTCGTACAACGCTGCGAGGGCGGCCGAGCCGTTCAGCACCTCCGCGTCGTAGTACGGGAGCTCGTATTCCTTCTCGAAGCGCCGGATGCGTGCACCGGGGAGCTCGGGCACCTCGGTGCGGAGCCGCTCGACGAGGTCCGCCGGCGGTTTGAGCGGGACAAGGTCGGGCTCAGGGAAGTAGAGGTAGTCATCCGCCTCTTCCTTGCGCCGCCTCGGTGTGACCGTGTCCGACTTGACCTCGTAGTCCAGCGTTTCCTGGACCACCTCGCCGCCTGATTCCCACGTCTCGATCTGGCGGCGGATCTCTGCGTCGATCCCGCGCGCGATGTGGTTGAACGAGTTCATGTTCTTGAGCTCGGTGCGCGTGCGATAGCCAGCCTCCCCCACCTCGCGCACGGAGATGTTGGCGTCAGCCCGAAGCGTCCCCTTCTCCATCTCGGCATCCGACACGCCCAGCTCGACGATGGTCTGGCGCAGTAGTTGTAGGAACCGCTTCGCCTGTTCCGCGGAGCGGAGGTCGGGCTGCGTCACGATCTCAACGAGCGGTGTGCCTCCGCGATTGAAGTCGACGTTGGAGTGGGCCGAGCCGACGATACGCCCCGTCGCGCCGCCGACATGGATTGTCTTCGCGGCGTCTTCCTCAAGATGCGCACGCACGATCCTCACCTCGCTGTCACCGTCGGGACCCGGCACGACGAACGACCCCTCGATGCACAGAGGCTCGTCGTACTGAGAAATCTGGTAGCCCTTCGGATTGTCCGGATAGAAGTAGTTCTTCCGGTGGAAGACCGCGTGCTCGGCGACCCGACAGTTGAGCGCATGGCCGAGCTTGATCGTCCACTCGACGGCAGTCTCGTTCGGCACGGGCAGCGCGCCCGGAAATGCGAGACACACGGGACACGTGCGGGTGTTCGGCTCGCCGCCGAACCCGGCTTCGCAGCTGCAGAACATCTTCGTGCGCGTCTTCAACTGGGTATGGATCTCGAGCCCGATCACTGCCTCCCACTCAGGCATGAAGGAACTCCTTCGCCATGAGCAGCGGCACCTCGATGTCGCCGCGCACCTCGAAGATCGCGAGGTACTCCTCCAACAGCCCGTGCATTCGGATCAGGCAGAGCTCTCGCTCGCCGGCCTCGAGCGACAGCCGAACGTCGTCGATCTGCACGGCGCGCGAGCCGTCGAGCACGCGTGGAGGCACGCCGAACACCCGCTCGACGGCGAGCACGAAGTCGGCGGCACGGTCGACGATCGTCCTCAGCGCAGACGCTCCGGAACCGTGTCGAACCCGATCGCTCGCTCGAGCGCATGACCGGTGCGGAAGAGCATGTTCTCGGAGAACTGCGGGCCGATCAACTGCAGGCCGACCGGCAGTCCCTCGGAGAGTCCACACGGAATCGACAACCCCGGCAACCCCGCCATGTTGGGCGGGATCGTCAGCACGTCGGTGAGGTACATCGCCAACGGGCTCTCCGCCTTCTCGCCGATCTTGAAGGCGACGGTCGGAGAGGTCGGGCTGACGAGGACGTCGAAGCGCTCGAACGCCGCGTCGAACTCGCGCGCAATCACGGTGCGAACCTTCTGCGCCTGCCCGTAGTACGCCTCGTAGTAGCCGGCGGAGAGCGCATAGGTGCCGAGCATGATGCGCCGCTTCGGCTCGTCGCCGAAGCCGGCGTCGCGCGTGCGCGCGACCATCTCGTAGTAGTTCTCCGCCGGGACGCGAAGGCCGTAGCGCACACCGTCGTACCGCGCGAGGTTCGAGGATGCCTCAGCCGGCGCGATCAGGTAGTAGCACGGCAACCCGTATTCGACCGAGCGCGGCAGCTCACATTCGCCGACCTCCGCGCCCAACTCTGTGCAGAGATCGATCGCACGATGTACGGCCTCTGCGACGCCGGGTGCAATCCCCTCGGCCTCGTTCAGCTCCTTCGGAACGCCGACGCGCAGCCCCTTCAGGTCCTCCGCCTCCGGCAACTCCACAGGCGGAACCTCAACCGTCGTCGAGTCGCAGTCGTCGCGCCCGCTGATGATTCCGTAGAGAAGGGCGTTGTCGCGCACGTTCTTCGTCACCGGCCCGACCTGGTCGAGACTGGAGGCGAAGGCGACGATTCCGTACCGCGAGACGGTGCCATAGGTCGGGCGCAGGCCGACGTTGCCGCAAAGCGCGGACGGCTGTTTGATCGAACCGCCGGTGTCGGATCCCAGCGCCCAGGGTGCCAGACCTGCCGACACCGCCGCAGCCGATCCACCGCCGGAGCCGCCCGGCACACGCGTCGGATCCCATGGATTCCGCGACGGGCCGTACGCGGAGTTCTCGGTCGACGAGCCCATCGCGAACTCGTCGGTGTTGGTCTTGCCCAGCAGCTGCAATCCTGCCGCCTTGCAACGGTCGGCGACGGTCGAGTCGAATACCGGTACATAGTCCTCAAGGATCTTCGAGCCCGCTGTGGTGCGCACGCCCTTCGTCGAGATCACGTCCTTGAGCGCAATCGGCACGCCGTCGTTGCCGTCACCGTCGACGAGCGTCAGGAAGCAGTTGAGCTCCTCGTTCCGCGTCTCGATCGCCTTGCGGTAGGCGGCACGCAGCTCGGCACCCGACACGTCACCGCGCTCCAGCAGAGCCCTCGCCTCTCCGGCAGTCAACCGCAGCGTGTCGATCATCCGACCGACTCCTCTGCCGCGCCGGTCGGCGGTACCCGGAAGAGATCGCCGTCACGCTCCGGAGCGTTGGCGAACGCGTCGTCCAGTGGCAGTGAGGGCCGCGCCACGTCGGGGCGGAAGACGTTCACAACCGAGAGCGGATGAGATGTTGGCGGCACGTCCGACAGGTCGAGCTCCGACACCTTGCCGACGGCGGCGAGGATGTCGTTGAGCTGCTCGGTCAAACGGACGATCTCGTCCTCGCTCAACTCGAGCTGCGCGAGCGCCGCCACGTGGAGCACGTCCTCTCTGCTGATCGCCATTCGCTCAAATCCTCGCAAAAAAGAAGAGGCCCCCTTTTCGGGGGCCTCGCTATCGGTTCCGAAAGGAAAGCTAGACAGGCTGGACGTTCGCGGCCTGAGCGCCCTTGGGGCCCTGCACGACCTCGAACTCAACTCGCTGACCCTCGGTCAGCGACTTGTACCCCTCCTGCGTGATGGCGGAGAAGTGGACGAAGACGTCCTCGCCACCCTCACGCTCGATGAATCCGTAGCCCTTCTCGTTCGAAAACCACTTCACGGTGCCCTGAGCCAAACGACTTCCTCCTTCAAAACATGCGACGGCCCGGGCACCGAGCCGCCACTACTGATACAGCGGGCCGGAGTTTAGCTCAGATGAGGGGGAACGCAAGCTGTCCGCGCCGGTAGCGCGCGGCCCGCACTGCGTTCCCGAGCAGGGCCGCGATCGTCATGGGGCCGACGCCGCCCGGGACCGGCGTGAGGAAGGCGGCCACCTCGGCCACGTCCGCCTCGACGTCCCCCACGAGCCCTGCCTCCGTGCGCGTGATCCCGACGTCGATGACCGTCGCTCCCTGCTTGACCATGTCCGCGGTGATGACACCGGGAACGCCGACTGCGGCCACGAGAAGCTCGGCGTCGAGCGTGTGCCTGGCGAGGTCCTCCGTGCGCGAGTGACAAATCGTGACGGTCGCGTTGGCCTGCAAGAGCAGCAACGCCATGGGTTTGCCCACGAGAGAGCTGCGTCCGACGACGACCGCGCGTGAGCCGGCGATCGGGATCCGGTACTCGTCGAGAAGGTGCATCACTCCCAGAGGCGTGGCCGGCACGAGTGTCTGGCGTCCGAGATAGAGCTGGCCTGCGCTGAACGGATTGAGGCCGTCCACGTCCTTCATCGGGTCGATCGCCCGCATGATCCGCGCTTCGTCGATCTGCTCCGGGAGCGGCGTCTGCACGAGGATGCCGTCGACGGTGTCGTCTCCGTTCAGCTCTTCCACCAGCTCGACGAGCTCGTCCTCTGTGGTGCCGGCGGGGAGCCGGTAATCGACCGCCGCGATGCCGGCGGCGTCGGAAGCCTTGTGTTTGAGGCGAATGTAGACGTCGGAGGCCGGATCGTCGCCGACGAGCACCGTGGCCAGCCCGACGTGCCCCAGCCCGGCGACCTCCTGTTTGACTTCCTCCCGTAGCCGCGCCGCCAGAGCGGCCCCGTCCATCAGCGTCGCGTTCACGCCGGTTACGGAATGGTCAGCTGGACGCCGCTGACGTCGAGGCCGAGCGACTCGGCGAGTCGGACGCCGAGCTCGAGGTCCTCCCGGAGACGCTCGACGTCGCGCGACTCCATTGCGCGCCCGATCCACGCCCGCTCCCGCGGCCGCCACAAAGCGTGCGCGGCGAACTCGGGCAGCAGACGGTTGGCGGCGTCGACGAGCTTCTGGTTCATCTTCTTCGAGAGATTCTGCAGGAGCACCCTCTCGTAGGCCATGCCCGCGCCGTGGTGGATGCCGTCGTCCGTGGCAAGCCGTCCGCAGAGCTCTTCGAGCAGCGTGCCGCGCGCCGAACGGGCGATGAGACGGAACCTCGAGATGATCAGCCGCTCGTAGAAGACCTGCATCAGGAAGACCTTCTCCTCGAGTGTGTCCGCCTCGAGGGTCGTGTGCGCGAGCTTGTCGAGGTGCGGATCGCGCTCGGCCGTGCCGCCTGCTTCGGTCACGAGCTTCAGCCACGCCTCGGTATGACGCGACTCGTCCTGGACCATGGTCGAGTAGTAGAGCTTTGCCTCGACGTCCGGCGCAATGTTGAGAAGCTGCGACGCCATGTCGCACGCGAGCATGTCCGCCTGGAGCTGCTGCGTCAGCACGGAGCGCCACATGTCGCGACGCCGAGCCTTGCTCTGCGGAGAGCCTTTCCCCTCGGGGATCGGCGGCACCTCGCCCCAGGGAAGATCGCGCACTTGCCATTCGCGTCGCTTCGCGAGCTCGTAGAACCGCAGGACCTCGGCGAAGGCCTCACGGCCTTCGTCCTTCATCTCGATCAGCTGACCCGTTGCCATTGCGTGGGCATTATCCCCGTAAGCTTTCTCCGATGGAGTTGAAGCGCTGGCCAAGGAAGAATGACTCCGACTCGATCGAGGCCCGCCAGAAGGCGCTCGGGCTCGGCGATGGCGTGACGCGGATCGACCTTTCGCCCTTCGTGAACGCGCAGGAGATGCTGACGGGCGCCGCAGTCATCCCCGTCTCGGTGGTAGGCCCGCTCGATATCGAGCTCGGCGCGTACGAGCTCGAGGAGCCGTTCGGCCGGATTACGGAGACAAGTCGCAAGAAGGACCAGGTCTTCGTGCCGCTGGCTCATACAGAAGGCGGCCTGTCGGCTTCGCTGTACCGCGGTGCAAGGGCGGCGGCCGAGTCGGGCGGCTTCAGAACGTACGTGCTCGCGGACCGAATGACCAGAGCATCCTGCTTTGTCTGCAAGTCGACGGAGGAGGCTGTCCAGCTCGCCCGCTTCCTCGATGCACACGTGGCGGAGATGCGCCGCTGGCTGGCCGAGCGAAACGAAGATTGGATCTCGAGGTTCGCGTTGCTACGCGAGGTCGAGACGCATGTCGTCGGTCCGATGTGCCACGTGATGTGGGCATTCACGACCGGGGATGCGTGCGGGCCGAACATGATGACGCGGAATGCGTACGCGCTGAATACGGGTTACGTGATGGAGCACGCCCCGGTGAGACCCGAGCGCGCAATCCTCGAGGCGAACATGGGTGGAGACAAGAAACCGTCCCATCGTTACTTCGGGCGAGGCGGCCACGGAAAGTTGGTCCTGGTCGAAGCGACGCTCACCGAAGAGGCCGTCCGCCGCGTTCTCCGTACGACGGTCGACGACCTACTCGAGCTCTCGTTCGCCGGAACACACGGAGCTGTCGCGTCGGGCATGCAATCCGTTGCGTTCACGCCGGCGTCGGCGATCGCAGCGATCTTCGCGGCAACCGGCCAGGACCTCGGCATGGTCGGGACGAGCTCGATGGCGCACGGAACGGCCCGGCGCGTCGACGGTGGCATCCACTGCGCACTGCGCCTGCCCGGGCTCGAGGTCGGCACCGTCGGAGGCGGGACGACGTTCCCCTACGCGCACGCGTGGCTCGAACTGATGGACTGCGCCGGTACAGGCAAGGTGTATCGCTTCGCGCAGATCGTGGCGGCCGCGACGATGGCGCTCGAGATCTCGGCCAGCGCGGCGATGGCAACCGCAGGTTCGGAGAACTTCTTCAAGGCGCACCACGAACGGGGCGGCCTGCGTTCCTCCTAGCGCTTGAGGCAGATGCCTCGAATGCCGATATTCCCTCCGTGCGAGGCGTACTGATAGGAGCGGCTTTGATCTTCGCCTTGATGCTCGTGATCAAGGACGGCCGGGCGTCGCGGAACCTCGGTCTCACCGGCAGCTGTCAGGTCGTCGCCACGCCGAAGGGCCAGGACGGCCTCTGGGAAGTTTGCGTGCCCGGCAAGCTCGAAGGCGCGCCCGATCTCAGCAGGCACGGCTGCAAGTCGGTGAAACTCATCGGGAAGCGCGAATACTGGCGGTGTCCCGCCGGAATCAAAAGCAGCAACAACACGTAATCAGCGAGTCCCGATCTCCATGCGGAACAGTCGCGGCAGGGCCGCGCCTAGGCGAGCGGGCAAGGACGCCCTGCGGTTCTCCTCGTCCGCGCGCTCGCAGGCGAGGATCGACGAGCGCACGAGCGCGCCGCCGAGATGCTTGAACGGCTCCGGTGGCAGGGACGCCACCTTGCGTGACGCAAGTGGCAGCGCTGTCCATTCGTCGTCGCGCCGCTGAACAAGTGACGCGAGGATCTGACCTCCGAGCCACGTCGGGCCTACGCCGTGCCCCGAGTAGCCCATCCCGTAGTGGATCCGCTTTCCCTTCACGGTCCCGAAGAACGGGAGGTGGTCGGCGGAGACGTCGATCGGTCCTCCCCACGCGCGCTCGACGCGCGCCTCGGCGAGCGCCGGCAACAGACGCCGCAGGCCGTGCTCCGCCCTCGCCGCAGTTGGGTTGTCCGACGTGAAGCGCTCGTCGACGCGGCCGCGAAATCCGATCGGACCGGAGCCGCTGCCCATGAGCACGCGCCCGTCCGCCGTCGTGCGGAAGTAGTGGAGGAACATGCGTGCGTCGAGGACCGCTTCCCCGCCCGTCCAGCCGATCTCCTCCAACAGCTCGGGAACGGGCTCTGTCAGAACGACGTACGAGCCGAAGTTCGTCACATGGCGCGCGACGGGCCGCCAGCCGGTCGCGGCAGCGTTGATCGCCACGACGATCTCGGGCGCGCGAACGTTGCCGCGCGGCGTCGCGACGTGTCCGGCGTTGATCCGGAGCGCCGGCGTCTGCTCGTACAGCTCGACACCGGCGTCCATCACGGCGCGGCGAAGCGCTTGCACGAGGCGTGCCGGCTGCACGGTCGCGCCCTCCCGGAAGTAGACGCCGCGGCGGAAGACCGGGGACCGGATTCGCTCGGCAACACGGTTTGCGTCGAGAGGCACCGCTTGCTCGCCCGCATCCACTTCTGCGGCAGCGGCGACGGCGCGCTCGACGGCATCGTCCTGCGACGGCGAAGCCGAAACCATCAGCACTCCGGACTCACGCAGCCAGACGTCCTCCCCGCGCGACTCGCAGAACGAACGGACGGCAGGCACGATCTGCTCTGCGGCGCGGGCGAGCTGCACGGCGCGTTCACGTCCGAGCAGGGGCAACAGATCGGCGAGGCCGGCCCAGTAGCCGTGCAGGAACCCCCCGTTGCGCCCGCTCGGCCCGGCCCCGCAGGTCTCAGATTCCACGAGGGCGATCTGGAGCGACGGGGCGCGCTCTCTGAGAGCGAGCGCGGTCCACAAGCCCGTGAAGCCCCCGCCGACGATGCAGACGTCGGCCGTGACGTCGCCTTCCAGTTTGGGCGCCGCTGTTTGGCGCCCAGCTTCGTCCAGCCACCACGGCGGGAGGCGCGGAGCGACGGAAGGAGTCGTCACGCCGCCGCGGCTGCTCGTTCTCGGCGCATCTGAACGAGCACGTTCGCGACCATGCCGATCACGGCGACACCGAAGATCACGGTGCCGATCACATTCACCTGCGGCGGCGCGCCGATGCGTGCGGCGCCCCAGACGAACAAGGGGAACGTCGTGCGCGGGCCTGCGTTGAAGTAGGTGACGACGAAGTCGTCGATCGAGATTGCGAAACAGAGCAAGAGCGCGGCGAGGATCGCCGGGGCGATCAACGGCAGCGTGACCTTCCGGAAGGTGGCCCACTCGTTCGCGCCGAGGTCCATCGCCGCCTCCTCGAGGTGGCGGTCGAACCCGATCAACCGCGCTTTGATCGTCACCACCGCGAAGCTGATGCAGAACATCACATGGGCGATGAGGATCGTCCAGAAGCCGAAGACGACTTTGAGATTGAGGAAGAGCGTCAACAGCGAAGCTCCGAGGACGATCTCCGGTGACGACAGCGGCAGGAAGATCAGCAGGTTGGTTGCGCCGCGGCCACGGAAGCCGTAGCGCACGAGCGCGAGCGCGATCAGCATTCCGAGCGCCGCCGCGATCAGGCTTGCGAGGAACGCGATCTCGAGCGAGAGGACCATAGCGCTGCGTAGGCCGGGCACACCATCCCAGTTCTTCCAGTTGTCCAGGGTGAAGCCCGACCAGACGTAGTTGAAGCGGCCTTTCGGATTGTTGAACGAGAACGCGATCACGACCCCGATGGGCAACATCAGGTAGACGAAAGCGAGCAGCGAGTACACGGTCAGGACGTGGTGCTTGATCAACGCCCACACACGTGCGAGCGTGTTCTCCAGGGGCCGACGCTCCGCCATGGTCGCGGAGCTCATCGGTCGTTCTCCGGCCGATGAGCGGTGGAAGGGGCGAAGGGGGAAACGGGGAGGTTTCCCCTCTTGTTCTCCTCGGCCCACGCGGCGATCTCAGCGGCGCGTGAGCTGAGGCGATCCCTAAAGAAGGGAGCTCGTGAGGGAAACATGGTTTCCCTCACGGGAGCGAGCCGAAGGCGAGCGACGGTCATCCGGTGAGCTTCTCGGTTCCGACGGCGCGGGCGTAGAGCGCCACCATCAGGAGAATCGCCGCCATCAGGACGAACGACATCGAGGCAGCGGCTGGGTAATCCGTTAACTCGAGGAACTTCGATTGGATGACGTTTCCGATCATGTGATTCTGTGGCGACCCGAGGAGCTGGGCGTTGATGAAGTCGCCCGCAGCGGGGATGAAGGTCAGCAGAGTCCCGGCGACGACGCCCGGCAGAGAGAGCGGCAGGGTGATGCGTAAGAACGCCTTCCACTTGCTCGCATAGAGATCCTGCGCGGCCTCGATCAGCCTGCCGTCGATCTGCTCGAGCGACACATAGAGCGGCAAGGCCATGAACGGGAAGAAGTTGTAGGTGATGCCCGCCACCACTGCGGTCGACGTCGCGAGCAACCGGCCGTCGTGGCCGAGAATCCCGACGTTCCGCAGAACGCTGACCACCGGGCCCTGGTCGGCGAGGATCGTCTCCCACGCGAGCGTCCGGATCAGGTACGTGACGAAGAAAGGTGCAACGATGAACAGCAGGAGCAGGTTCTTCCAGCGGCCGCCGCGAAACGCGATCCAGTACGCGAGCGGGTAGCCGAAGGCCAGCGCCAGGATTGTCGCAATCCCGGCGTATTCCAGCGAGCGGACGAAGTGACCGCTGTAGTTTCGGATCGCATCCCAGTAATTCCCCCAGGCCCATGTGAACGCATACCCGATGTCGAAGTTGCCTGATTCGAGCGACTGGTAGGCGAGGAATCCGAGCGGGACGACGAAGAAGAACCCGAGATACAGCAACCCGGGCGCAAGCAGGAGGTACGGCGTGAGATTCCGGTGACGGTGCAGAAATCCCACGCCTACCGACTTAGCCCGAGATGAGGTTCTGCCAGGCTGTGATGTACTTCTCGTTGTTCAGCGCGTTCGCGTCGAAGTTGTGCGCGTTGGCGAGCATCGCCTTGGTTGGGAAGATCAGAGTGTTCTTGGCGATCGACGGGTCCTGCTTGAGCAGAACTTCCTTCGCGCCGACTACGGGGCAGATGTAGTTGACGTAGTCCTCGACCGCCGCCGCGACCTTCGGTTCGTAGTAGTAGTTCATGTAGACGGACGCGGTGTAGACGTTCCCGCCCTTCGGGATCAGCATGTTGTCCGTCCAGATGCCCCCGCCCTCCTTCGGCAGGTTCCAGTGGAGATGCTTGTTGTCCGCCTCCAACTGAACCACATCACCGGACCACGCAAAGCATGCACTGAGGTCGCCCTTCGCAAGCGGCCCGCTGTAGTCGTTCCCGGTGAATTGCCGGATCTGGCCGGAGTCGACTGCCTTCTTGACAAGCTTGAACGCGCGGTTCCAGGAGGCATCGGTCACTTTCGTTGGATCGTCGCCGTTGGCCGCCATGATCAACGGCATCGTGTCGCCCACGCCCTGGAGGAGGGTGATCTTGCCCTTGAGCTTCGGATTCTCGAGAAGGTCGGGGACCGTGAGCACGGGATCCGTGAGCTTGTCGTTGTACGCGATTCCCGTGAGACCGGACTGCCAGGGAAGGCTGTAGTCGCGATTTGGGTCCCAGTTCGGATGCTGCAGCGTTGGCTCCAGGTTTTTGATGTTCGGGATCGCGCTCTTGTCGAGCTTCTCGACCCAGCCCTTCTTGATGAGAAGGGACGGATAGCGCGAGTTGTCGGTCATCACGATGATGTCGCGGTCGATCGACTGCCCGCGCGACAGCGGCCCCTGGATCTTCCCGAAGTAGGTGGCGTTGTCGTTGATGTCTTCCGTGTACTGGACGGTCGTGCCCGTCTTCTTCTTGAAGGCGTCGAGCGTCGGGTGGCGTTTCGTCTTCCCGTTGATGTCGATGTAGAGCGTCCAGTTCGAGAAGCGCAGGGTCTTCGCAAGCGTTTGGTTCGCGGTGGTAGATGCAGCTTTCTTACTGGTGCCGCCACAGGCCGCGAGCACTCCCGGCACCGTGAGGAAGGCGCCCCCGGCCGCCGCGCGGCGAAGTAGCTGCACTCGGGTCAGGCCATCTGTCATTCCGATCCCTCCAGTGAGTCGACGACGAACGTGCTTTCCGGGCTCCAGCTGAGCGTGAGCCTCTGGCCGGGAGCGGCGCCGTTCAATCCAGGCGACGCATTCTGCCGGTAGACGGTGAGTAGCCCGCAGCCAGTCTCCACGATGTACTGCGTCGAGACCCCCACATAGGCCTCCTCGACAACTGTGCCATCGAGCGAGTTTGCTTGCCCCTGTCCGAGCTCGATCTTCTCGGGCCGGATTCCGACGGCGACCTCCCCCGTGCGTCCTGCGAGCGCGTCGGGCCGGACGCGGACCTCGGGCCCGCTGCGCAGCCGGACACTGTCGGGACCGCTGACAGTGCCGGGAATCAGGTTGGACACCCCGAGAAAGCCGGCGACGAACGCTGTCGAGGGCGTTTCGTACAACTCGGAGGGAGTGCCGAGTTGCTCGATCCGTCCGCGCTGCATCACGGCAATCTGGTCGGCCATCGTCATGGCTTCTTCCTGATCGTGGGTGACGTGGACGAACGTAATGCCGATGTCGTGCTGGATTCCCTTCAACTCGAGCTGCATCTGCTTGCGCAACTTCAGGTCGAGGGCGCCGAGAGGCTCGTCCAACAAGAGAACCTTCGGCTTGTTGACCAGTGCCCGCGCAACCGCGACGCGCTGTTGCTGCCCACCGGAGAGCTGACGCGGCTTGCGTTTCTCCATTCCCTCCAGCCCGACGAGCCGGAGGATCTCGTTCACCTGTCCGGTCAGCGTCGCTCCCCGCACCCCTTGACGGCGGAGCCCGAACGCAACGTTCTCGAAGACGGACAGATGCGGAAAGAGGGCGTAGGACTGGAAGACGGTGTTGACGTCCCGTTTGTACGACGGCAGCCCGCTCACCTCGGTGCTGCCGAGATAGATCTGCCCCTCGGTCGGCTGCTCGAAGCCGCCGATCATTCGTAGGGTGGTCGTCTTCCCGCAGCCCGACGGCCCGAGCAAGGCGAAGAAGCTGCCGTGCTCGATCTCGAGGCTGAGTCGGTCGACGGCCGTCACATCCTCGAAGCGCTTCGTCACATCGACGAGCCGGACGTCGGCGACACCCGTCATCTGTGCAGACGCGTCCATGCCTCGGCGAGGACATCGCCGAGAATCGAAACGATCTGATCGAATTCCTGGTGTCCCGCGACCAGCGGCGGCGAGATCTGGATGACCGGATCGCCCCGGTCGTCCGCGCGGCAGATGAGACCGCGTTCGAAGAGCGCGGGCGAGAGGAAGCCGCGGAGCAGGGTCTCGCACTCCTCGTCGTCGAAGGTCTGGCGTGTCTCTTTGTCTTTCACGAGCTCGATCGCGTAGAAGAAACCTGTGCCGCGGACGTCGCCGACGATGGGGATGTCCAGGAGTTGCTCGAGCGTCGCGCGAAACGCCGACTGGGTGCCGGCGACATGCTCGACGATGCGGTCCCTCCGCATGATCTCGATGTTCTTCAGCGCGACCGCCGCCTGCACCGGATGGCCCCCGAACGTGATGCCGTGTGAGTACATCCGCGTGCCTTCCATGAACGGCTCCATCACCCGGTCTGATGCGACGACGGCGCCGATCGCGGCGTACGACGAGGAGAGGCCCTTAGCGATCGTCATCAGATCCGGACGGATGTCGTACAGCTCGGAGCCGAACCAGGCCCCGAGGCGGCCGAAGCCGGTGATCACCTCGTCGGCGCAGAGCAGGATGTCGTAGTGGTCGCAGAGTTCCCGGACGCCGCGCCAGTACCCCTCCGGCGGAGTGAAGGCACCCCCGGCGTTCTGCACCGGCTCGAAGATCACCATCGCGATCGTCTCGGGCCCCGCGGCCTCGATCGTCTGCTCAAGCTCGTCGAGCAAGAACGCTGTGAACTCCGCCTCGCTTTCGCCGGCCGGCCGGTGATAGCGGTTGGTGTTCCGGACGTGGTGCACCTCGGGGACGAGCGGTTCGAACGGCTCACGGATCGCAGGGATGCCGTTGATCGAGAGTGCACCCATCGTCGTCCCGTGATATGCGATGTGGCGCGAAATGGCCTTCCACCGACGTCGAGAGCTCTGTTGAAGAGCCTCCATCGCATCGAAGTCGACGACGGGCTCGACTCGCTGCCCCGGCACACGCGCGGCGCGAAAGCGCATCTCGCCTCGGGCGGAGTAGTACTGGCGCGCGAGCTTCCAGGCCGACTCCACGGCCTCGGACCCCCCTGAGACGAAGAAGAGCCTGTTGAGGTCGCCCGGTGCCAGCGACGCCACCTCGGACGCCAGTTCTATCGCGCGCGGATGTGCGTAGGACCAGTTCGTGTAGAACGGCAGCTCACGCATCTGCGCCGCTGCGGCTTCCCCCATCTCCTCGCCGTAGCCGTAGCCGATGTTGACCGAGAAGAGCCCCGCCAGCGCGTCGAGGTAACGCTTGCCTTTCGAGTCCTCGAGGTAGCAACCGTCGCCGCGGACGATGATCGGCACCTCGCCGTCCCGGTAGCCGCCCATGCGGGTGAAGTGGAGCCACAGGTGGTCGCGTGCCGCGCGCTGGAGATCCAGCGCCTCAGGTGCCGTTGTCGTCAACTGTCCTCCCTAACTCGTGTGCCCCAGTCGTAGAGCTGCTTGACCATCTGCAGGTACAGGAATGTCTCGGTGGAGACGACATCGTCGAGCGCGCGCATCCGGTTGGTCAACTCGAGAAGCTCGCGCCGGTCTGTCGCCACGACCTCGACGACGAGGTCGTACTGGCCCGCCGTGACGACCACGTAGTCGGCTTCGATCCAGCTGGCAATCTCGTCGGCCACGGGCTCCGGCGAGCCGGCCGTCTTCACGCCTACGAGTGCCTGCTCGAAACCGAGCCCGAGGGGGTTCGTCACGCCGACCACCTGCAGGATGTCCTCGCTGCAGAGCCGCGCGTACCGGGCCCGGATCGTCGCCTCCGAGACGCCCAGCCGGGAAGCGATCGCTCGGAAAGACTCGCGGCCGTTCGCCTGGAGCGCCTCGATGATCCCCTGGTCGAGCGCGTCGATCCGCGGCGGAGCGCTGATCGGCCCTCGGCGAGGCTCGGCCACAGCCGACTGAGCGATCGTTCTACGCAAAGCGAGGCGATTCGTACCATGCGCCGCGCATTCGGTCAACGTAGGGCCCAACTTGAACTCGCATTGCGAATGTTGGATGCTCCCTCGGCAAACCTTCCGGGGAGGAGTGAGAGTGGCGAGAACACCGCTGGCACAGCGCATCGAGGACGCGTATGCCGAGGTCGTGGAGAGCCGGACGACCCGGCGCGAGCTGGTCAAACGGACGGCGGCCGCGGGTGCCGCGGTGGCGGGGGTAAGCACCATGGGGCGCTTCGCCAGGGCGGCATATGCTGCGGGTCAGCCGCAGATCGCCGTCGTCGGCGCCGGCCTCGCAGGCCTGACGTGCGCCTACCGGTTGCAGCAGGCCGGGTACTACGCCACGGTCTACGAGGCGAATCCAGAGCGAATCGGCGGCCGTTGCTGGACGATCCGTAGCTTCGCCGACGGCCAGATCGCGGAGCACGGCGGCGAACTGATCGACCAGGGTCACACGGCAATGCGCCAGCTGTCCCAGGAGCTCGGCTTCACCCTCGACAACCTTCTGCAAGCCCAACCGAACGGCACCGAGGACTTCTTCTACGTGAACGGCGCGAAATATCCTTACTCACAGCTCGTCGTCGACCTGAATGCCATCTACCAGAAGATGCACAAGGACGTCTCCGCCGCCGGCTATCCCACGCTCTGGAATTCGTACACGCAACGCGGGTGGGATCTCGACCACATGTCGATCATCGACTGGCTCAACGAGACAGTTCCGGATGGCGCCGGCTCGAACCTCGGGCGCGTACTCGACATCGCGTACAACATCGAGTACGGCGCCGAGTGCAGCGAACAGAGCGCGCTGAACCTCCTCTACCTGCTCGGCTTTTCCGGCCAGGGTCAGTTCAGGGTCTTCGGGCAGTCGAACGAGAAGTACCATGTGAACGGCGGTAACGACCAGGTGCCACAGGAATTGGGTCAGCGGCTCGCCGGGCAGATCAAGCTCGATCACGTCCTGACGGCGATCAAGAAGAACAGCGGCGGAACGTTCACGCTGACGTTTCAGAACGGCGCCGGGACCAAGACGACGACGGTCGATCATGTGGTCCTCGCCATCCCGTTCTCGATGCTGCGTGGAGTCAGCTACTCGAAGGCCGGTTTCGAGCCTTTGAAGGTGACTGCGATCACAGAGCTGCCCATGGGCACCAACTCGAAGCTCCACGTCCAGTTCAAGGACCGCTTCTGGTACGGCGCCGGCAACAACGGCAACACCTACGCGGACACCGGCTACCAGAACACCTGGGAGGTCACGCGGGCCCAGGGCGGCGGCCAGGGAAAGGGCATCCTCGTCGACTACACCGGAGGCACGGTTGGAGCGAGCTTCGGCTCGGGCACGCCGCAGGCGCGCGCCCAACAGTTCCTCGGCCAGCTCGCACCGCAGTTCCCCGGAGTCAAGCTCTCGCAGCACTGGGACGGCAGAGCCGCCTCGGTGACCGTCGACTACTGGGCCGGATATCCGTGGACGCAAGGCTCGTACTCGTACTGGAGGGTCGGGCAGTACACGAAGTTCTCCGGGATGGAATACGCACGCCAGGGGAACTGCCACTTCTGCGGCGAGCACACGTCGCAGGACTTCCAGGGCTACCTGAACGGCGGCGTCGAGACGGGCGAGCGGGTCGCCGGCGACATCCTCGGAGACCTGAAGCACGCCTGATGGCCGTTCACGAAACAACCGCAACGGAACGGGTCATCGCCGACCGCGAACGCTATGTCGCGCGGGGCGTGGCGACGACCCCGCTCGTCGTCGCGAGAGCGGAAGGCGCACGGGTCTGGGATGTCGACGGCCGCGAGTACGTCGATTTCGCCGGCGGCCTCGGCTGCCAGAACACCGGTCACGGCTTCGCGGCGGGCGCGATCCACGAACAGGTCGACCGTTACCTGCATCAGTGCTTCATGGTCGGGATGTACGAGCCGTACGTCGAGGTGTGCAAGCTGCTCGACGAGACCTGGCCGGGCGACCGGCAGACGAAGTCGCTCCTCGTCAACTCCGGGGCCGAGGCGGTCGAGAACGCCGTGAAGATCGCGCGCACCGCGACACGGCGGCCGGCTGTAATCGTCTTCGACCACGCCTTCCACGGACGCACGAGCCTGACGATGGCGATGACCGCGAAGGTCGTCCCGTACAAACAGGGTTTCGGTCCGTTCCCGGGCGAGGTCTACCGCTCGGCAGCGCCGTATCCCTACCGCGGGGTCTCGTCGGACGACGCGCTCGAGTCTTTGAGCCACTTGTTCAAGCAGGACGTCGATCCGGCCACCGTCGCCTGCATCGTGCTCGAGCCAGTACAGGGTGAGGGCGGCTTCGTGGACATGCCTGTCGACTTTCCGCGCAGGCTGAAGGAGATCTGCGAGCAGCACAGGATCCTCTATGTGGACGACGAGGTCCAGGCCGGCGTCGGACGCACCGGGCCTGTCTGGGCGATCGAGCACTACGGCGTCGAGCCGGACCTGATCGTGTCCGGCAAGTCGCTCGGCGGCGGGCTGCCGCTCGCCGGTGTGACCGGTGGCATCGACCTGATCGACAGCGTCCCCGCTGGCGGTCTCGGCGGGACGTTCGGTGGCAATCCCCTCGCCTGCGTCGCCGCGATCGAAGTGCTCCGCGAGGTTAAGGGCGACGCCTTCCGGAACCACGCCGACGAGCTCGGTGCGCGGATCCGCTCGCGCCTCGAGCAGCTCGCCGCGCGCAACGCGGCTGTCGGCGAGGTGCGCGGCCTCGGGCCCATGCTCGCGCTCGAGCTCACCGAGCCCACGCCCGACCTGGCCAAGGCCGTGACGTCGGCGGCACGTGACCGCGGCTTGATCCTCCTCTCTTGCGGTATCTACGGAAACGTCATTCGTATCCTCGTCCCCCTCACGATCGACGACGTGCTGCTCGAGCGCGGCCTCGACCTGCTGGAGGAATCGCTTGGCGACGCCCGCGCTGGCTGAGTCGGAAC
>VAXG01000077.1 GCA_005883355.1 Actinomycetota bacterium | reverse complement strand
AAGATCCTCTCTGAGTTGAAGGACAACGCAGGAATCGGGCAGCGCCAATACCGAGCCGAGGATCTCGAGGGACATCGCTGGATGTTCGCGACGCGTCCTTGAAAGACACGTCTCGGTGTCTGACACCGGCCGTCGAAGGAGTCGCGTACGCCTACCGGTTACGCTGCGATGCGGCGTCGCTCCGCAGTCGGACCTGTTTCCAAGTCCCACGGCCTGGTGTCGGACACCGTGACGTAAATGTGACGAACGATCCACAGGTGGGACGTTCGGCGTCGTTCTTAGAGGGCGGCAAGAGCTCCTGCGAGCTCGCCCAGGTCGGCGATCACCGCATCCGCGTCGGCTAGCGCTTCACGCCCGTAGCTTCCCGTCGTCACGGCGATCGAGTGACACCCCGCTGCATGTGCGCTCGAGACGTCGAGCGGGGTGTCGCCTACGGCGACCGTGCGGGCTCCGGGCCAGTTGCCGGCACGCCGGCGCGCGAGGTCGAAGAGCTCGCTCGCGTTCGCAGCCGAAGGCGCCCTGCCCGCGCGGGAAGAATTCGGCCAGCCCGAGCCGTTCCATCCGCGCATGTGCTACCGCGGGCGGGTTGCCGGTGAGTAGTGCGCGGTTCTCGACGGCGGCCGCCGCTTCGACCGCGTGCGGTCCGAGCTGCCAGTGGCTCGTGTCCGCTGCCTGCAGCAGGCGAACGTATCGACCTGAGAACGCAGCGCACCAGCGGGGAAGGCCGGCGTCTATCTCTTCCTCGGGGACATCGACGGTGCGCAACGCACGACGGATGTGCGCCGATGCCGTGTCGCCCGGCACGTCGGGGCCGTCGGCATAGATCCCGTACACGGCCTCGAGTGCGAACCGGCTCGCCTCGACGTAGATCTCGTCGTGCGTCAACAGCAACGTTCCGTCGACGTCGAACAGTACGAGCCAGGTCAGACAGCCACCACCGAGTCGACAGCGTCGCGCAACGTGCGGACATACCGCCGCAACGCCTCCGCTCCCTCCTCGGCGACCTCGACTGGGCGTGAGCCGACGACGATGCCGTCGGTCAGCTCGGCTGCGGCCTGCGCCTGCTCGGGTGTGGAGATACCGAAGCCCACGTAGAGCGGCACGTCGGTGACCGCGCGTGCCCGTCCGGCGAGCCCGGCCAACGCGGGCGAGGCGTCGGCGCGTGCGCCCGTGGTTCCGGTGAGGGCGACGAGGTAGAGCCACCCGTCGGTGTGTTCCGCTGCAATCCGCAGACGCTCGTCGGTCGACGTCGGCGCGACGAGCTGGACGCGCCTGAGCTCCGGCCGCACGTCCACCGGCAGGTCGGCCACGATCAGCGACGTCGCGCCCGCGGACTGAGCGTCACGCGCGAAGCGGTCCCAGCCGTAGGCCTCGAGGAGGGCTGCGTAGGTCATCGGCACGAGGGGTGTCTCCGGTAGGAGCTCGCGCGAGCGCGCCACGCAGTCCAGGCATGCGCGCGTGCGCATTCCTTGACCGAGCGCGCGCTCCGCCGCGCGTCGGATCACCGGTCCGTCGGCGAGCGGATCGGAGAACGGGAAGCCGAGTTCGATTACGTCCGCGCCGCCGGCTACCGCTGCCGCGGCGAGCTCGGGCGTCTTTGGGCCCGACATCAGATAGACGACGAGCGTCTTCATGCTCAGCGGGCGAGCACCTCCGCAAGATCCTTGTCGCCACGACCCGACAGGCAAACGAGCACGAGCTCGGCGTCGAGCTCGCGGGCCCGGGCAAGAGCGTGCGCGGGCTCGAGCGCGGGAATGATCCCTTCCAGGCGCGTCAGCTCGAGGAAGGCGTCGAGCGCCTCTTCGTCGGTCGCGCTCACGTAGTCGGCCCGGCCGGAGTCTCGGAGCCACGCATGCTCAGGGCCGACGCCCGGATAGTCGAGCCCTGCGGAGATCGAATGTGCGTCTGAGATCTGTCCGTCTTCGTCCGACAGAACGGAAGAGCGGGCGCCGTGGAGCACGGCGGGATTTCCGGTGCCGAGCGACGCGGCCTCGGCTGCTTCCACGCCAACGAGGCGGACCTCGGCATCGTCGATGAAGCCGGCGAAGATGCCGATTGCGTTCGACCCGCCGCCGACGCAGGCGACGACGACTTCGGGCAGTCGCGTTTCCGCCTGCAGGAACTGCGCGCGCGCCTCGCGGCCGATCACGGCCTGCAGCTCGTGCACGATCTCCGGATAGGGCGCGGGGCCGACACACGAGCCGATCAGGTAGTGCGTCGTCTCGACGTTCGTGATCCAGTCGCGAATCGCCTCGCTCGTCGCTTCCTTGAGCGTCCTGGTCCCGAAGTCGACCGGCCGGACCTCGGCGCCGAGCAGGTTCATGCGCTCGACGTTGGGGCGCTGCCGCCGCATGTCTTCCTCGCCCATGTAGACGACGCACTCGAGACCGAAGCGCGCACACACCGTCGCCGTCGCGACGCCGTGTTGTCCGGCGCCCGTCTCCGCGACGATGCGGCTCTTGCCGAGTCGCCGCGCGAGCACCGCTTGACCGAGCGCGTTGTTGAGCTTGTGCGCGCCCGTATGCAGCAGATCCTCCCGTTTGAGATAGAGGCGCTTGCCCGGGGCGAACCGTTCGGCGCGCGTGAGTGGCGTCGGTCTGCCGCCAAAGTTGCGTCCGAGCTCGTCGAGCTCCGCCCGGAACGACTTGTCGGTCTGCGCGGCGCGCCAGCCCGCCTCCAGCTCGTCGAGAGCGGGGATCAGCGTCTCCGGGACGTAACGTCCCCCGTACGTTCCGTAGAGGCCTGGTGTCGACGTCAACGGGCCGCCTCGACGAATGCGCGCACCTTGTCGTGATCCTTGATCCCGGGCTTCGCTTCGAGCTTCGACGCTGCGTCGACGGCCCAAGGCCGAACGGCCCGCACCGCTTCGCGAACGTTGTCGGGCCCGAGCCGTCCGGCGAGCATGACCCGTCCCTCGACGACGGCTGCGCGCTGGAAGTGGAGTGGGTCCTGCTCGTCCCAGGGAAGGTCGACGACCTGCGCGACCGTCTCGCCGTTGCGCAAGAGCACCGCATCGCGGCCGCGGACGCGGCCTTCCTCTCGTTCGTAGAGCTGGACGAGATCGGACCCTGCTTCTTCTACCTTGCCGACGAACACGGCGACGCTGAGGCGGTCCTCAGGGACGGGCAGCACCTCTCGTGCTCCGCGCGGGCTCTCCTCCGCGAGGATGAAGCCGAGCATGTCGGCTCCTGCCTCGACGGCCGCGTCGACGTCGTCGCGCCGTGTGAGTCCGCAGACCTTCACGAGTGGGCGCGACGCGATTTCTCGGAGCCGTTCTGCCGGATTCTCGGCACGCATGAGCGCCGAGCCGACGAGGATCGCATCGGCTCCCGCGAGCTCCGCGGCTGCGCCCTGCGCCCGTGAGTGCACGCCGCTCTCCGCCACGACGACCGCGTCGTGCGCCCTCATGCGCGCGATCAGCTCCAGCTGGGTGGGGCGGTCGATCTCGAATGTCGAGAGGTCGCGGGCGTTGACTCCGACGACTTCTGCTTCGAGGCCGACGGCACGTTGGAGCTCGGCGGCGTCGTGCGCCTCGACGAGCGTCTCGAGCCCGAGCTCGCGTGCGTAGGAGATCAGGGCGGCCGCGCGCTGGTCGTCGACGTCTCGGAGCAGGATGAGGACCGCGTCCGCACCCGCGACCTTTGCCCTCAACAGGTCGAGCTCCTCGGTGAAGAACCCTTTGGCGAGAAGCGGCACCGCCGCCGCGGCGCGCGCGGCCTTGAGGTCTTCGAAGGAGCCGCCGAAACGCTCGTCGACGAGGATGGAGACCGCAGCGGCGCCCGCGTTGGCAAACTGTGCGGCGAGCCTCGCAGGGTCGGCGTCGGGGCGAAGGTCTCCCGCCGACGGTGAGCGGCGCTTGACCTCTGCGATGGCAGCGAGGCCGGAGGCCGAGAGGGCGTCGCGGAACCGGCCCATTAGGCGGCCGCCGTTTCCCGCGAGAACGCGATCAGCAACTCGAGCCGTTCTGTCGCAGCTCCGGAGTCGATTGCCTTCCGAGCCAGTTCCAGGCCCTCGCGCAGGTCGGCGGCGTGCCCGCCTGCCGCGATCGCTCCAGCGGCGTTGAGCAAGATCGCATCGCGCCGCCCACCGTTTGCGCCGGCGAACACAGTGCGGATCGACTCGGCGTTTTCCATCGGATTTCCGCCGCGTAGCTCGTCGACGCTGCATCGGGGAATGCCGAGCTCGGCCTCAGGGTCGAGCCGCCGTTCGAACACCTCGCCGTCGACGACCTCGGCGAGGAGGTTCGGGCCGACCGGTGAGAGCTCGTCGATTCCACCGGCGCCGTGCACCACGTACGCACGGCGTGCGCCCAGCCGGGCCAGCACCTCGGCGATCGTAGGCACGAGTTCGGGCGAGTAGACGCCGACGACCTGGGCTCTGGCGCCCGCCGGATTCGTCAGCGGCCCCAGCACGTTGAACACCGTTCGTGTCGCCAGCTCTTTGCGCACCGCCGCAGCGTGCCGCATTGCGGGATGGTGTGAAGGGGCGAACAGAAAACCGAAACCGAGCTCGTCGATCGACTGCGCGATCCTTGGCGGCGCTTGCTCGAGCGTGAAGCCGAGCGCCTCGAGAACATCGGCGGAGCCGCATGCCGACGAGACGGCCCGGTTGCCATGCTTCGCCACCGCGGCTCCGGCGGCAGCGGCCACAAGCGCCGCGGCCGTGGAGATGTTGATCGTGTGGGCGCCGTCGCCGCCGGTGCCTGCCGTGTCGACGAGATCGTCGCGACTCGGTCGAACGGCGAGGGCATGGTCGCGCATCGCCTCCGCACAGCCCGTGATCTCGTCGGCCGTCTCGCCTTTCGAGCGCAGCGCGATCAGAAATCCTCCGATCTGCGCCGGCGTCGCCTCGCCGCGCATGATCTCGTCCATCACCGCGCGTGCTTCCGCACGCGCCAACTGTTTGCGGTCGAGCAACTTGGTGATGGCGTCTTGGATCATCCGTTGAGGAAGTTTCGCGCGATCTCGCGCCCCAGTGGGGTGAGGACGGACTCCGGATGGAATTGCACGCCGTGGACGTTCAGCTTGCGGTGGCGCACCGCCATGATCTCGCCGTCAGCAGCTCGCGCGCAAATCTCCAGTTGGGCCGTGACGCTAGTCGCGGCCAGTGAGTGGTAGCGCCCGACCTCGAGCTCCTCAGGTAGGCCGGCGAAAACCCCTCTCCCGTCGTGGGTCACGGTGCAGGATTTGCCGTGGACGAGCTCACGCGCGGCCGCGACCTCGCCGCCGAACACCTCGACGATCACCTGATGGCCCAGACAGACTCCGAGGGTCGGCGTCGTGGGCACAAGGCGCCTCACGATCTCCGGCGTCGAGCCGGCGTCGGCGGGACGGCCTGGCCCGGGCGAGATGACGAGATGCGATGGCGAGAATTCCTTCGCAGTCTCGGCGTCGATCGCGTCGTTACGGCGTACGGTGACGTCGGCGCCCAGCTCGCCGAAGAGGTGCGCGAGGTTGTACGTGAACGAGTCGTAATTGTCGATCACCAGGATCAACGCTGATCCGCCTCTGCGAGGTCGATCGCCGCTTCGACGGCCGCAAGCTTGCGCAGGCATTCCTCGTGCTCCGCTGCGGGATCCGAATCGGCCACGATTCCCGCCCCGGCCTGCAGGTATGCCACTCCGTCCCGGAGGAGGATCGTTCTGATCGCGATGCACGTGTCGAGCGTGCCTTCCTCCGGCAGCACGTAGCCCACGGCGCCCGCGTACGGGCCTCGCCGCGTGCCCTCGAGCTCCGAGATCAACTGCATCGCGCGGACCTTCGGCGCTCCGGACACGGTTCCCGCCGGGAAGCACGCGCGGAGGAGGTCGAATGGCGAAACGCCGTCGCGAAGATCGCCTGCTACCTGGGAGACGAGATGCGTGACGTGCGAGTACCGCTCGACCTCGAGGAATTTCTCGACCGCCACGGTGCCCGGCACGCACACGCGCGAGAGATCGTTGCGACCCAGGTCGACGAGCATCGTGTGCTCGGCGCGGTCCTTCTCGGATGCGAGCAACCGCTCCGCGTCTCCCTCGCCTCGCTCCGTCGTCCCCGCGATCGGGTTCACGCCGGCACGGCGGCCTTCGCATTTGACGAGCGTCTCCGGCGATGACCCGATCAGCGCGAGGTCGTCGAGCTCGAGAAGGAAGAGGTAGGGCGACGGATTGACGCGGCGCAACGCGCGATAGAGCTCCAGAGCCGAAGCCGGCGTGGGCCGCTCTGCACGTTGCGAGAGCACGATCTGGAACGCATCGCCGGCGCGGATGTGTTCTTGTGCCACGCGCACGGATGCTTCGTAGTGCCTCCGGTCCGGCGTCCGTCGCGCCGACCCGCGCCGGCCGCTCGAATGGGGAAGAGCCGGCACCGGCTGCGCAAGGAGCGACGCCAGGGCACCGGGATCGCCGCGGATCACCTGCGCGCTGCCGAGAGCGTGGTCGAATCTGATCAGGACGTCCGCAACGACGAAGCGGCTTTCAGGCAGGCCCGTACCGACGGCCGGTAGCGGCACCGTCGGCTCCAGCCGAGCGGCGTGGTCGTAGGCGAGATAGCCGACGACCGGCTCACCACAGGCCTCTGCCTCGGCGAGGTCGCAAAGGTGTTGGCCGCAGCCCACGAGGGAGTGTCGTCCGAGCCGACCGCGTTCGACCGACTCGAGCAGGAAGGCCGCGCGGCCCTGCCCGCGTAGCCGCAAGTACGCGGCGAGCGGTGTGACGAGATCCGAGGCGATGTCGGGTGCGATGGCTATGTCGAGATTCTCCGTTGAATGGACCGGTGCGTAAAAAAGACCTTCCTCTGGGAAGGTCTGGTCGGCGGAACGGGTTGTTCTGGCCCTAGCTCAGTACAGGCGCAGGCTCCCGCTCCGCTCGCAACGCCAGGCCCAGATGCGAGTCGCAGGAGTCATCGTGGCACCAGGGTAGGCGCAGCGCCGGGCTAGGTCAAGCGCCGATAGCGCGCCGCGTAGGCCGGGGGAGAGCTGCCGACGCCTGCGGCCGGAATGGGATCCGACGGCTCGATCTTCAAAGGGATCACCCCCGCCCAGACGGGGAGCTCGAGGTCGGCATCGTCGTCGGTTGGCGGGCCGCTGCGGATTTTCGCGGATGCCTCGTCGAGTGGCAGCGCGAGGATTGTCGTGCCCTTGATCTCACCGTCGTTCGGCTGCCGTGCGTCGTCCCAGCGGCCGGGAAGGACATGCTCGACGACGCGTTGCATCGCCCGGAGCTTCTCGTCCCTGTCGGTCACCTCGCGCGCGCGACCGAGGACGACGGCCGAGCGGTAGTTCATGGAGTGGTTGTAGACCGAGCGGGCGAGCACGAGCCCGTCGAGGAGCGTCACCGTGACGCAGATGTCGACGCCCTCCTTGGCAGTCCTGAGCATGCGGCTTCCCGGCGAGCCGTGGACGTACAGCGTGTCGCCGTCGCGAGCGTGAATCGTGGGAATCACGAACGGACGCCCGTCGGTGACGAAACCCAGATGGCAGAGCAACGCCTCGTCGAGAATCGAGTCGATCGTTGCGCGGTCGTAGGCACCCCGCTCCGGGTGCCGCTTCACGGTCGTGTGCTGCGTCGGCACACCTCAACCCTATTGGTACGCTCGGACCATGGCCCGCTCAGTGATCGTCGCCGCAGTTCGGACTCCATTCGGCAAGCTCGGCGGCTCACTTGCCGGGAAGCAGGCGACGGAGCTCGGTGCGATCGCCATTCGTGCCGCGCTCGACCGGGCCGGCGTCGGGAACGACGAGGTCGAGTACGCGATCATGGGCCAGGTGCTTCAGGGCGGTGCCGGCCAGGCACCGGCTCGGCAGGCGTCTATCGGCGCCGGGCTGCCGATCGACGTCGGCTCGGACACGATCAACAAGGTTTGCGCGTCGTCCATCCGCGCCGTCGAGATCGCGGATCAGATGATCCGGGCCGGTGATCACCAGGTCGTCGTCGCCGGTGGAATGGAATCGATGTCGAACGCCCCGTACGCACTGAAGAAGGCGCGCTTCGGCTACAGGCTGGGTGACGGGACGCTGATCGACCTGATGACGCACGACGGGCTCACATCCACGTTCGACAACAAGCACATGGTCGAACAGGCGTCGTTCGTCTCGCGGGAGCTGGGCATTCCCCGTGAGGATCAGGACCGGTGGGCCCTCCGCTCGCACGAGCGCGCCGTGGACGCGATCGATCACGGCAGGTTCAAGGAGGAGATCGTCCCGGTCGGTGAGTTTGCGGTCGACGAGGGCCCCCGTCGCGATACGTCCTACGAGAAGCTCGCGAGGCTGAAGCCGGCATTCGATCCGAATGGGACGACGACCGCCGGCAACGCACCGGGTGTCAACGACGGGGCAGGTGCGCTCGTCGTGACGAGCGATGAGTTCGCGCGGAAGCGTGGGCTCGAAGTGCTCGCGACGATCGTCTCGCAGGCCTACGTGGCCGACGACTTCGCATACCTCGCGCGCACGCCCGCGAAGGCGGGGGCGGCCGCTCTGGCAAAGGCCGGCAAGACGATCGGCGACGTCGAGCGGGTAGAGCTCAACGAAGCATTCTCATCGGTCGTGCTCAACTCGGCCAAGATGCTCGATGTCGACCCTGAGAAGGTGAACGTGAACGGAGGCGCGGTTGCGCTCGGCCACCCGATCGGCGCTTCCGGTGCACGCATTCTCGGCACGATGATCTACGAGCTGCGGCGAGGTGGCGGCGGCCTGGGCCTGGCGGCCATCTGCTCGGGCGGCGGCCAGGGAGATGCGCTGCTGATCGAGGTGTAGGGGACGATGAAGTTCGAGCATGTCCTTGTCGTGGGAGCGGGCCAGATGGGTGCCGGCATCGCCCAGGTCGTTGCGGCATCGGGGCGGCGCGTGTCGCTGCAGGACGCGCAGCCGGGTGCGACCGATCGCGCGCTCGAGGCGATCCGAACGAGCGTCGCGAAGCTCGAGGAGAAGGGCGGTCCCCCGACGCAGGAGGTGTTGGCGCGCATCGAGCCCGTAGAGGATTTCCTGCAAGCGGACCTGATGATCGAGGCGGTGGTCGAGGACGCGGAGGTGAAGCAGGAGATCTTCCGTCGAACAGATGCCGAGCTGTCGGCCGAGGGGGTGCTCGCGTCGAACACCTCCTCGATCCCGATCGGGTCGCTGGCTGCCGCGACCGGGCGTCCGGACAGGGTGATCGGGATGCACTTCTTCAACCCGGTGGCCGTCCTGAAGCTCGTCGAGATCGTCCGCGCCCGCGAGACGTCGGACGCGACGGCCGAAGCGATCACTCAGCTGGCGCGCGAACTCGGAAAGACCCCTGCTGTCGCGAACGACTTTCCCGGCTTCGTCTCGAACCGCATCCTCATGCCGTTCATCAACGAAGCCGTCTGGGCGCTGCACGACGGCGTCGCCGAAGCGGAGGCGATCGACACGATCGCCAAGCTCGGTTTCGCGCACCCGCTCGGCCCTTTGGCGCTCGCCGACCTGATCGGTCTCGACACGTGCGTCGCGATCATGGAGGTATTGGAGGAGGGGCTTGGGGATGACCGCTACTCGCCCTGCCCCCGTCTGCGGGAGCTCGTCGGCGCCGGGAAACTGGGCCGAAAGAGCGGTTCTGGTTTCTACGAGTATTCGTAGAAACTCATAAAAACCGGTCTGCGCAGGGTTTTCGCCCGGAAACCGGTCTTCCTCCACGAGGGCTCAAGTCCGTCGAGCCACGTGCCGACAAGAGCACACAGGTTCTGGGAAGGGAGGCACCGCGCGTTGCGGATCCTGCTGGTAGACGACGATCCTGCGCTTCGCACCTTGTTGAGGACGACGTTCGAGGTCGCCGACGTCGCCGTGGTCGAAGCCGAGGATGCCGTCGCTGCGCGCCGGAAGATCCGTAGAGCCAGGCCGGACGTGATCGTCCTCGACATCAACATGCCTGGGACGACCGGGCTCGAGCTCTGTACCGAGCTGAAGTCGGCGCCCGCGACCCGCGACATCCCAATCGTCCTCTTGACCGGCTCGGAGCGCGGCGCCGAGGCAGCGAAGAAAGCTGGAGCCAACGCCTTCGTGCGCAAGCCGTTTAGCCCGCTCGAGCTGCTTTCCGTTGCCGAACGGTTGGCCGGCGGCCTGTCCGGCGTTCCTTTCCGCGCGACGAAGAAACACAGTCGAGGGCCCGAAGAGGAGCTGCTGCTCTACGCGCGGGACCTGCGACACATGCTCGAGGTCGAGCGCGGCCAACGCGAGCTGTTGCAGAGCGCCTACCTCCAAACGGTCTCGGCCCTCGCGAGCGCGCTGGAGTCGAAGGACACGGGCACGCGCGCCCACTCGCAGCGCGTCCAGAGGTACGCCACCGCTCTTGCCGAGGCCGTCGGCCAGGCGGTGGTACGTAACGAGAGCACGGCATACGGCTTCCTCCTTCACGATGTCGGCAAGATCGGGATCCCGGACGGGATCCTCCTGAAGCCCGGCCCTCTCAGCTTGGCGGAGCGGCGCAAGATGGAGACGCACACCGTCCTAGGCGAGGCGATGCTCTCGGGTGTCGTCTTCCTCAAGGGCGACGGACTCAAGATCGTTCGCTCCCACCACGAACGCTGGGACGGGCGCGGATATCCGGACGGCCTCGTCCGCGACGAGATCCCTCTCGGTGCGCGCATCTTCGCCGTCGCCGACGCGCTCGACGCGATGACGAGCCATCGGCCTTATCGCCGCGCCATGAGCTGGAATGCGGCCCATGCGGAGATCCTCGAACAGCGCAAACGACAGTTCGATCCCGACGTCGTCGACGCCTTCGTCACGATCGACCCCACGCTGCGGGAGATCCGCCGCGATCTCGCCGCTGCCTAGCCTGTCTCGTCGGGTCCGGAGGCCTGAAAGGCGCCACGTATCATCGCCTGCGACGTGGACTTCGACCTAACGCAGGACCAACGCGAGATTCAGGCACTGACGCGTGAGTTCGCGCGAGCCGAGATCGATCCGCACGCAGCCGAATGGGATCGGGAGCACCATTTTCCCCGCGAGCTGTACGGTCGGCTTGCGGAGTTGGGCTTGATGGGTGTTTGCGTGCCGGAGGAGTACGGGGGAGGAGGCGCAGACTTTCTCTCGTACATCCTGGTGCTCGAGGAGCTGTCGCGCGCGGACGCCGGCGTCGGGGTGACCGTTGCGGTACATACGAGCGCGGCGACGCTACCCCTCCTGGCGTACGGGACCGACGAGCAGAAGTCCCGTTTCGTGCCGCCCCTGGCACGCGGCGAGCAACTGGGTGCGTTCGCACTCACCGAAGCCGAGGCCGGTTCCGACGCCGGCGCGCTCCGCACCAGGGCCGAAGCCGCCGGTGACGGCTGGACGATCACCGGGGCGAAGCAATGGATTACGAACGGCCGGCACGCGGGGACGTTCATCCTGTTTGCACGCACCGATCCCGAGATCGCAGGGGCCAGGGGTGTGAGCGCGTTCATCCTCGACGCGGAACACGTGCGTGTGACCCGGGACGAGGAGAAGCTCGGCCTCAACTCTTCCGCGACGAACGACATCGTCGTCGAGGGCGCGCGGATCGGTCGAGACCGGTTGCTCCACGAGGAGAACCGCGGTTTCCGCGTCGCCATGGGGACCCTCGACGGTGGGCGCATCGGCATTGCGGCCCAGGCACTCGGGATCGCGCAGGCCGGCTACGAGGTTGCGCGAGAGTACGCCGCGGAGCGGCGCGCGTTCGGGCATCGCATCGGCGACTTCCAGGCAATTCAGCACAAGCTCGCGGACATGTCGATGGAGATCGACGCGACGCGTCTGCTCGTGTACCGCGCGGCGTGGCTGAAGCAGCAGGGCCGCCGGCATACGGAAGAAGGTGCGAAGGCGAAGCTGTTCGCGTCGGAGATGGCCAGGCGGCAGACGGCGGAGGCGATCCAGATCCTGGGCGGGTACGGCTACACGAAGGAGTTTCCGGTGGAGCGCTATTACCGCGACGCGAAGATCACCGAGATCTATGAAGGCACCAGCGAGATCCAGCGTCTCGTGATCGCCCGCAGCATCCTCGGCATGACCGAACGATCGCTGGTGGTTCGCTGACGATGGGTTGCCTCTTGTTGTACACGCGCGTACATAGCCCCACCCGGGTGGGGGTTATCACCCACCACCCTCTGCGAGCGACGATACCGCCTTTCGGCGCACGTACCTGTGCCAGGTTCGTGCCTATTTTGCCGAGGCTCGCTTGAGCTCTCGACGGCGTGACGAGCCCGTTCGGCTCACCCGGATCTACACTCGTGCAGGCGACGCGGGGGAGACGTCGCTCGGCGACGGCTCGCGGGTGCCGAAGCTCGACCGCCGTATCGGCGCATTCGGGACCGTCGACGAGTTGAACGCAGCGCTGGGGGTCGTCCTCGCGAACCCAAGCCTCCCGGAGCGTCTTCGCGCACCGCTCGGCCGGATCCAGAACGATCTCTTCGACGTCGGCGCGGATCTCTCCGTTCCGTTCGGCGTGACCGACCGGCTCCGCGTGGACCAGTCCGCAGTGGATCGGCTCGAACAGCTTTGCGACGAGTTCAACGCCGAACTGCCGATGCTGAAGAGCTTCGTCCTACCCGGCGGTACCGAGGCGGCCGCCCGTCTGCAGGTCGCGCGGACGACCTGCCGCCGCGCCGAGCGCGATGCGCTGACGGCCAACGAGGAAAACGGGATCAACCCGCTTGTGCTCGCCTACCTCAACAGGCTGTCGGACTTCCTGTTCATCGCAGCGCGGGCCGCGAACGCCGCCGCCGGTCGCGACGAACCGCTCTGGAAACCCGGCGGTTGAACGCGTTCGGTGCGACTGGCCCGTCTACTTGACCGGGCTGGAGCGCTTCGCCAGCAGTCTCTGGATCAGGCGGCCGAGCGTTGACGCGGGTGTCGAACGGGGCAGCGCGATCGCCGCGCCCGCCTTGAGCGAAGCCGCCATCTGTCTCGGGCCCGACGTGAGCGCGACGATCTTCGTCGCTGGGAAGACGGCGTGTAGATCTCGGATGAGGGAGACCCCGAACGCGTCGACGTCGACCACGATCACGCGCACGTTGGTACGCCGGCTGGCAGCAGCGTCGAAGGTCGGCTCGATGCCGGAAGCCGTGATGAGTTTCGGCTTCTGAGTCGGGAATGTCCCGTTGATGCCGCGGGCGGCGGGCCCCGCCAGCACGACTCGAGCCGGGACGGTGGTCACGTTACGCGTGCCCATCAGGCGGATCGTGATCTTGCGTGAGATCGCCTCGCGACCCGAGCGCGCGGTCCAGCGCATCGTGTAGACACCGGGGCGGCGCACCTGCGGCGGGAGGCGCAGCCTGACGATCGAGCGGCCTGCCCGGAGCGAGAAGCGCCACGTGTACAGCTTGACGCGCCGCGGGCTGAAGAGCTCCGCCGTCACGCGGGAGGCACGAGTCAACGAGACCCGAGCGGCGATGCTCTTCCGCACGGCCGGCTTGGCCCTCGGCGCCGTCGTCACCTTCAACACGAGTCGCGTCAGTCCGCCGCCGGGCGCGACGGTCAGATCGATGGCGGAGCCCTCCTGTGCGAGGACAAGGCCTGCCGGGCCGGTGATCGTGCCTGCCGGGCCAGTGCCGCCGATCGTGATGGTGCCGACCTCGAGGCCGAGCTGGGCCAGCAATGCTGCGACCTGGTCGGGCGTCTTGCCGATCAGCGACGGCACCGGGCGAAGCGCCGGCGTCAGAGTGCTCTCGTTCCCCGCCAGATCGGTCTCCTTCAATCGGAAGATGCGCGTGTCGCCGGGCGACCAGCCGCCGATGGTGTCGGCGTTGTAGTCGACACCGAAGTGCCCGGCGTCGGTCGAGTTGGAGAACACCGTGACGAAGTCGTAGGTGCCGCTGTTGTCGGAGCCCGGCGTCCAGCGCAGGGTCAGACCCGTCGGGCCGAGGTAGCCGCGCACGTTCTGCGGCGGGTTCGGTGCCTCGAGGTCGCGCAGGAGCGCAAACAACGAGAGGTGGGTCGTCAGCACGTGGAACCCTGAAGCGTCCGTGTAGAAGCCGTCTTCCCAGCCGGTGGGCAGCGTGCCCGCGGACGGGACGCGTGCGAGGACGCGCCAGTGACCGTTCTCGAACGTTGCGGGGACGAGGCCCTTCTCGGTTGAACGAAGCAGGATGCTGATCGCCCGGTTGAACTGATGGACCTCGGTGCCTGCAAGCGCCCAGCGCGCGGTGACGTCCACCGCGATCGGTCCCGCGCCGAAGCCGTTCGTCAGGCCCGTGGGCGCAGCCGTCGGGGTGATCCGGATGACGAGCCAGTCTCCGGTCGACGACGACCAGTTGCTCGCCGGCATCGTCGCCGAGGCCCAGCCGTCTGCCGATTCCACGGTTGTCGCCGAGCTCGCAGTCGTGTTCTTGTCGACCGGCGGGGCGACCGAGCTCGACGCGGTCCACACGGTGAAGTGGACGCGGAACGGCGCCCTCTTGCCGGACGAGTCCTGGAGCTCGCCTGCAAGCGTGTGCGCCCCGGGGCCGAGTGGGCCGGTGCCATAGTCGATGTGAGTCCCGCTCACGACCGGTGCGACGGTGGCCTTGCCGTCGAGTGTCACGCCGAGAGGCGTCGCATCCTCGCTCGTGACGAGGCCGATGGCGTTGGCCGAGGGCACCGTCGTGCCTTCGCCGGGCGTCGACGAGACGACGCGCGGGGCCGTGTTGTCGATCCTGATCCCGGAGACAGTGTCGAAGGACGTGTTGCCGAGGTTGTCCGAGACGGTTGCACGTAGGTCGTAGACACCGTCCTGGAGCTGCAGCGTGTCGACCGTCGTGCTCCACGGCGCACTCGTGTCCGTCCCGAGCGACGACCAGGAGGCGCCGCCGGCGGGTGTGGCTGCAAACGCGACCTGCGTTGCGCCCGAGCCGCTGACCGTGGCGTTGAGCGTGACCGAGCCGGAGATCATCGCACCCGGATTCGTGAGGACCACGGTCGGCGCACTCACGTCGACCGTGATCGTGTGCATCGCGCCGGTGAAGGTATTGCCGGCGCGGTCCGTGATGACCGGCTGCATGTCGTAGCTGCCCGACGAGACCGTCGTCGCATCCCAGCTCGCGCCGAACGGGGCACTCGCCGAAGACGCGATCGTGGCCCACGAGCCGCCGCCGGTCGGCCGGAGCTCGTAGCGCACCGAGGCGACGCCGGAGCCGCCGTCGGAGTACGAGCCGCTGAGTGCGACGCTCGTCCCGCCGACGGTGGCGCCGCTCGCAGGCGTTGTCAGCGATCCCGCAGGCAACGTGTTGTCGACGCGGAGGTTCGAGCGGATGGGGCTCGTGCCTGTATGGCCGGTCTGGTCGGTTGCGACCGCGCGGAAGTCGTAAAGCCCGTCGGCCAGAGAGGTGGTGTCGAGCGCGGTGCCCCATGGCGTCGTCGTGTCGCTGGCGATCGTCACCCAGGAGCCGCCACCGGCAGGCCGCCGCTCGAAGTCGACCTGGGTCGTATCCGGGTCGGACGAGGCCGACAGCGACACGGTGCCGTTGAGGTACTGCCCCGGATCCGCAAGGGTCGGCGTGGGCGAGACGTTGTCGACGGAAACGTTCCGCAACGGCGAGGTCGTCGTGTTCCCGGCCATGTCCTCAACCTCGACCTGGATCGTCGCGGCGCCGTCGGCGCCCGTCGTCGTGTCCCAGATGAGCGAGAACGGTGCGGTTGTGTCGGCGCCAAGGAGCGAGCCGCGCACGAAGAACCTGACCGAGGCGATCGGCGAGGTTGCGTCGGATGCCGATGCGGCGATCGCGATCGTCCCCGAGACCAGTTGGCCCTCGGTAGGCGCGCCGACGAGCGCGACATTGGGCGCTGTGTTGTCGACGACCTTGTCCGGCAGGCTCGTCGTGGTGACGTTGTTCGCATTGTCGGTGATCTGGATGCGCAGGTCGTAGTGGCCGTCAGGCACGGCCGTCGTGTCCCAGTCCGCCGTGTACGGCCCGGGGCCCGTGGTGTCGGTGCCGATCGGCAGCCAGGTCGAGCCGCCTGCATCCGTGTACTCGAATGCGACGGATTTGATCCCTGACCCGCCGCTGCTTGGATCCGCGCTGAGCGTGACCGTTCCCCGCAGGTAGTCAGCAGCCGAGCAGGACGGGCAGGCCGGCGGCGTCGCGTCGATCAGAACGGTCGCGCTCTTGATCGTCTCGATGTTGCCGGCGTTGTCCGCCGAGAAGTAGGCGATCGTATGTGCACCGTCATTCGAGCCGTCGGCCGGGGCCGGAATCGAGACGCTCGTTCCTGTGGTGTACGTCGGATTGCCGTCCACGCTGTACTCCGTGACGTTGACGCCGGAACCGCCGTCGCTCGGAGTGAGCGTGACGATGACCGGGCTCGACTGCCAGCCGCTCGGAGCGTTGTCCGTCGTGGCGGGCTTCGTGTTGTCCGCGAGGCTCGTGACCGCTGCCGAGGTCGTCGTGTTGCCTGCCGCATCGGTGGCCACGACGTGGAGGTCGACGTTCCCGTCGGGAACCGAGTTGGAGTTGAAGCTGGCACCGGTCGACTGCCAGGTGCCGCCGCCGTTCGTCGAGTACTCGTAGGCGACGGTCACGACGCCGGAGGCGTTCGCTCCGCCCGGATCGCCGGTGGAAGACGTGAGGTTGACGGCGCCGCGCAGGTACGGACCAGGACTGTTGATGGTCGCGGTCGGCACCGTATTGTCGACGAGCCGGTCGGTGACCGCTGTCGCGGCCGCCTGGTTTCCGGCGACGTCGTATGCGACCGTCCGGAAGTCGTAATGCCCGTCGGCGACGCTCGTCGTGTCGAAGCCGGCCTGGAAGCCGTCGGCGGGGGTGGAGTCGGTCGCGATCGTCGTCCACGATCCGCTGCCCGTCGGTGCGCGCTGGAAGTCGACGTGATCGATGCCGGAGCCGGAGTCGGCGGCCGACCCGGTGAGCGTCTTCGTCGTGCGGAGGTACTGGCCGGGGTCGTTCTGGCTCGTCGTCGGCACCGTGTTGTCGATGCGAACGTTCGGCACCGCTGCGGACGACGTGGTGGTGTTACCGGCCACGTCGCGCACGACCATGCGGAGCTGATAGACGCCGTCGGCGACTCCCGCGGTGTTCCACAGGATCGTGTCGAACGGCGCGGAGTTGAGGGTGCCGATCGGAGCCCACGTCGTTCCGTCGGCGGAATACTCGTAGGCGACCGACTGCAGCCCCGACGCATAGCCGTTTGCCGGTGGGTCCGTCTCGGTCGAGGTGAGGGTGGCCGTCTGCCGGATGTTGGCCCCCGGATTGTTCAGCGTGCCGGTGGGATCGCTCGTGTCGCGATGCCACGTCCACGTAGCGGGCGTCGCGTCCGTGTTGCCGGCCGGGTCGGTCGCGCGCACCTCGAAGGTGTGGTTGTTGTCGGCGATGCCCGTGACGTTGTGCGGGCTGGTGCACGGCGCAAACGATCCGCCGTCGACCCTGCACTCGAAGGACGAGCCGGCCTCGCTCGAGTCGAACGTGAACGACGGAATCGCGGCGTTGGACGGATCCGAAGGCTTGGTCAGGATGGTCGTGCTCGGCGCCGTGCGGTCGACGTTGACGTTCCTGATCGCGGTGGCCGGATGGCCCGCGTTGTCGGTCGCAACCGCTGCGAGCGCGTGGTTGCCGTCGGCCGCCGGGATCGACCAGGAGACGCTGTAGGGCCCCGGCGCCGGGACCGTTCCGAGCGGGCTCCAGATGCCGGTCGCGCAGTCGTTGCTCTGGTCCGAACACTCGAAGAACTGAACCTGAGCCACGCCGCTGCCCGCCGGATCGCTCGCATTGGCGGCGAACGTGGTCGGGCTCGGAAGCGAGCCGTTGATTGCCGCGGCCGGCGCCGTGATCGAGACGGTCGGCGGCGCGTTGTCGACGAGGATACTCGTGTTCTCGATGCTGGCGGCGTTGCTTGCGTCGTCGGTGGCGCGCGCCCGGAGATCGTAGAGCCCGTCACCGGCCGGCAGGGTTGCCGTGTTCCAGGAGGACCCGGTCGCCGCGTAAGCGCTCGGCGGATCGCTGTGCAGCTTGTAGGCGAAGGTGACGAGTGGGCTCGCAGGCGAGGCGTCGCTAGCGCTTCCGACCAGGTTGACCGTGCCGCTGACGATCGTCCCGGTGACAGGGCTCGAGAAGGTGAGCGCAGGCGGGGTGTTGTCGACACGCGTCGTGACGGTGGGCGAGGTCGTCGTGTTGCCGGCAACGTCGGTCGCGAGGACGCGCAGATCGTAGAGGCCGTCGGAGGCGAGCGTCGTGTCCCAGGACGCGGGCTGGCTGTTGAAGCTGCCGCCGTTCGGCGCGATTTCGTAGGCGACGGTCGCGACGCCGGAACCGCCGGTGTCGTTCGTGTTCGAGGTCAGGGTTACCGTTCCGCCGACAGGATTGCCGGGGCTCACCATCGTGGCGCTCGGCGCCGTGTTGTCGATGCGGCGGTTGGCGACGACAGTCGGGGATGCCTCGCCGTTCCCGGCGGTGTCGGTCGCGACCGAGCGGAAGTCGTAGAGGCCGTCGCCGAGGCTCGTCGTGTCGAAGGAGACGGAGTAGGGGGAGGAGCCGTCCGCAGCGATCGTCGTCCACGAGCCGCCACCGGCGGGTCGGCGCTGGAACGCGACCGAGTCGACGCCGGAGCCGTCCGTGTCGCTCGCGTTTGCGCTCAGCGTGATCGTCTGGCGCAGGTTTGCGCCCGGATCGTTGAGAGCCGAGGTCGGTGCGCTCGTATCCGACTTCGTCTCGTTGGAGGATGTCGCCACGGCGAGATTGCCGGCGTTGTCGCGCACGCTGTAGCGATACGCCGCGCACTTGCCGGACGCCAGAGTGTCCGTCGTTGTCGCGGCGACCCAGGCCCCGTACGACGAGCAGGCGTTGTTCGCGAGGTTGCCGGTCTCACGCTGGAGCGAACCGGTCGACGCGTTCACGTCGGGGTCAGACCCGTTGCTCGTCGTGATCGCGTAGGACCCGACGACGTACCCGTTCGGGTAGCCGACGGTCACGCCGGTCGGCGCTGTGCGGTCGATCGTGATGTTCTGGACGTGTTGGCCGGTATTGCTCGCCGCGTCGACGGCAACTGCCCGGATCGCCTTCAGTCCGTCGAAGGCGGGCGTCGACCAGGTTGCCGAGTACGGAGAGCTGCTGTCCGTACCAAACTGAATCCACGAGCCGGTCCCGCAACTCGCGCTCTCGTCCGAGCATTCGAAGAAGTCGACCCGCGCCACGTCGCTATCTGGCGTCGATGCCGTCACGACGTAGTTATTGGGATCGGAGCCGTTGAGGTAGGTCGTGGGATCCGTGATCGTCACGGTCGGTGCACCCGTGTCGATGATCCATGTGTGGCTGGCCGGGCTGCCGTCGGCATTCCCAGCCGCATCGACTGCCCGTACGTCGAAGGTGTGACTTCCCTGGGCCAAGGCAGGCGAGATCGTGTCGGGGCTCGCGCAAGCCGACCAGCCGCCGCCGTCGATCCGGCACTCGAACGTCGAGCCGGTCTCGGTGGAGCTGAAGGTGAACGTCGGCGTCGTGTTACCGGAAGGATTCGGCGGACCGGAGTCGATCGTCGTGTCGGGGGCCGTCAGGTCGATCGTCCAGGTTGAACTGGCCGGAGTTGCGTCGGTGTTGCCTGCCTGGTCGGTGGCGCGCACCTGGAAGCTGTGGCTGCCTGCGCCGAGCGCGGACAGGGTGTGTGGGCTCGAACACGAGCTCCAGCCGCCGCCGTCGATCTGGCACTCGAAAGTGGAGCCGGGCTCAGAGGCGCTGAACGAGAAGCTCGGGGTTGCGTCGTTCGACGGATCGCCCGGCGCCGAATCGATGGTGGTATTGGGAGCCGTCAGATCGACGGCCCATGTGTAGCTCGCCGGAGTGGGATCGGTGTTGGCGGCGACATCGGTTGCGCGCACGTCGAAGATGTGACTCCCTTCGCCGAGCGCGGAAAGGGTGTGTGGGCTCGAGCACGAGCTCCAGCCGCCGCCGTCGATCCGGCACTCGAACGTCGAGCCGGACTCGTTCGAGCTGAACGTGAAGGTGGGCGTGGCGTCGCCCGACGGGCTGCCGGGGCTGGTATCGATCGTTGTGTTCGGCGGGCCTGTGTCGATGATCCAGCTGTGGCTCGCCGGAGAGGTGTCGGTGTTGCCGGCCTGATCGGTTGCGCGCACATCGAAGCTATGGCTGCCCTCGCCGAGCGCAGGCGAGATCGTGTCGGGCGACGTGCAGGCAGTCCAGCTTCCGCCGTCCGTTCGGCACTCGAAGGTCGAACCGCCCTCCGAGGAGCTGAACGTGAAGGTGGGGGTGGTGTTGCCCGACGGGCTCGCAGGACTCGAGTCGATGGTCGTATTTGGTGCCGTCAGGTCGACAGTCCAGGTACGGGTCGCCGGAGAGCCGTCCGTATTGCCGGCAGCATCCGTGGCCCGAACGTCGAACGTGTGACTGCCCTCGGCGAGCGCAGGCGAGACCGTGTGGGGGCTGGTGCAAGCCGACCAGCTGCCGGCGTCGAGGCGGCACTGGAACGTCGAGCCCGATTCGGAAGAGCTGAAGGCCAGCGTGGGAGTGCCGTCGTTCGACGGGCTCGACGGGCTCGAGTCGATCGTCGTGTCCGGAGCAGTGTTGTCCACCCGGCGGTTCGTGACCGTACTGGTGTTGGTATTGCCGGCAGTGTCGGTGGCGATGGCGCGGACGTCGTACAGGCCGTCCGAGACGCCTGTGCTGTCCCAACTCGCGGTGAAGGGCGCTGTGCCGTCCGTGCCGATCGTCGTCCAGGTCGATCCGCCCGCCGGCGCTCGCTGGAAGACAACCTGCTGAATCCCCGTCGACGCATCCGAAGCCGTGGCGTCGAGTGCGATCGTTCCGGCCAGCGGAGTGCCGGGATCGGTCAGCGACACCACCGGGTTGTCGGTATCGACTTTGACGATCGTCGCGACCGACGTAGCGTTGCCGACGTTGTCCGTGCCCGTCAGGCTGTACTTGTAGCAGCCGGTGGTGAGCCCGCTCTGGCTCGGGTTGCCACCCAGCGTGACGGGTGAACCGAACGCACCGCACGTGTCCGCTGAAGAGAAGGACGCGCTCGTGCGCACGAGACTGGACGACGCAAGGCCCGACTCGCCGCCTCCCTCGGAATAGTCGGTGCGAACGTCGATCGCGAACGACCCGTCGGTGTCATAGCTCACCGGCGTGGCACCCGTTGCCGCAACGCTGTTGACGGTCAGCGCTCCGCCTGAAGGCGGGGCGGAGTCGTTCGTGAACGTGAGCGTCGCAGAGGCGGTCGTGTTGCCCGCCGTGTCGGCGCCGGTTACGACCTCGGTCGGCGAGCTGGTTGTGCCGGCGCTCCAATTGAAGGTGTTCGAGTCGTATGGCCCGCCGCTCGGAGTCGACACGGTCGACGGTGTGTGCGACCAGCCGCTCGTCGTACCTCCCAGCGCCGCCGTCGCCGACGAGCCCGGGCCGGACTCGCCGTCGCTGACCGCGTTCGTGAGCGTGAAAGAGCCCGCGACGGAGCCTCGGTAATAGATTGTGGCGCCGCTCCTGTACACGGAGCCCACCGGGGAGGCGCTGCTGGTCGTGAGCGAGTTGGTCGGATTCTGAGCGTCGATCTTGGCGGTGTTGCTGGTGCTGGAGTTGGTGGAGTTGCCGACGTTGTCGGCGGCGACTTCGCGGTAGCGGTAGCAGTTGCCGTTGGTGACGGTGGTGTCGTTGCCGCCGCTGAGGGTGATGGTTGCCCAGCTGTTGGTGAAGGCGCTGCAGTTGCCGCCCGAGAGCCCGATCGCGTCGCGCTGGACGACGTAGGTGGAGGCGTTGGGGCCGGAGCCGCCGGTGTCGGTGACCGAGCCGAGGCTGACCGGCACCGAGAGCGAGGTGTAGTAGCCGGCGGTGACGGTGGGTGCGGGCACCGAGGGGCCGGTGGTGTCGGCGTTGATGCTGTAGCTGGCGTTGGCGCTGTTGCTGGCGGCGCCGTTGGTGCTGTTGACGGTGCGGGAGGTGGTGGGTGCGGTGGTGCTGGCGTTGAAGGTGTAGTCGAAGTGGTCGCCGGTCTGGCTGCCGCCCCAGTTGCTGCCGCCGTTGGAGTTGAGGGTGCCGAAGGTGTAGCTGCCGATTCCGCTTTCGCTGTCGCTGGAGAGCGCGGTGACGGTGACGGTGCCGCCGGCGGAGGGGCGGAACCAGAAGGTGCCGGCACCGTCGTAGTAGGCGTTGCTGGAGAGGCCGGCGAAAGCGAGCGTCGGCGTGGAGGGCGCGCTCGTATCGATCTTGGCGGTGTTGCTGGCGCTGGAGTTGGTGGAGTTGCCGACGTTGTCGGCGGCGA
>VAXG01000076.1 GCA_005883355.1 Actinomycetota bacterium | reverse complement strand
CGATGGACGACCTGACCGGACTGGCCGACGGTCGCATCGAGGAGTTGCCCCCGGCCTTCGATCAGGTTGCGGAGCCGGCGCTCGCGCATCTCGAGCGAACGCTTTTCGCGGAGACCGTGCTGCAACCGCCGCCGATCGAAGGCGCGATCCGCTTCTTCGAGAGCGCCGGCAAGCGCGGGGCGCTGGAGCTCGTCGGCGAAGAGCTCCTTTCGCTTCTGAGGTCCGGCGTTGCCGCGGACGAGATCGGAATCGTCTGCCCGTCGCTCGAGCGTTGGCAGGCACCGCTCGAGACCGCGCTCGGCACGCTCGGAGTTCCCTACGCGCTCGAGGCTTATGCACCTTTCGACAGGACGCCATACGGCCAGGCGCTGTCGAGCCTCCTTCGATTTGCGTGGCTCGGCGGGGGCCGCGGCGATCTCTATGCGTTCCTGCGCTCGCCCTACTCGAGCTTCACGCGGCAGAACGTGGACTTCCTCGAAGGACGCCTCCGCGGACGCGCCGTCGATTCGCCCGAGCGCGTCGAAGAAGAGACGATCAGGCTGCGCGACGGCCAGCCGTTGGCGGTCCTCGAGGCGCTCCGATCTGCGCCCTCGCCACTCGACGCGGTCGCCGGGCTCGCGACGTTCATGTTGCGCGCCGCGTACGGGCTCGAGTCGCCGCCGGTGGGCGAGCTCTCGCGCCAGGACATTCGCGCACACGAGGCAGTGATGCGGTTGGTCGAAGAGCTGCGGGGCTGGAGCGAGCTCGAGGGCCCCCTCTCGATCGAAGAGGTGTTCTCGGCGGTGGAGCGCGCGGAAGTGCGTCGCTCATCCACCGCCGAAGCCGGACGGGTCGCTGTGCTCGACCTCCTGCGGGCGCGCACCCGCAGATTCGAGGTGGTGTTCCTCCTCGGGCTGGAGGAGGGAAGTCTCCCGCGCCGCGGTCACGAGTCGCCGTTCCTCGGCGACGACGCACGCCGCGATCTCGACGAGCGCTCGCGCGCCCGGCTGACGCGACCGGATCAAGTCGCACGCGACCGCTACCTCTTCTACACCGCGTGCACACGCGCGAGCAGGCGGCTCTATCTCGTGCGCGAGGCCGCGACGGACGAGGGCAGCCCCAGGGAGCCGAGCCCGTTCTGGGACGAGCTGCAGGCCGTCTTTCCAAAGGACGACGTCGCGCGTTGGACGCGCCGCCGCCCGCTGTCCGCGCTCACATGGCCGCTGGAAGAGGCACCGACGGACAGGGAACGTCTGCGGGCGGTCGCCATTCGTGCCGCCGACGACGGCGTGACGGCCGACGCAATTGCAACGGCGAACGGTTGGGATCGCCGGCTCGCCCGCGCCCTGCGTGCGTTCGACCGGCCGACGCGGCTGACGCATCCCCAGGTTCTCGCCGAATTGGCAGCGAAGACGACCTTCGGCGTCACTGAGCTGGAGCGGTTCGCGGACTGTTCCTCGATCTGGTTCCTCGAGCGCCTGATCGATCCGAAGAGCATCGACGCGCGCGTCGATGCACGCCTGCGTGGGTCGGTCGCCCATCAGGTGCTCTTCCGCTTCTACTCCGGGCTGCCGAAAGAGCTCGGCACGGATCGGGTCGAACAGGATCGCGTCGAGGACGCGGTCGCTTTCCTGCGGCGATGCCTGGACGATGCGGTGCAGGGCGTGCGCCTCGAGCTCACCGACCTGCAGCAGCGCGAGCTTCGACACGGTCTCTGGCGAGATCTCGAGGCGTTCGTCCGCGAGGAGGCGGCCGCGGACATGCCGCTCGTTCCGCGCCGATTCGAGGTGCTGTTCGGATCCGAGCGGTCTGCCCCCGAGCTCCAGCGCGGCCTCGAGCTTGCCGCAGGCATGACCCTCTCGGGAAAGATCGATCGCATCGACGTCGACCCGTTCAGCGCACGCGGAATCGTCCAGGACTACAAGGCGGGCAAGCACGCGCACTCGGCGCAGCAGATCGAGTCCGAGAAGCGTCTCCAGATTCCGCTGTACATGCTCGTGCTGCGCGACCTCGTCGGCGTCGAGCCGCTGGGCGGTCTCTATCGCCCGCTCTCCGGCGAGCGCAGGGCACGCGGGCTGCTCCGCGCGGACGCGCGCGAGGACGGCATCCCCGGCTTCGCGAAGAACGACTATCTGCCGGAGGACGAGTTCTGGGGCAAGGTCGAAGGAGCGCGCGAGCTCGCCGTCGAGATCGTCGAACGGATCCGCACGGGCGACGTGAAGCACGATCCCAAGGGCGGCGACTGTCCGACCTGGTGTGAGCTCTGGTCGATGTGCCGGATCAGAAGAGCATGAATCTCAACCCCGAACAGCTGCGCGCGGTCGAGGCGCACGGGCTCGTGTTCGTCTCTGCAGGCGCGGGCACGGGTAAGACGAAGGTCCTCGTCGAGCGTTTCGCCCGTGCGGTGTGCGACGCGGGAATCGACGTCGAGTCGATCCTCGTGATCACGTACACCGAGAAGGCGGCGGGCGAGCTACGGAGCCGGATCCGTGCCGGACTGGTCGAGCGCGGACGCCCGGACCTCGCGCGCGAGCTGGACGGAGCGTGGATCTCGACGATTCACGGCTTCTGTCACCGATTGCTGCGCTCCCATCCGTTCGCAGCCGGTGTCGACCCGCGGTTTCGCGTGCTCGACGAGAGCCAGGGGCGCGTCCTCCGTGGTGAGGCGTTCGCCGCCGCTCTTTCGGCCTTCTGCGCAACGGACGACCCGGCGCGGCTTCGGCTGCTCGCCGTGTACGGAGCGGACGGCCTGCGCCGCATGCTCACCGGCGTCTACGAGACGCTCCGTTCGGCCGGCCGCGAGCTCATGCTCGAGCTCGGCGAGCATCCCGGCCTCGCCGCGCGAGTCGACGAGTTCCGGGAGGCTGCGCGGTGCCTGACCGAAGACGGCGGCTCCGGCGACGCGCAACGCGAGACGGCGAGGCGGGCGCTCGCCTACCTCGAGCCGGACGCGACGGCGGATCGCCTCTTCGACCTCGGCGACCTGAGGTTGCGAGGCGAGCGCGCGGCAACCTACGAGGAGGCACGCCGCCGCTTGGAGCAGACCGCGCTGGACGAGCTCGCGGCGGCCGACCGCGATCTGCTGCAGGAGCTGCTCGCCGGCTTCGCCGCCGCGTATCAGGAGGGAAAGGACCGCGAATCCGCACTCGACTTCGAGGACCTGCAGCTGCGCGCGCGCGATCTTCTGCGGGACGACAAGGCGATCCGAGAGCGAGAGCAGCTGCGCTTCCGTTCGATCATGGTCGACGAGTTCCAGGACACGAACCGGCTGCAGTGCGAGCTGATCGATCTCCTCTCCGGTGGGTCGGGTGATCACGAACGTTTCTTCGTCGGCGACGAGTTCCAGTCGATCTATGGCTTCCGCCATGCGGACGTGCAGGTCTTCCGCGAACGGCGCGAGCAAGCCGGTGACGGCGTGCTCCCACTGACGATGAACTACCGCTCACGCCCCGAGGTGCTCGCGGTCGTCAACCACCTCTTCGGCGCCGACTTCGGCGACGAGTTTCAGCCGCTGGCAGCGTCGGGCGACTTCCCGGACCCCGTCTTCGGTGCTCCGGTGGAGCTGCTCGTCACCGATAAATCGACCTACTCCGGAACCGACGTGCACTGGCGGCGCGGCGAGGCGCGTGCGATCGCAAGGCGTATCCGCGATCTCATCGCCGCCGGCGACGCCGCTCCGGGGGAGATCGTCCTGCTGTTCGCGGCCGGGACGGACGCAGAGTGGTACGAGGAGGAGCTGCGTGCGCTCGGCGTCACGACCTATCGCAGCACGGGCCGAGGGTACTTCGGGCAGCAACAGGTCGTCGACCTGCTCGCGTATCTGCGCCTGCTGCGGAACAGGTACGACGACGAGGCGCTCGTGAGCGTACTTGCGTCCCCGTTCGTCGGCATCTCGAACGACGGCCTCGTCCTGCTGCGGCGCGCGGCGCCGAAGCGCCCGCTGTTCGTAGCGCTCGAGCGCGAGCTGCCCGCAACCTTCCCCGAGCGCGACGCTCAGCTCCTGCGCGCGTTTCGCCAGCGCTACGACCGCCTGACCGCGGCTCTGGCGCGGCTTTCCCTCGAACGCTTGTGCGAGCGGATCATCTCCGAGCACGACTACGACCTCGCTGTGCTGGCGCGGTGGGACGGCCGGCGCCGCTACGCGAACCTGCGCAAGCTTGCACGGCTTGCGCGGTCGTACGAGGAGCTGCGCGGTCCCGACGTTGAAGGCTTCGTGCGGTTCGTGCGCGACCAGGAGGCCGTCGGTGCGCGTGAGCTGGAAGCGGTGGCCGAAGAGGAGGGCGGCGATGCCGTCCGGCTGCTGACGATCCATGCGGCGAAAGGCCTCGAATTCAAGGTCGTGGTCGTGGCGGACGCGGGGCGCGACAAGGCGCCGCCCGCGTCTCACGAGATCCTGGCTCTCTCCGACGGGCGCTTCGGCTTCCGCGTCGCCGACCCGATCACGAGCAAGCCGCGTGGCGCGTATGCCTACGACGCCGTCCAGGAAGCGCGAAGGGAAGAGGACCGAGCGGAGCGACTCCGCCTCTACTACGTCGCGATGACCCGTGCGATCGACCGGCTGATCATCTCCGGGTCGATCGATCCCGAACGGACGGCTGACGACACGACGCCGATCGGGTGGGTGCTCGGTCGGCTCGACGCCAAGGAGGAGATCGAGCGCGCCGGCGCGGAGCCCGTGGAGCTCGAGCGCGAGGGCGCCCGCGTGATCCTCCGCGTCGACCGCTTCGCGACAGAGCCGGAAGTCACCGTCGAGTCGTTTCCCGAGGACGGACAGCTCGCGTTGTTCGACGAAGGCGGCGTCGCCGGTGCACTGCCCCCGCTCGTGCCGGCGCTGCAACCGCTCGTCGAGATTGCGGCACCGCCGGTTCATCGTGTCCGCCGCTTGTCGTTCAGCGCGCTCGCGCTGTTCGAGCGTTGCTCGTACCGCTACTACGCCGAGCGTGTCGTCGGGATGAGACCGACCGACGAGCGAAGTGCCGTGCCAGGCACGCCGGGGCTGGCCGCGACCGAGATCGGCGACGCCGTCCACCGGCTGCTCGAGCTGGTGAGCCTGGAAGAGCCGATACCGCCGGACGATCTCGCCGCGCGCGTGCGCGCCTGGTATCCGCGGGTCACCGACGACGAGCTCGAGCGGATCGGCGGGTTTGTCCGCTCGTACTGCGACTCGGAGCTCGCGCGGCGTGTCGCCGCTCTTCCCGGTGCGCGGCCCGAGCGCCCGTTCGCATTCGAGCACGACGGTGTCCTGTTGCACGGACGGCTCGACGTGCTTCAGCTCGAGCGTGAGCAGGCGGTGGTCGTCGACTACAAGACCAACTCGCTCTCGGAAGGCACTCCGGAGGAGATCGTCGAGCACGACTACCGGCTCCAGCGCCTCGTCTACGCGCTCGCCTGCTTCCGCGCCGGCGCGCAGGAGGTCGAGGTCGTCTACCACTTCCTCGAACGCCCGGACGCGGTCGTCTCGACCGTTTTCCGCCTCGATCAGGTCTCGGATCTCGAAGGCGAGTTGAGCGAAGCGATCGCTCGGATCAACGCCGGCGCGTTCCGGCCGACGCCGAGTGAGTTCATCTGCGCCGGCTGCCCGGCCCTCGACGTCATCTGCGCCGGCCCGCGCCTGCGGTCGGCAAGCTACGCCGAGCACGCACTAGCTACCGTCTGAAACCAGTGCCCCTACCGGCAATACTCGCCGGCCTCTGGCCCGCGATCACGCGGCGCCAGAGTCCGCCCTCGCCCTTAGCAAGGCAGACCAGCCTTGCTGCGGTCGAGTGCGGCCTCTGGCTTGGTGCTCACGAGCCAGAGACTCGGCAGCATCCCCGGCAGGGGCACTAGTGCCCAGAAGCTTCGTCAAGGAGGCGCGCCGGCGCGTCGGCCCGAAGCGTGCTCGCATCCGTGAGATCATCGACCGCCTCGCGGCGGCGCACCCGGATGCGACGATTGCGCTCAAGTCCCGCTCCCCGCTCGAGCTCCTCGTTGCCGTGATGCTTTCCGCGCAGACGACCGACGTCAACGTCAATCGAGTCACGGAGAAGCTCTTCGCCAAGTACCGCAAGCCCGAGGACTACCTCGCCGTTATGCCCGAGGAGCTCGAGCGCGACATCTTCGCGACCGGGTTCTACCGTCAGAAGGCGAAGTCGTTGCGAGGCACGATGGCGATGCTGCTGACGGACTTCGACGGACAGGTTCCCCGCCGTCTCGATGACCTCGTCCGCCTGCCCGGCGTCGCCCGCAAGACGGCGAATGTCGTCGCCGCCGAGCTCGGCGAGCCGCAGGGCATCGTCGTCGACACCCACGTGCGCCGGCTCTCGCAGCGCCTCGGCCTCACGAAGCAGGAGGATCCAGTGAAGATCGAGCGCGACCTGATGAAGATCGTGCCGCACGAGGACTGGGGCCCTTTCCCGCACTTGCTGATCTGGCACGGCCGCCGTGTCTGCGTCGCGCGCTTGCCACGGTGCGAGGAGTGCGTGCTGAACGACCTCTGCCCGTCTTCGCGTGTCTGAGCTCCAGCATCCGGACTCCCGCAGCTTCGAGCTCGTGGCCGACGTCTACGAGCGAGCGCGACCGGGGTACCCGCCCGAGGCCGTGGCCTGGATCGCCGATCGGCTCGACCTGCACCCGGGACGCACCGTGCTCGATCTGGGCGCCGGCACCGGCAAGCTCACCCGCGCTCTCCTGGAGACGGGCGCCCGTGTCATCGCAGTCGAGCCGGGTGACGCAATGCGTGCGGAGTTGGAGCGCGCCGCACCCGGTGCCGAAGCGCTGCGCGGCTCGGCCGAGGACATACCGCTTCCCGACGACAGCGTGGACGCGATCACGGTTGGACAGGCCTTCCACTGGTTCCGACACGACGTGGCGCTTCCGGAGCTGCACCGGGTGCTTCGTCCAGGCGGCGGCGTGGCGCTCATCTGGAACAACCGCGACCCGGACGCTCCGCTGCATCAGGAGATCGGCAGGTTGATCGCGCCCTTCATTCCGCCCGACCGGCCCGATGCGGAGGAGTGGTCGCGCGAGCTCGGCGAGAGCGAGCTCTTCGGACCGCTCGAAGAGCGCCGCTTCTCGTTCGTTCAACAACTGGACGCGGACCTGCTTGCGGAGCGGATCGCTTCCGTCAGCTTCGTCGCCGCGGCGCCGGCGCCGGCGCGGCGCGAGCTCGACGAACAGCTCCGGCGCGTGGCGCAGAGGCTCGGGGGTCGCGTCGACTTCCCGTACTTGACGCTGGTCTACGTCAGCTTCGCGGTGTGATCGCCACGAGCAGCCCGCCATCGTCGTCGTAGGCCGGGAAGAAGTCGGCGATCACTGCCTTGCGCTGGCCGGCGCGTGACCTGAGCTCGATCTTCTCGCCCAAGCGGCGTACGCCCCATTCGAGGGCGAGTGCGGCCGGGTTCTGCTCGGCCTCGAAGCCACCGAGGCCGAGCCGCTCGACCAGGTCGGCCCCCAGGAGCTCCTGCTCCTGGTAGCCGGAAAGCTCGAAGACCCCGCGCCCGCTGGCGAGGATCCGCCCGTCCCTGTCGCAGACGACGAACCCGGTGTTGGGTGCCGGGTAGTAGTCGTCCATCAGTTCGAAGAGAAAGCCGAAGCCGCAGCGGTCGCAGGCGACCGGGACGTTGTCGATCTCCTGGAGCCGGTCGTGGTCGATGGATCGCTGCTTGCAGTTGGGGCAGATGAAGTACGGCACCCGTTCAAGGTAGCTGGGTCATATCCATCTGCGCCTCCGGAAGAACACGAGCTGTGCGATCGTCGTGACGACGATCAGCCCCCAGGACCAGGCGTACCCCCATTGCCAGCCGAGCTCGGGGAAGTGGTGCTTGAAGTTCTGGCCGTAGAGCCCGACGATGAAGGTCGGCAGCAGCAGGACCGAGGCGATAACCGTCAGCTTCTTCATCACCTCGTTCTGGTCGTTCGCGATCTTCGCCTGCAGGTAGTCGCGAACGCTCGCGATGAGATCGCGTGAGAGCTCGAGACCGTCGAACGCCCGGAGGAGCTTGTCGTAGGCGCTGTTGAAGGCCACCTCGACGTCGTGCGGGAACACTTCCTCGCCTTCCTCCACCTCGACGACGTTGTCGACGATGCGCCGAACGGCGTCGCGAGTCGGGGAGAGCGTGCGACGGATGTGCAGGAGGTCGTGGCGAAGCTCGCTCAACCGATCGCGGGTCTGAGCGGCCGGGGCTGTCTCGACGCTGTCCTCGAGCTCGTCGATCTCCCCATCCAAGTCATCGACCAGATTGAGGTACCGCTCGGCGATGTCGTCGACGAGCCGGTAGAACATCATCCCCGCGCTGTCCTCCGGGCGGCACGAGTCCCGTGCGGGACGCGGATCGTAGAAATGCTCGCCCGGAGGCGTCTTGCTCACCGTGACGAGGACGTCATGCGTGACGACGACATCGACCTCCTGGTAGAAGATGCGGTCCTCATCGGGAACGGCTACAGCGACGAGAAAGACGCCGAACACATAGTCGCCATGACCCTGAAGCGTCGGGCGGGGCTCGTCTTCGTGCTCTGCTGGCGCCAGCAACTGTTCGAGTGCGGATTCGTAGATCTCCCGCGGGAGCTTCTCGCGCAGCTCCTCCGGGGTCGGATCGATGAGATCGATCCATTCGGCCATCGGCCGAGGCTAGCTGCGGTGTCGGCTAGAGCTAGGAGCGCGGTGCTGCTTCGGCTGCCATCAGGTGCCCTTGCAGCGCGGCGAGGTATTTCTCCGCGTCGAGTGCACCCATACAGCCGGACCCGGCTGCGGTGACCGCCTGGCGATAGACGTGGTCCTGCACGTCGCCGACAGCGAAGACCCCGGGAACGTTCGTCTCCGTCGAGTGTGCCTTCGTGATCAGATAGCCGGCCTCGTCGTGCTCGAGCTGGTCGAGGAAGAGCGCCGTATTCGGATCGTGTCCGATCGCCGCGAAGACACCGTCGGCTTCGAGCTCCCACGTCTCGTCGGTGTTGACGTCACGCAGGCGCACGCCCGTCACCCGCTGGTCTCCGAGGACCTCGTCCACGACTGCGTTCGTTACCCAGTCGATCCTGTCGTTCGCGCGCGCCCGGTCTTCCATGATCTGCGAGGCCCGGAACTCGTCGCGCCGGTGCACGATCGTGACCTTGGCGGCGAAGCGGGCGAGGAAGGTCGCTTCCTCCATCGCGGAATCGCCCCCGCCGACGACCACCACGTGCTTGTCCGGGAAGAAGGCAGCGTCGCAGGTCGCGCAGTACGAGACGCCGCGGCCCTGGAGCTTCCGCTCGGAGTCCAGCCCGAGCTGGCGGGCGGTGGCTCCGGTCGCCACGATCACGGTCTCGGCGCGGTACTCGTCATCCCCAACCCACACCCTGTGGGGGCGCTCGCCGAACTCGACCTTGGTCACGTCGTCGGTGATGAAGTCGGTCCCGAACCGCTCGGCCTGGCGCCGGAATTCCTGCATCATCTCGGGCCCCAGAACGCCGTCGGCGTATCCGGGGTAGTTCTCGACATCGCTCGTGATCATCAGCTGGCCGCCCCAGTTGAAGCCCTCGATCACGAGCGGATTCAGGTTCGCGCGGGCAGCGTAAAGGGCGGCGGTGTAACCGGCCGGGCCCCCTCCGATGATGATCACCTCGCGAACGTCGTTGTCAGTCATGGTCCTCCAATAGTTCCCTGTTTCTCTCTATTAAACGATTTCGGTCGGCTGAAGCTTCCGGGGTCGAGCGGCCGTCGGCGCCCCTCGATGCATAGAATCCGCGCGCGCATGGTACGTAGGGGCGGGCGATGGCTGGAATGGTGACATGGTCGCTCCTGCGGGAGCTGGCCGGATTCCGGGCGGAGAAGGGCTGCGCGATCAGCCTCTGCCTGAACCTCGACCCGTCCGAGGTCCCGACAGCCGGCGACGCCCAGACACGGATGAACTCGATGCTGAACGCCGCGGACAAGACCGACAGGACCGACCTCACCCACGAGCAGCGCTCCGCCCTGAAGGCCGACTTCCAGCGGATCGCGACCTGGTTCGACGACGACTTCGAGCGAAACGGCTCCAAGGGCCTCGCTGTCTTTGCGGCTGGGCTCGACAACTTCTGGCGGACGCTCCCGTTGCCCCAGCCCGTTCGCGACAGTGCAAAAGTCGGCCGCGACTTCTACCTCGCGCCGCTCGTCCCACTCGTGAGCCGCGGGGACGGGACGATCGTCGCAGTGGTCGGACGTGAGCAGGGACAGCTCTACCGCCTGCGCGCAGGCCGGCTCGAGGAGATCGCCGAGCACTACGACGAACAGCCCGGGCAACACGACCAGGGCGGCTGGTCGCAGAGCCGCTACCAGCGGCACATCGAGAAGCTCGTCCAGGAACACCTGAAGGGGCTTGCTCAAGAGCTCGATCGCAGCAAGCGGCAACTGCAGTCACCGAAGGTCGTGCTCGTCTGCTCGGAGGAGATGCGTTCTGAGTTCACCGATGCGCTCTCGGCCGAGGTGCGGGCGGCGCTGGTTGGTTGGGCACCGGCACAGGCGCAGGCCGGTCCGGCCGAGATCCTCCAGGCCGTGACGCCGGTCCTCGCGGAGGCGGAGGCCAAGGACGAGGCCGAGGTGATCGACCGCTGGCGCGAGGAGGCCGGGCGTAACGCGCGGGCCGCTTCAGGCTGGGAGCAAACCCTCGAAGCGGCGTCGGACGCGCGTGTCGAGCTGCTCCTCTTTCAGGAAGGGGCGGACCGGCCGGCATTCCGTTGTCCGGCGTGCGGACGCGCGGAGGTGTCCGAGGGCAGCTGTCCGCTCGACGGGACGCGCCTCGAGCCGACCGACGCGGGCCTCGACCTGGCCGTGCACCAGACCCTTGCGCACGGCGGTGCCGTCTGGGCGATCCGCCACCACCGGGACCTCGCGCCCGCCGAGGGCATAGGCGCGTTACTGCGCTTCTAGTTGGTGTCTTAGGCCGCGTCGGCCGCGATGCCCGGCAGCTCGAGCACGGTTTCGCCATCGAGCTCTTCTTGTTCCTCGACCGCACGCTCGAGCTTCGTGCCGAACTTGTCGAGCCGCTTGCCTGCCTCGTGGTATTTGGACTGCGCATGGCCCAGATGCGTTCCGACCTTGTCGAAGTCGTCTGCGAACCTGTCGAAGTCGCGCCGGAGATCGGCGACGTAGGCCATCACCTCGTGCGCGTGCTCCTCGATCTGCATGCCGCGCAAACCGAGTGCGATCACCTGCAGGTACGCGGTAAACGTCGTCGGCGAGACGGGGAAGACCCGCCGCTCGTGCGCATACGAGAGCAGAGCTCCCGTCTTGCCGCACGCCAGCTCGTAGTAGACCCCCTCGACCGGGATGTACATGAAGGCGAAGTCATAGGTGCCCTCGTCGGGCCGAATGTACTTGGCCGCGATCGCGTCGATGTGCTGCTTGACGTCCCGGCCGAACTGCCGCTCGGCGAGCTGCCGCTCGTCGTCCGTTTCGGCGTCGACCAGCCGGATGTAGTTGTCGAGCGGGAACTTCGAGTCGACGGGGATCGTCCGATCGGCGCGCACGATCGCGTCGACGCGTTCGCCCGAGTCGAACGTGTACTGCATCTCGTAGGCCGAAGGCGGTAGCCGGTCTCGGAGAAGGTTTTCGAGCAGGAGCTCGCCGAAGCCCCCGCGCGCCTTCGGCGGCCGGAGGGCCTGTTCGAGCCGCGCGAGATCCTTCGCTCGCTCGAGCATCTGCGTCGTCGCCTCGTCCACCTTCCCGAGGCGCTCGTGGATCTTGTTCGTGGTCTGCGATGCGCTCTCGAGCCGGCGGTCGACCTTGGTGTCCAGCTCGCCGAGCCGGCGGTCCATGGTTTCGGTGACCCCCACGAGGCGCCGGTCGACCTCGGCGTTCCGCTCGGACAACTGCGAGCTCCAGTCGGTCCGCAGGTCGCGGAGCGCACGCGCCAGCCAGCCCAAGGCCGCTGCGAGCCCGACGCCGAGCAGAAGGATGAGGATCACGCCTGTCACGAGCCGACAAACGGTAGAAGGGAGGTCGGACGGAGCGCGATGGGGCGGCCGGAAGCCGCCCCATCGCGATCTCTCAGGTGTTCTCGCGCTCCGAGTGGGCCTCCGCGGCCTGGTTGCGCTGTTCCTGAGCCATCGCTTCGTGTTCGGCGGCCCGGTCTTCCGCCGCGCCCTCGCGCTCTTGCGCGGCGCCCTCGCGCCGCATCGAGGCGTCGCCCATCAGATCTCCGGCCGCCTTCTTGCCCCGGCCGAGAAGCCTGTCGAGAAATCCCATCTGGCCCTCCAACTCTCTGGTTGGGAACACGCTTCGAGCTTCCAGTATCCGTGAAAGCGAACGGGTCCACAAAAAACGCCAAAGCCGGCGAACCCGAGGGTTCATCGGCCTTGGCTCCACGAGCATATGCCGCTTGAACAGGCGCAGTCAAGAGGCCTCTTCCGGGGAAAAACCCGCACGTTGCGAACTTCCGTCGCGATGAGTCTGGTCACCGGTACCCTTGCCCGCGCCGTGGCCAAGAAAGTGCGCACACCGCCCCCTCCGAGGCGCGTTCAGGCTCCTCAGCGGCGGGAAACTCGCCGGCCTTCTGCCGGGTCCCAACGCTCGCCCTGGATGTACGCGGGCGGCGGCGCGCTCGTCGCTGCGCTGATCGCAGCCGCGATCGTGGGGATCGTGGTCGCGCGCGGCGGCGGCGGCGCGACGAACAAGACGGCAAAGACCAACTACAACGCGCTGCCGGGGATCCGCAAGACGAAGGCGCCCTGGCCACCCGAGTATCGCTACCTAGCCGACCGCCTGCCCCCGCTCGACCTGACGACGCTCCCCGGGCACAACGGGCTCGTCCTCCACTTCCACGTGCACATCGACATCTTCGTGAACGGCAAGAAGGTCAAGATCCCGGCGCTCGTGGGCATCAACGTCGGCGCGGGCTGGCTGACGGAGTTGCACACCCACGACGCCAGGGGCGTGATTCACGTCGAGGCGCAGAAGGCACGTGACTTCACGGTCGGCCAGTTCTTTTCAGAGTGGGCGGTCTATCTCGACTCGCACTCGATCGGCGGCTACTCGGGAATGAGGTGGTACCTCGACGGCAAGCTGCAGACCGGCAACCCGCAGACCCTGATCTTCAAGCCGCACCAGGAGATCGCGTTCGTCGTCGGCAAGCCGCCGGCCAAGATCCCGTCGAGTTACGCCTTCCGTGCGGGCGAGTAAGCCACGGGGCGGGACTCGAGCCTGCACCGAGAGTGCCGGGGGCGGGACTCGAACCCGCACGCCCCCGTAGGGGACACCCGATTTTAAGTCGGGCGCGTATCACCAGTTTCGCCACCCCGGCTTTCTCAGGATACTCGGGCTCTCTACGACTTCCCGAGCCTAGACTCCGACCGTGACCGAGCTCGAAGAGCTTTCTGTCGAAGAGCAGCGGCTCGAGTGGGATACGCCGCTCTTCCGGACTGCGTTGACGCAGTTCGAGCAGGCGATCCCCTACGCAGAAGTGAACGTATCGATCGCGGAACGACTGCGCTATCCGGAGCGTGCCGTGATGGTGACGGTTCCGATTCGACGCGACGAGGGGCACGTCGACGTCTTTCCTGCCTATCGCGTTCAGCACTCGAGCGTGCTCGGCCCGACGAAGGGCGGGATCCGCTACGACCCACACGTCACCCTCGGCGAATGTACGGCGCTCGCCGTCTGGATGACGTGGAAGTGCGCGCTGCTTCGACTCCCGTACGGCGGCGCCAAGGGAGGAGTGCGCTGCAATCCGCGTGAGCTCTCCCCGCGGGAACTGGAGCGGCTGACCCGTCGCTACACGAGCGAGCTCCGCGGCGTGATCGGGCCGCAAGAGGACATCCCCGCTCCGGACATGGCGACGAACGAGCAGACGATGGCGTGGATCATGGACACCTACTCGATGCAGGTCGGCCACGCCGTGCCGGAGATCGTCACCGGCAAGCCCGTCGCGCTCGGCGGCTCGCTCTTCCGACACGAGGCCACGGGCGCAGGCGTCGTGATGGTGATCGAACGTGCTTGCGGGCGGCTCGGCTGGCCCCTCGCGGAGCAGCGCTGCGTCGTTCAGGGCTTCGGAAACGTCGGCGGGATCGCTGCGCAGGAGCTCGTCGCGAAGGGCGCGACCGTCCTGGCCGTCTCCGACATCTCCGGCGGGATCTACTCGCCGTCGGGGCTCGATCTCGACGCAGTGCGCGCCTGGGTTGCCGCGCACGGCACGCTCGAAGCTTTTCCGGACGTCCAGCACGTCTCGAACCACGAGCTGCTCGAGCTGCCCTGCGACATCCTCGTTCTCGCTGCACTCGAAGGCCAGCTGACCGCGGAGAACGCGGTGCGGATCGACGCGAAGCTGGTGGCGGAAGGTGCCAACGGGCCGACGACGATCGAGGGGGACGCGATCCTCGGGGAGCGCGGCATCCTGGTGCTGCCGGACGTGCTCACGAACGCGGGCGGCGTCACCGTCTCGTACTTCGAGTGGGTGCAGGACCTGGGGCGGCTGTTCTGGACTCGCGACGAGATTCGCGCGCGCCTGGCGGACAAGCTCGCCGATGCGTTCGACCGGGTCTGGGAACTCGCGGAAGAGAAGGGGATCACGCTGCGGCAGGCCGCGTTGGTCGCGGGGATCAACGAGGTCGCTGCAGCGCTGAAGGCACGCGGGATTTATCCCTGATGTCGACGAGCCAGCACGTGCGCGACGCGATGGTGCCGGAACCGGGTGCGCTCGACGTCACTGCGAGCGCCCAGGAGGCGGGCGAGCGGCTCTCGGATCCGGCCGTGCGCGCGGTCCTTGTTGTCGACGACAACAAGCTCGTCGGCGTGATCACGCGCAAGACGCTGGTGTCGCAGGTGGTAGCACCCGGTCGTGATCCGCGTGGCACGAAGTTGGGAGAGATCGCGGAGCCTCCGCTCTTCACGCTCGACGCGTCGATGAACCTCGACGAGGCGTTCCGCGCCCTGGAGGAGCACGACTTCGAGCGCGTACCCGTGGTCGAGGACGGCAGGCTCGTCGGGATTCTGTCACGGACCGTTCTGCAGCGCCGTCTTGCCGAGGACGAGCCTCCGCCGGTACCGGACAGCGGCTGATTGATCGCTGAAGTCGCTTAAGCGTCGGTCCCGGTTCTCGACGGCGGCGCTCTTCCAGCTCTGCCCAACCGCGATCGTTGACGAGCGGTTCCTCAGTCAAGCGTCAGACAGGAATGACCGCTACGCAAAGGCGGCCGTTCGAGACGGGTCTAACAGCAGGTGTGGGCGCTTGGGGGCACGGCGCCCTCTTCGTGTTCCTGTAGCTCGGCCGCTGCGAGTGCGGCGCCGTCGAGGATGTCGCGCTCGCTGATCTCCAGCTTGTCGAGTCCGAAATACGCGAGCACCTCGCGCGCTACGACCGCGCCACCGACGATGACGGACGCGCGGTCCGGATCGAGCGGACGCATCCCACGTCGCTCGTCCAGCGGGACCGACGCCAGACGCTGAAGCTGTTCCTCGAGCGCGTCGGTGCTCAGCTCCGATCCGTGGACTCGTTCGCGGTCGTATTCGTCCAGGCCGAAGGCGAGCGCTGCCAGGCTCGTGATCGTCCCGGCGACGCCAATCGCCGAGCTCGTGTCGCTTCGTATCTCGTCCGCGACACGCTCAGCGAGGAGCGCGCGCACCGCCGCGGCGGCTGCGTCCAGCTCGTCCTGCGTCGGCGGATCGGAGTGCAGGAACCTCTCGGTGAGGCGTCCGGAGCCGATGTCGAGACTGTCGCGCCAGCGAATCCCGTCCCGTCCGCCTGCGATCAGCTCGGTCGACCCACCGCCGATGTCCACGATCACGGTCCCCTGCTCGAGCGTCCGCTCCGACGTGACGCCGCGGAACGTCAGCAACGCCTCCTCGTGTCCCGAGAGCAAGCGCGTCGCGAAGCCGTAGCTCCACTCGACCTCGCCGAGGAACGCCTCGCCGTTTTCGGCGTCGCGAACCGCGCTCGTCGCGATGGCGAGTGTTCGCTCCGCACCGAGTGACTCCGCCGAGCGGCGAAAGTCGGTGAGGACGTTCCGCACGCGCGCGATCGGGCCGGGGAGGAGGCGACGACGCTCGTCGACACCCTCGCCGAGGCGCGTGATCCGAGTCTCGCGAGCGAGGTCGGAAATGCGTCCGTTGTCGACGTCCGCGACGAGGAGTCGCGTGGAATTCGTACCCAGATCGATGGCCGCAACACGGCTCATGCGACTCGACTGTAACGGGCGACCTTCTCGCGGGACGGTAGCTCCGACATCGGGAGACGAAGGGAGATTCCAATGAAGGAGATGACAGGCGGGTTCGTCTACGTGCAAACGAACGACGCAGATCACAACGACGTCGTCGCGTTCGCGCGCCGCGCGGGCGGCACGCTCGAACGCCTCGATTCGTACCTCACGGGTGGGAAGGGCTCCGGCGAGCCGCATCTGCCCTCGCAGAGCTCGGTGGCACTCGAAGCCGGTCGGTTGTTCGTCACGAACGCGGGCAGCAACGATGTGACCGTGTTCTCAGCAGCGGGCGAGAAGCTCGACCTGCTCGATCGCGTGGAGTCGGGCGGCTCGACGCCGCGGAGCGTTGCCGTGCACGGCGATCACGTCTATGTGCTCAACACCGGCGGAGAGCCGAACGTCGCGGGCTTCGTGCTGGAGGGCGATCGTCTCGCTGCCGTCGAAGGTTCTACGCGCAGCGCCGGCAGCGATCCGGCTCAGGTCGCGTTCAGCCCCGGCGGCCGGATGCTGCTCGTGACCGACCGAGCGGACAAGATCCACGTTTTTGCGATCGATGGCGATGGACGTGCGCAGGCCAAGGTCACGCACGAGTCGTCCGGCGCCACGCCCTACGGCTTCGATGTTCGTGCGGATGGCATCCTCGTCGTCGCCGAAGCAGCGGGCGCGCAGGCCGGCAAGGCCTCAGCGTCTTCATACAAGCTGGGCGAGCCGGCGCAGCTCGAGCCGGTCAGCGGAGCCGTCGGCAGCACGCGAAGTGAGGTGTGCTGGGCAGTGATCGGCAAGGACGGTCGGACCGTCTTCGTCACGAACTTCGGCGACGGCACGATCTCGACCTATGCGATCGGCGACGACGGCAGTCTCGAGCTGCGCGAAGCCGTCGCGGCCACCACAGTCGACGGTACGCCTGGCATTCGCGACGAGGCACTCAGCTCGGACGGGGAGTACCTGTACGCGCTGCATGCCGATACAGGGACCGTGTTCGGTTGGAAGGTCGGTGAGGGCGGAGAATTGGCCGCGTTCGGCTCCGCGAACGGCCTTCCGCTGACGGCTGCGGGGCTCGCAGCGAGCTAGCGGCTTTCACGCCCGGCGAGCTATAATTCGCCCAAGCGACGCGGGGTGGAGCAGTCAGGTAGCTCGCCGGGCTCATAACCCGGAGGTCGCAGGTTCAAATCCTGCCCCCGCTACTGGAAAAGGCCCTGGAAACAGGGCCTTTTCGCTTCGAGCACCCCGACGCAGCCAGAAAACTTTTGCCCAACTTTTGCCCGCAGGGTTCCCTTGACGAATCTAAACAGCGCGAGCGCGGCGGATTCGGGTGAGCCCTCAGACGACCCGTTAGGCCGCAGCGGTTGGCCGGTCTTCGGCCGCGGGGTCGCCAGCGGTCCTGCCGCCTCGACCGCGGTCATGCTCACAAGCTGTATCGCAAAAGCCCAGCCGCCAGACGCCAGTAGTCGGTGGTGTCGCCGGTGAACCCGTCGTTGCTCAGAAACGTCCCCTCATCGGCTGCACGAGTAGGGTCCTGTACACCTGCATCGCATAGGACTGATGGCGTATGCTCGCCCTCAGTTTTTCCCTTTGCCGAAAGGAGCTTGCCGTGGGGCAGGTCTCGATTACGGTCAACGGGGCGGAGCACATTCTCGAGCTCGAGCCGCGCGAGCTGCTCGTCTACGTCCTGCGCGAGCGGCTCGGCCTGACGGGTACGAACGTCGGCTGTGACACGTCCAGTTGCGGCGCCTGCACGGTGCTGCTGGACGGCGAGTCGGTGAAGTCCTGCACGCTCCTCGGCGTCCAGGTGGACGGCCACGAGATCACGACGATCGAGGGCCTGGCGACAAACGGGACGATGCACCCCGTCCAGGAGGCATTCCATGAGCAGCACGGCCTCCAGTGCGGCTACTGCACTCCGGGGTTCATCATGGCCGCCGTTAGCCTCCTCGACGAGACGCCGAATCCCAGCGAGGAGGAGATCCGGCACGCGCTCGAGGGAAATCTCTGTCGCTGCACCGGCTACCAGAACATCGTCCGCGCGGTCCAGGCGGCCGCAGGTGTGGAGGTCTGACGATGGCGACGATCACGGAACTCGAGGTCGGCCGCGTCGTCGGCGCGCCGCTCGACCGCAAAGAAGACGCGGCCCTGCTGACGGGTCAGGCCAAGTTCGTGGACGACATGAGCCTTCCGGGCATGGTCTGGATGGCTGTCGTTCGCAGTCCCTACGCGCACGCACGCATCGCCATGGTGAACGTCGACGGCGCGCTCGCGCACCGCGGCGTCATCGCCGCGTTCTCGGGCGATGAGCTCGCGGACGAGTGGCAGGCCTCTCTGCCGTGTGCGTGGCTTCCGACGGAGGACACGGCTCAGCCGAACCATCGGCCGCTCGCCGTCGACGAAGCGCGCTACGTCGGCGACGGCGTAGCGGTTGTGATCGCGGAGAGCCGCAGCGAGGCGCGCGACGCAGCGGAGCTCGTCCAGATCGACTACGACCCCCTACCGACCGTGATCGACGCCGAGAAGGCGCTCGAGGACGGCTCCCCGCTCGTGCACGAAGAGTTCGGCACCAACCGCTGCTACACATGGAACCTCGCGACCGGAGAGGTCGACGAGGAGTTCGCGAAGGCGGACGTCACTGTCAAGGAGCGCTACCGCCAGCAAAGGCTGATCCCGAACGCGATCGAGCCGCGCGGCGTCATCGTCCAGCCGTTCCCGGCGACGGGAGAGCTGACGATGTGGTCCTCGACGCAGGTCCCGCACATCGCGCGGGTGACGCTCTCGATGGTCACCGGCGTTCCGGAAGCAAAGCTGCGCGTGGTCGCGCCGGCGGTTGGTGGCGGTTTCGGGTCGAAGCTGAACGTCTACGCGGAGGAGGCGCTCGCGCTCGTGCTCGCGCGCAGGCTCGGCCGGCCGATCAAATGGATCGAGCAGCGCAGCGAGGGCTATCAGTCGACGACCCATGGCCGAGACCAGATTCAGGAGATCGAGCTCGCGGCGACCTCCGAAGGAAAGATCCGCGCGGTTCGCGCGAAGCTGACGGTCAACTTCGGCGCGTACCTCCAGCTCGTCACCGCGGGCACGCCGCTCCTCGGCGCCTGGCTGTACAGCGGCGCCTACGACGTCGCTGCGTACGACTTCGAGTGCACAGGCGTCTTCACGAACACGACGCCGACCGACGCGTACCGTGGCGCGGGACGACCAGAGGCTACCTACGCGATCGAGCGTGCGGTCGACGCGCTCGCTCGGAAGCTCGGGAAGGATCCCCTCGAGATCCGCAGGCTCAACTTCCTGCGCGAGTTCCCGGCGACGATCGCCTCCGGCCTCACCGTCGACTCGGGCGACTACGACGCGCATCTCGACGCCGCGCTCGAGATCCTCGATCACGACGACATCCGCCGTCAGCAGTCCGAGCGGAGAGAGCGCGGCGACACAAAACAGGTCGGCATCGGGTTCTCGACGTATCTCGAGATGTGCGGCCTGGCGCCCTCGCGCGTGCTCGGTGCGATCCGTTACGGTGCGGGCGGCTGGGACGCGGCGACGATCCGCTTCCTCCCGACCGGAACCGTGCAGGTGCTGATCGGTACCTCACCGCACGGGCAGAGCCACGTCACGACGTTCTCCCAGATCGTCGCCGAGCGCCTCGGGATCCCGTACGACGACGTGGAGGTGCTGCACGGCGACACGGCGGTTGCACCGCTCGGCATGGACACGTACGGCAGCCGAAGCCTTACCGTGGGCGGCGTCGCGGCCTACCACGCGGCGGAACGCATCATCGACAAGGCGCGGAAGATCGCGGCGCACCAGCTCGAGGTGGGCGAGGACGAGCTCGAGTACGAGAACGGAACGTTCAGCGGGAACGGGAACTCCCTGACGACGAAAGAGCTCGCACTGCAAGCGTGGACGGCGCACAACCTGCCGGACGGCATGGAACCCGGGCTCGAGGCGTCGTTCGTGTACGACCCGCCGAACTTCAGCTGGCCGTCCGGCACGCACATCGCAGTCGTCGAGGTCGACACGGAGACCGGCGACGTCGATCTGATCCGGTACGTCGCGGTCGACGACGTCGGCTCCGTGATCAATCCGAGGGTCGTTGAGGGCCAGATCCATGGCGGCGTCGCGCAGGGCATCGCGCAGGCGCTGTGGGAGGAGGCGGTGTACGACGAGGACGGCAACCTCGTCACCGGCTCGATGATGAACTACATGGTGCCGTCGGCAGCCGAGCTTCCCTCGTACGAGCTCGGACGGACGGAGACCCCGAGCCCGACGAACCCGCTCGGCGTGAAGGGGGTGGGGGAGACGGGCACCATCGCCTCGACCGCCGCGGTGATGAACGCCGTGGTCGACGCGCTCGTTCCCTTCGGCGTCACCGACTTGGATATGCCCGCGACTCCCGAGCGAGTCTGGCGGGCACTCGAGGAGGCGAGGACATGATCCCGGCGCCGTTCGACTACGAGGTCGCCGAGTCCGTCGAGCACGCCGTCGAGTTGCTCGGCTCGCGTGAGGACGCAAAGGTCCTCGCCGGGGGCCATTCGCTGATTCCCTTGTTGCGGCTGCGCTTCACGCGACCCGCTCTGCTCGTGGACATTGGACGCATCGACGAGCTGAGATACGTGCGAGACGCGGGCGACAAGCTGGCGATCGGGGGGATGACTCGACACCACAACGTCCAGCACGACCCGCTCGTGCAGGAGCACTGCCCGGTTCTCTCGTACGCGGCCGGGCTGATCGGGGATCCGCAGGTGCGTCACCGTGGCACGATCGGCGGCTCGCTCGCGCACGCCGATCCGGCGGCGGATTTCCCGGCGGTGCTGACGGCCCTCGAAGCGGAGGTCGTCATCCGGGGGCCCGAAGGCGAGCGGACCGTGCCTGTCGGAGAGTTCGTCACCGGCGTCTTCGACACCGTGCTCAGGCCCCAGGACGTCCTGACGGAGATCCGCGTGCCGAAGCTCGGCCCGACCGGCTGGTCGTACCTCAAGTTCACGCGCCGCGCGCAGGACTGGGCCACCGTCGGCGTGACCGCCATCGTCCGCCGGTCGAACGGGACGGTCGACAGCGCGGCGATCGCCCTCACGAACATGGCGCCGAAGCCCGTGCGTGCGAAGGCCGCCGAGCAAGCGCTGACGACGCCCAACGACATCGAGGCCGCGGCCGAGGCGTCGCTCGAGGGCACCGATCCACCGAGCGACACACAGGGGAGCGCGGATTACCGCCGCCACCTCGCTCGCGTGCTCGTCCGGCGAGCCCTCGGGGAGGCAATCAGCAGCTAAATGCGGGCAACATACGCGGGCGATCTGGTTTCGACAGCGACCCCAATCCCGAAGAGTGGATCCCCGATGCCAAGAACCAAACAGGCGATTGGCGTGCGCACCGAGCAGAGAGTCCCTGGCAGGCCTACGCCTCGCTCCAGGCGCCCGACGGCGTGATCGCGGTCGCTGGCCAGGCGCTCACCCTCAATGGTCTACCTCTCGAGGATGTCAGCGTCGAAATCGAGGATTCACCAGCGACCGCGAAAACCGACAAGACCGGTCGTTTCCTCCTCTCA
>VAXG01000052.1 GCA_005883355.1 Actinomycetota bacterium | reverse complement strand
GAGCCAACGCCCTGCCACACTGGCTCAACCACTACAACACGCACAGACCACACAGCTCACTCGGAGGCGCGCCCCCGATCAGCCGCATTCACAACGTCTGTGGGCAGGACATCTAGGAGTTGAAGTAGGCGACCGTGCTGCCTTCGGTGATCACGGGCGGGTCGGCCATCGTGCTGATGTTCTCCTTGACCCACTCGGCGGCTCGCCGAGACGACTCGTCTGTCCCGGTCTTGTCTTGGCAGACAGTGACGGTGGCGCCGCCCTCGCTGCTCCGAAGAGCCGTGTAGCTCACGAAGCCAGGTACCCCGCCGATGAGGTCCTTGATTTCCTCGTTCCTCTGTTCGAGCTGCTCGAACAGCTCCGAGGCGCCTTGGCCGGAATAGCTGCGAACGACTGCGTGCATCACTGCCTCCTTGGGACGCGACGTGGGGACAGAGAACCTATCGAACGACCCGCAGCGGACTCGGTCTGAGGCATTGGTGAACGCTCGCCCACGCGAGTTTCGCCCTCTCAGGCTTCAGCCGAGGCGATCACTTCGCCGACGCTGCGCTCGGTGTCGCCAGCGAGGAGCGGCCTGATGTGCTCTCGCATCCATGGTCCGCCGACCTCGCGCGCAATGCGATCCGCGTCTTCCGCCCCGGCGAACTCGAGGATCAGGATCAGATGTCTCTCATCGACCTTCGCGACGCGAGCCGCGAGCGCACCTGCATCGACGACAAGCCGCATACCCGCCCGCGCTGCCTGCACGGTTGTGTCTGCCACCGGGTCACGTAGGCGGAGGTGGTTGATGACGACGTGCATCAGGCGGACCCTATCGCCGCTCCACACCGTCCTGCTCAGGCGTCATTGGCGAACGCTGGCCCAGCCGAACGAGCGCGGCCTTGGCTCGGCATGAGATGCTGCCTCAGCGGCGGTTTCGCCGCACCAACCAACTGAAGGTCTCAACCGTAAGGAATCGTCCGAGGACGGCCACCCGACGCGGTTAGTGAAAGGAGTCAGCATGTCGCACATGGGAAAATCGCACCTCGTCATCATGTGGACGGTGGGGCCTGATGATGTGGCCGAAGGAGATCGCATCTTCGCGAGCCACGGCGAGTGGATGAAGGGGCATCCCCGCGAGGGCGATGTGGCGCTGCTGGACTACACCGTCTCCAAGGGCCCGGAACTGTCGAACCCGATGGACCCGAGCTCGGAGCCGACCGGCAAGACGATCTTCGTGCTCGATGAATACTACGAGTCGCCGGCCGGCATCGCCAGGCACTGGCAGGACGCGACAGATAACTGGCCAGACCTGTCCGCCGCGGTGGCGTGGGGCGCCAAGGGCACGGTCGCGACACTGCACAACGGCACAGCTCTCCAAGCACTCTGGTAAGGAGATACGAGGGTGGAGGAGGACTCGCTCCTCCACCGTGGAGGTGTCCGTCTGGGGGACATTCCCGAACTGGCCCAGCCGAGCGCCTTGTCCCCCCGGGACTACCTCTAAGAGTTGAAGTGGACGACCGTGCTGCCTTCGGTGATCACGGGCGGGTTGGCCGTCGCGCCGATGTTCTCCTTGACCCATTCGGCGGCACGCCGCGAGGACTCGTCCGTGCCGGTCTTGTCCTGGCAGACCGTGACAGTGAGGCCACCCTCGCCGCTCCGAAAAGCTGTGTAGCTGACGAAGCCGGGCACCCCTCCGATGAGGTCCTTGACCTCCTCGTTCCTTTGCTCGAGCTGATCCAAGAGCTCCGAAGCACCTTGCCCGGAGTAGCTTCGAACGACTGCGTACATCACTGCCTCCTTGAGACGCGACGTGAGGACGAACACCCTATCGGACAAGCCGCGCGGCTCAGATATGCACGGTGCCAGGTCGTTACGTCTCCCGAGCTGTGATCTGCTCAGGGTGTATGAGCGAGCACTCGGGCAGCCAAGCTCCCTGTCGCCGGTGCAGAACTGAGTGAGGCGCACGGCCCAGGAGTAGGATCGATTCGTCCCGTCCGAACAGGGCGATGCCTACAACGACAAGGAGCCACGATGCCGACCGTCTTGCCCACCACGACGTGACAGACACCGATCACTGCGCTGCGGGCGCTGCGGCCGCGCCTACATCGGCATGAGCGCACGCGGCAACGGCGGCACCTACCACTACTACGCCTGCACCGGTCGGCAGAAATACGGACCGAAAGCCTGCCGCGGCGAACGCCTGCCGCAAGCGAAACTCGAACGGGCAGTGCTACGACAGCTCGCTGGCCTCTATCGCGACGGCACCCTGATCCAACAAGCGATCGCGAAGGCAGACGAGAAAGCGAAACGGGAACAACCGGCGCTCAAACGACGCCTCGCGTCGATCGGCGCCGAGATCGCGCGCGCCGAACAGGCGCTCGAGCGCTACTTCGAGGCCTTCGAACAAGGCAAGCTCTCGGCAGAACGCTGCGGCGAACGCCTGTCCCGCCTCCACGCTCGTCTGAACGTGCTCCGCGGCCAACAAGCCGAACTCGCCGCAACGGCGCCCGACGAGGGCACACACGCGCCCACGGCCGCCGAGCTCGCCGCGATCGCAAATCAACTCGACCAGCTCGTCGCCGATGCCGAACCGCAGCAGGCGAAGGCATTTCTCCGCCAGCTGATCGCCGAACTCAAGGTCAACAATCGCGCCGAGGTCCAACCCACCTACCGCGTCGTCACGCCCACGGTTTGCGCAACGTCCGAAAAAGTGGAGGCGGCGGGAATCGAACCCGCGTCCGCGGACGCACCGGTCAGAACGTCTACAAGCGTAGTCCGCGCTTTAGCTTCGACCGCCGGCCGGAGGCGGACGCCCTACCGACGGTCTAGCCATCCTTCAGTGTCGCGCTTTGGGCGATTGGCTTTCCCTCCGCGCCGAGCCCGTTAGTTGGCGCCGCTACCCGAACCACGGGCCCAATCCGGAGCGACGTCGCTACCTAACTAGGTTAGGCGGCGAGTGCGAGATTGTTCTTCGCACTTGCTTTGTTTGCCGGTGGATTTACGAGGCCAACCGGCGACCTCGGCTTGCAGCTCTGCCGGAGAACCGACCACGTCGAAACCAGGTCGCCCCCGTATGTTTTCCGAGGAAAATGCTAGCGCATTTTTCCTCGGGGCTCCCGTACGGCCTCGCTTCGCTCGCGGAGTCGAGCCGCCTACCGGCGGCTCTTTATGGCCCGCTGCATGTCCCGGTCGGCCTCGCGCTTCGCGATGTCGCGGCGCTTGTCCCGACCCTCCTTGCCCCGGGCGAGCGCGAGCTCGACCTTCGCCCGCCCGTTCTTGAAGTAGAGCTTCGTCGGGACGAGCGTCAGGCCCTTCTGGGCGACCTTTCCCGCTAAGGAGTCGACCTCTTTCCTGTGGAGGAGGAGCTTGCGATCGCGATCCGGATCGTGGTTGGCGAGATTGCCCTGGTCGTACACCGAGATGTGCGCGCCGACCAGCCAGGCTTCCCCGCCTCGAACGTCTGCGTAGGCCTGCTGGAGCGAAGCCCGGCCGTCCCGGAGGGACTTCACCTCCGTGCCCGTCAACACGATCCCGGCCTCTACACGCTCGAGGAGGTGGTAATCGTGCCGGGCTCGGCGATTGTCGACGATCAAATGCTCGCTCTTTGGGGCCATTCGGCCAGTCTAGGGACCCTTGTGAAGCGTCCCGATTACGACCTACAATCCTTACCGCTGATGGGTCGTTTTACGGGGGAGGAGGGAAAGGTTTGTCTCGTGTTGCACGCCTGCTCGCTATCGGCGCGCTAGTGCTGAGCGCTGCCACGGGACTGGCTTTCGGACTTCTGGTTCCAACGTTCGCGCGGGCGGACACCCCGCCGCCTACCACGGTGTCGACACCGACAGTGCCGACTCCCGATCCCGCTCCGGCGCCGAAGCCGAAACCGAAGCCCGCACCAAAGCCCGCACCGAAGTCCATACCGACGCCTCGCCACGTCTCGCAGGCTCCTACCTACCAGCCTCCAGTGGCGCCCGCCTCTTCGTCGACTCCCGCGGCCACCGTGAAGCCGAAGACGAGCGTACACGTCAAGCCGAAGAAGGTGCGCCACAAGAAGACGGTGGTCAAGAAGAAGACGACCCCCCTGCCGAAGATCTCGCCCGCGCCTCCGGTCGGAGCAGTCGGCGTCCAGGTCGCACTCAAGACGAAGTCCGGCGGGTCGATCGGCCTCGCATCGCTGCTCGTAGTGCTGGGGCTTTCCTTCGCGATCGCGTGCTTCGCGGTCGCGGCCGTACCTGCGACCTACGTGAAGTGGAGGCCGGCTGCGATCTTCGTCTCAGAGCGCCACGTCGATCTGACGCTGGTCGGAGTTGCGTTGCTGGTTGGCGCCGCGTTCACGTTCCTGCTGGCGAAGGGGTTATAGCGTTGCGTCGAGCCCTCTTCATCGTCGTCTTTGCCCTCGTGCTGACTCCGTTCGCCTCCGCGACGCACTGGTTGGCCAGCCCCAACATCAAGGCGGAGGCGACGAGCCCCGCTGGGGCAAACGTGGACTTTCCCGTCGCTGCTGGCAGCACATGCAGCCCCGCGCCAAATTCCCTTTTTCCGATCGGTTCGACCCACGTCACATGCACAGACGACAGCGATCCTTCGATCGAGGTCAATTCGTTCAACGTAATCGTTCAGGACACGACCGCGCCGCCGTTCGGACCGTTACCGGACGTTACTTCGTCGACCACCGCTTCGGCTGCAAATGTTTCCTTCAACATCTTGGCGCCGCCCGACGTCAACGGCGTCAGTGAACCCGTCATCGTCGCCTGCACGCCCAACTCCGGAAGCTCGTTTCCGATCGGCACAACCGCCGTCTCGTGCACAGCGACCGACACCCGCGGCAATTCCTCCTCGGCCAGCTTTAACGTCATCGTCACTCTTACCGACAGTCAGCCGCCGACGTTCACACCGCCCCTCCCCTCCCCTCCCACGACCGAGGCGACCGGCCCCGGAGGTGCGGCCGTCTCGTGGTCAATCGCGGCAACCGACAACGTCGACCCGAACCCGACGGTCAGCTGCGACCACACGTCAGGCAGCACCTTTCCGATCGGCACCACCATCGTCCAATGCAGGGCGACAGACGCCAGCGGCAACTTCACAGACGCCGCTCCGTTCAACGTCACCGTGGTCGATACGACGCCGCCAACGTTGACGCTTCCCGGCAACCAGAACGTCGAGACGGAGAATTCGAGCGGCGCGGCGGTGACCTACTCGGCCAGCGCCTCCGACATCGTTGACGGCGCGATCGCGCCGAACTGTAGCCCCGCGAGCGGCACAACCTTTGCCATCGGGACGACTCCGGTTCATTGCACTGCCACCGACGCGCACGGCAAGAGCTCTTCGGGAGACTTCACCGTGACCGTGACACTCGTCGACCACACCGCTCCTGTGCTCTCGAACTTCGGGAACAAAACGATCGAGGCGAATGGACCCGCGGGGTCGGTCGTCAACTACGCGACCCCGACCGCCGTCGACGCACAGGACGGCCCGATTCCATCTGTGCCGTGCACTCCCGCATCAGGGACGACGTTCCCGCTCGGAACCACCGCGGTCAACTGCAGCGCGACCGACGCGCATGGCAACATCGGCCAGGCCACGTTCAATGTGAAGGTCCAAGATACAACGCCCCCGAATCTGATCGTCCCCGTGGCACGCTCCGTCTATGCGACAACGCCGACGGGCATTCCCAACACGGTGTCCGGCATTGTCTCCTTCCTCGGCGCTGCGTCGGCGTCGGACATCGTCGATCCCAACCCCGTCATAACGAACAGCGCGGCAGCGTTCCTTCCGGTCGGCAACCTGACGATCACCTTCGCGGCTCGCGACGCGAGCGGGAACGTGACCTACAAGGACGTCACGCTCATCGTGTTGCCGCAGCCTCCGGCCGGCACGCCGCCGCTGCCGATTCCGCCGCCCCCGACGCGCCCGGCCGAGGTCACGAACGTCAAGGTCACGCCACTCGACGGGGCTGCGCGGATCCAGTGGAACGCGGGTGGGCGACAGGTGACGGTGACACGCTCGTCGAGTTCTACCCGCTCCCTCAGTGCCATCGGCGATGAGACCGTGGTCTACACGGGAACCGCGTCGAGCTACGTCGACCGAGGTCTCAAGAACGGTGTCGAGTACCGCTACGTCGTCAGTGCGGTGGACGCCGCCGGAAACCACTCGGCCGGCGTCGCGGCCGTCATCGTCCCCCGGCGGAACCTGCTCAAGTCGCCGAAGGATGGTGCTCGCCTGCGCACGGCGCCGAAGCTGACCTGGGCGCTCGATTCCGAGGCGGCGTACTACAACGCCCAACTGCTGCTGAACGGCCAGAAGATCCTCAGCGTCTGGCCGACGAAGCCCGCCTTCGCCGTCAAGAAGAGCTGGAAGTTCGAGGGGCGGAAGTACACGCTCAAGCCCGGGCTCTACACCTGGTTCGTCTGGCCCGGCTACGGCGCCCGCTCGGCCGTCGACTACGGCGAGCTGATGGGCTCCCGGACCTTCCGGATCGTCCGCTAGCCGCGGGCGCCGGAAAGGGCCATCCAGCGGAGCGTGGCCCCGAGGCTCACGATCGGCAGGAAGGCGAGCGGGGCGGCGACTGCCAGGGTGAGCATCAGTCGCCCCCCGTCCCGAAGATCAGTCCGAGGCCCGCGAGGACGAGGGCCACGGTGACGAGCAAGATGATGAACAGTCGCTTCTTCATGTCCTGGAGTCTTGACTACAGGACGTGCGAAGTCGTTACGGTTTTCCCTACCTCCGAGGGCGGCCTGCCTGTGAAAGCTCGACCTTGCCTTCGGCTTTCTCGATCTTCTCGACGAGCACCTCGATCGGGTCGCCAAGCCGATAGGTGCGTCCGCCGCGGCGGCCCGCCATGGCCGTTCCCAGCTCATTGAGCTCGAAATAGTCCCCGGCCAGGCGCCTCGCGGGGAGGTAGCCCTCGAAGACGTCGCCGAAGCGGATGAACAGTCCGGAACCGATCATCCCGATGATCTCGCCCTCGAACGGATCGTCCCATCCGCGCTCGTAGAGGGTCGCCTCGAGGAGCCAGGCCAGGCACAGCTCGTCCGCGAGGTATTCGACCTGGGGCGCCTCCCGCTCGCGCGTCGACGTGTGCTCGGCGAGGCCTTCGAGGTCCGTTGCCGGCGGATCGTCTGACAATCCGAGTTCTCGCAGCAGAGTCCGGTGGACGACGAGATCCGGGTAACGCCGGATCGGCGAGGTGAAATGGCAATAGGCGCGGCTCGCGAGACCCGAGTGGCCGAGATTCTCCGGGTGGTATCGAGCTTGCTTGAGCGAGCGGAGAACGAGAGCAGGGAAGGCTTCCGTGCCGCGGCCCGACCGTTCGACGTAGTCCGTAACTCGCTCGCTCACCTCGGCGACGAGTGCCGCGGCCGTGCTGGGTGAGAGCTGCTTCGGTGCGGGCGGCGTCGGCACGCCGAGGTCGGCGAGCTTCTCGAGCAGAAGCTCGATCGCCTGCGGGTCCGGCCGTTCGTGGACCCGGTAGAGCGTCTGGCGCTTCCGCCCCGAGAGGAGCTCGGCCACGGCCTCGTTCGCCGCGATCATCAGCTCCTCGATCAGGCGGTGCGCGGTGGGTTCGGTTTCCTTCCAGGCACGCGCGACGCCGCCTTTGCCGTCGAACTCGAAGTTGATCTCTGGCGTTTCGATGCGGAGCGCGCCGCGCGCGAACCGCCGGTCGCGCATTCCTGCGGTAAGGCGGTCCGTGAGCTCGAGCGCGGCGACGACCTCGGGCTCCGCCTCCCGCCTTTCTGCCTCTGCGTACGTCAGCCGAGCCCGGCTGCGGATGATCGACCGGTAGAACGTCGGCTCGCCGTCCGGCGGCATCTCGACCGTGAGACAGAGACGGTCCTCGTTCGGACGGAGGCTGCAGCGATTCTCGGACAGTTCGGGCGGCAGCATCGGCGCGACCCGAC
>VAXG01000075.1 GCA_005883355.1 Actinomycetota bacterium | reverse complement strand
GCGTGACGTAGAGCGCTCGGCTCGTACGGAGATCGAAGACACGAACACCGAGCAGGCCACGCTGCGTCACGAACGCGACTTTCTGCCCGACGTCCTCGACACGGATCGTGTCGGATGGCCCAGGCAAGGCCGCGGAGAGCCACTTAGCCTGCGAGAGACGCAACGCCCCGACCAGACGCTGTTGGTGGTCCATGTCGAAAAGACATGCGGAGCGATCGAGGATCACGACCTCGTAGCGGTGCGTCTTTCCATCGGACGGCGGTCGCCAGGTCTTCACCCCCGACACGAGGCAGCGCGGAACCTTCTCCGTGCTGAAGTAGACCGTCAGGCCCGCGACGGCAGCCACCACGACCACGCCGAGCGCCGCCGCGCGCAACCACACCCGCGTCATGCGTCGAGCGCTGAAATCAGCCTCGGCAGAGCGGCGTCCAGCGCGGCGAGCGCGTCATCGAAGCGCCAATGCCCTCGATCGGGTTCATCGATCTCGTTGGAGACTGCGCGCACCTCGACCGCAGGGACGCCTACGAGCCTCGCCGCCCGCAGCACCGCGAAGCCTTCCATCGCCTCGACCTCGCAGAAGCTCGTCCCTCCCACATGCGCGCTCGTGCCGATCGGTAGGACGCGCGCGTCCGGCAGCGCGCGTTGCGCAGCGTCGACGAGGTGCGCGTCCGCCGGGACCCGCTCCGGCACGAGCCCACCAGCGACTGCGTCTTCGTAGACCGCCTCGGAGCCGATCACGAGCTGAGGCACCGGAAGCCCACGCGCCCCGGCGATGCCGACATGAAGCAAAGCGGCGGGCCGCTGCCCTCGAGCGAGCGCACGTGCCGTCGCGGCGGCCGCCTCGACCGGGCCGATCCCGCAGGCGAGTGTCGCCGCTCCTACAGCACCGGCAAGCTCGCGCTCGGTGGCGGCGACGACGAGGATCATCCCGGCAACCGTAGCCGTGTCACCCCAAAGGGTGAACCGGTGCAAGGTTCCCCGGCCGACGGCATCTCACTCTGCAGCCCCAACGCCTCGCCGCCCCCCAGGCCCATAAGCGGTGGCGACGACAATCAGAGAGCCGCCCGCCGCAGGGGCGGCTCTTGCCTTTCACAGGCCGAGTACCCCTGAAGGGGGATTTCTCGGCACTTGGGGCAAGATCCGACGCCTTCGAGCGTCTATGAGTGAAAGCACACGTAGTACGTCGCCCCGGAGGCCCGCCGCAGGCCGAAGGGGCAAACCATTCCCACAAAGGGCCGCGGCAGCGGCCCTTTGCGTATTTCGGAGGTATGAGATGTACGCCATGCAGATCCAAACGGGGGAGCTGCGGGAGACCGATCTACCGAACGGCTACGGAGAGTGGAGCGATTACGCGAAGTTCGCCGTGACGTTTGCACCACGGGACCGCGACCTCTGCAGCGAGGCTGCGAGCGATGCGTTCGCGCGCTGGCGACGGACCGGCGACGTCCCGCGAACCCTGGAGGAGCTGCGCGCCTGCCTCTGGTACGAGCAGCGCCGCTGGCGCTTCCTGGGCCGCGAGCCTGACACCGAAGGCATGCGCTACGCAGGCGCGCTCATCCGCGCTATGCGAACGCAGCTCGGCTAGAAGCCCGACCGCAATCACCGCCTGGGTCACCGTGCCGTCGACCGACGACATCGGTGACTCGTGCCCGGGCGCGGCCGCCCGGCCATTCCTCACCCGCGCGGAATCACCTCGCGCGACGGATCGTTGGCCGGGTCGTTCTCGGGCAGCACGTCATGGGCCCAGTCGCTCTGCTTCCACTGCGGCACAGGCGTCTCGCACTCGGCCTTGGGTACGAAGCGCGACCGCTTGACCAGCTTGTACTCATGGATGTAGCGCGGGCAGTTGGGGAAGACCTCGGTGGCGCTGACGCGAACCACGAGCTGTGCCTCTGGGTACTCGGACAGCAGAGGATCGGCGTCGTCGACGGACGCGACGCCGTTCAACCGCATCCGCTTCCGTCCCTCGAAGTCGATGAACAGCAGGCCGACCTGCTTCGTCGCGACGAGATTCCCGGCGGTCAGATACATCCCGTTGCCGTCGTAGAGCGGGAAGGCGATCGTCTTGTCGTCGAGCACGCGGACGAAGCCGGGCTCGCCGCCCTTGTACGAGCACTGCGGATTCCCCTCCTCGTCGGTCGTCGCGATGAAGAACATGTCGCGCGCCTCGATGAAGTCGCGGTCGCCGTCGTCGATCCGGTCGTGAACGATCCGCTCCTCGATCCGGTCGGCTAGGCGCCTGGTGTCGAAGCGGTCCTGGAGCCTGCGGCTGGCAGCGTTGTAGAGACCCACGTCCAGATTTTCTCAGGGAACGCTCACGATCACCAAACATTCCCGGGTCAGGATCCGATCAGCCGCAATACAGAGAGAGAAGGGCCGCCGTGGGGAGCGGCCCTTTTTTATGATCCGTTTATGGCCTACCACGTCGCAGACGCGTCGAAGCTGGAATGGGAGGACCGTCCTCCTGGTGCTGAAGGACAGCAGCCCCGCCGGGCCGCGGACGTGACGTCAGCCGCAGGGCTACAGCACTCGCGCGGCCGCGTCTGGCGTTATCCCGCGGGAACGCGGGGCCGGCGACACGCCGACAAGGTGCAGGAGGAGGTCTTCGTCGTCATCTCGGGCAGGCTGACGATGCTCCTCGGCGATCCGTACGAGCGCATCGACGTCGGCCCGGAGAGCGTCGTCGCGGTCGAGCCGGGAACACCGCTGCAGGTGCGGAACGAGAGCGACGAAGAGCTCGTCCTCTACATCTACGGCGCTCCGCCCGAGCAGGAGGGCGCCGACTTCTTCGACGACGTCGAGCTCTAGGCGACCGCAGGCTCGCGCGCGGCTTCGCGCTCGAACACCAGCTCGCCGTCTTTCGCGTCGACGCGGACCGAATCGCCCTCGCCGAAGTCCCCTTCGAGCAGGCGCAGCGCAAGCGGGTTCTCGACCATTCGCTGGATCGCACGCTTCAGGGGCCTCGCGCCGTACGTCGGATCCCAACCTGCTTCGGCCAGGACGTGCTTCGCGTCGTCGGTGAGCTCGAGCTCGATGCTGCGCTCCGCGAGTCGTGCGCGCAGGCGCTCGAGTTGTAGCTCGACGATGTGCGCGAGCTGATCCTTCGTCAGCGGCTCGAACTCCACGATCTCGTCGATCCTGTTCAGGAACTCCGGCCGGAAGACCTCGCGCATCTGTTCCTGCGAGCGCAGGTTCGAGGTCATGATCAGGACGGTGTTGCGAAAGTCGACGGTGCGGCCCTGCCCGTCGGTGAGGCGGCCGTCGTCGAGGATCTGCAGCAGGACGTCGAAGACCTCGTTGTGCGCCTTCTCGATCTCGTCGAGGAGGATCACCGAGTACGGCCGCCGGCGCACCGCCTCCGTGAGCTGCCCGCCTTCCTCGTACCCGACGTACCCAGGCGGCGCGCCGATCAGCCGTGCGACCGTGTGCCGTTCCTGGTACTCCGACATGTCGAGCCGCACCAGGGCGCGCTCGTCGTCGAACATGAACTCGGCGAGCGCGCGTGCCAGCTCGGTCTTGCCGACGCCGGTCGGGCCGAGGAAGACGAACGAGCCGATCGGTCGGTTCGGATCCTGCAGGCCGGTGCGTGCGCGTCTGAGTGCGTTGGCGACGGCCTCGACCGCTTCGTCCTGACCGACGACGCGCTGATGCAACCGCTCTTCCATGTGGATCAGTTTCTCGGTCTCGCCCTCCAAAAGTCTGTCGACCGGAATCCCGGTCCAGCGCGCGACGACTGCGGCAACGTCATCCTCGTCGACCTCCTCCTTCACCATGGGCGGAACCTGCGGCTCCGCCCTAACTGAGAGCTCCCGTTCTAGTTCGGGGAGTTCGCCGTGGCGAATCTCGGCCGCTCTGTTGAAGTCGCCCACTCGTTCCGCGCGCTCGAATTCCATGCGCAGCTCGTCGATCTTCTGCGTGATCTCCTTCACGCGATCGAGAGCCTCCTTCTCCTTCGCCCAACGAGCAGCAAGGCCGTCGCGTTGCTCCTTCGCACCGGCAAGCTCGGCAGCTAGAGGATCGCGCAGAGCGCGATCCTCATTCTGCATCGCGGCGAGCTCGATCTCGAGCTGGCGCACGCGGCGCTCGGCCTCGTCGAGCTCGAGCGGGCTCGAGTCGATCTCCATGCGGAGGCGCGACGCAGCCTCGTCGACGAGGTCGATCGCCTTGTCTGGCAGAAAGCGGTCGGTGATGTAGCGGTCGGAGAGCACGGCCGCGGCGACGAGCGCGGCGTCGCGGATGCGGACGCCGTGATGCGCTTCGTAGCGCTCCTTCAGGCCGCGCAGGATCGCGATCGTGTCGGCGACGGACGGCTCGCCGACGAAGATCGGCTGGAAGCGCCGCTCGAGGGCGGCGTCCTTCTCGATGTGCTTGCGGTACTCGTCGAGCGTGGTCGCCCCGACGGCGCGCAGCTCGCCGCGCGCGAGCATCGGCTTGAGCAGATTGCCAGCGGAGACTGCCCCTTCCGCGGCGCCCGCGCCGACAATCGTGTGCAGCTCGTCGATGAAGAGGATGATCCTGCCCTCGGCGGACTGGATCTCGTTCAGGACGGCCTTGAGGCGCTCCTCGAACTCGCCGCGATACTTCGAGCCTGCGAGCAGCGCGCCGATGTCGAGCGCCCAGACGCGCTTGCCCTTGAGGCCTTCTGGCACGTCGCCCGCGACGATGCGCTGAGCGAGCCCCTCGACGATCGCGGTCTTGCCGACGCCGGGATCGCCGATGAGGACCGGGTTGTTCTTCGTCCGGCGCGAGAGGACCTGGATGACGCGGCGCACTTCCTCGTCGCGGCCGATCACCGGGTCGAGCTTTCCCTCCTCGGCGGCGGCGGTGAGGTCGCGGCCGAACTTCTCGAGCGCCTGATAGGTCTCCTCCGGATCCTGCGAGGTCACGCGCTGGCCACCTCGGACCGCCTTGATCTTCGCCTCGAGCTGATCGCGCGGAACGACATCGAGGGCAAGCAGGAGATGCTCGGTCGAGACGTAGTCGTCCTCCATCCGCTTCGCCTCGTCGGCGGCCTTGTCGAGCACGCGCGAAAAGGCAGCGGAGACGTTGGGCTGCTGCTGCATCCCCTGGACGGACGGCTTGGCGTGCAGCGCAGCCTCGGCCTGCGTACGCAACTCGGCGGCGTCGGGAACGAGCTGCTGTGGCAACTCCTGGTCGAGAAGCGCAAGCACCAAGTGCTCCGGGTAGAGCTCGGGGTTCCCCATTCGGCGAGCAAGCTCCTGCGCAGCCGCGACGGCCTCCTGGCTCTTGATCGTCAGCTTGTTGAAATCCATGTCACCTGTGGATTGTTCGTCACACTCTCGTCACGGTGTCCGACACCAGGACGTGGGTCTTGGGACCAGGTCCGCCTGCGGGGCAAAACCGCACCGCACCGTGACCACGTCTCGGGCGCGACTCCTCGAACGGCTGGTGTCCGACACCGGGACGTGGCCATTAGCGACGCGTCGGAATCAGGTCGCGGGGCGGTGTCCACGGCACGAGGTCGCGGCGGTACTGGCGATGCACCTTGTTGACCGCTTCGCGCATCTCACGCTCCATCCGGTCCAGGGTTCGCCGCATCCGCTGCACCTCGTCCTGCAGCTGCAGCACCTGCTCTACCCCGGCCAGGTTGAGACCGAGGTCGTTGGTCAGCTGTTGGATCAGGCGCAGGCGCTCGATGTCCGTTTCGGAGTACAGCCGCGTATTGCCGGCCGTGCGCCTCGGGCGGATCAATCCCTTGCTTTCGTAGATCCGGAGCGTCTGTGGATGCATGCCGACGAGGTCGGCGGCGACGGAGATCATGTAGCGCGGACGGTCGTCCATCAGTCGCCGTCTTTCCATCGCCGCAGCGCTTCGAGCTTACGACGCATGATCACGAACGTCACGAGGACGCCGACGGTGCCGACGCTTACAAGGACGATCGCGGCGGTCTTCACGAGAACAACGCCTCCCGCGGATCGTCGTGTGAAAGCTTCTGCAGCTCCTCGAGCGCCTCGCGCTCCTTCTTCGACAGCTTCTTCGGCACGCTCACGCGCAGCCGCGCGATCAGGTCGCCCTTGCCGCTCCCATCCAGCTTCGGCGCGCCATGGCCGCGGATGCGCAACTGTCGGCCGTCCTGCGTCCCGGCCGGAACCTTCAGCGACACACGTTCCCCGTACGGGGTCGGAACCTCGACCGTCGCCCCGAGTGCGGCCTCCGTGTACGCGACGGGCACCTCGATGACGAGATCCGCGCCGCGCCGCTCGAACCTCTTCGACGGCTCCACGCGCGTGACGACGAAGAGATCGCCCGCAGGCCCACCGCCTTCGCCGATCTCACCCTTTCCCTTCAACCGAATCCGCGTGCCGTCCTTGACGCCGGCCGGAATCTTCACGGTGTAGCGCCGCGTGCGGCGCTCACGACCCGAGCCCTTGCACTTCTTGCACGGCTTCTCGACGACAGTGCCGTTCCCGCGACAGCGCGGGCACGGCTGCGACAGGGCGAACAGCCCCTGGCTCTCCGAGACGACTCCGCGACCGTTGCACTCTGGACAGATCACCGGTGACGTCCCCGGCTCCGCACCGGTGCCGCCACATTCGCGGCAGGCCGTCGTCACCTCGACGGGAATCTTCGTCTCGAGCCCGCGGAGGGAGTCCTCGAACGACAGGCTCACCGCGATCTCGATGTCGGCGCCGCGCTCGGGTTGAGGCCGGCGCGCACGCGCACCTTGGCCGCGGTTGAAGATCCCACCGAACAGGTCGCCGAGATCGCCGAGGTCGTTGATCGTGAAATTGCCGCCGCCGAAGTCGCGCGGATCGAACCCCGTAGTCCGCCGGCCGTTGGCCGTGCCGAACGTGTCGTACTGCTTCCGCTTCTCCCCATCGGAGAGCGTGTCGTACGCGTTCTGCACTTCCTTGAACTTCTCTTCCGCAGCGGCGTCACCCGGATTCTTGTCCGGGTGGTACTTGGCGGCGAGCTTCCGGTAAGCCTTCTTGATCTCGTCCGCCGAGGCGCCCTTCTTCACGCCGAGCGTGTCGTACAAAGTCGCCAACTAGCCCTCCTCCGGCCCAGCGATGACGACACGGGCAGGACGCAACACCTTGTCGCCGAGCTTGTAGCCCTTCTGCACGACCTCGATCACAGAGCCTTCCTCCGCGTCCGACGGCTGCGAGAGGAGCGCCTCGTGCACGTGGGGATCGAACTTGCCGTCGGTGGCGATCTCGGTCAGCCCCTGCTTCGCGAGCAGATCGGCCAGCGCGCGATGAACGAGCCGGACGCCGTCCTCGACTTTTCCCTCCTCGTGCTCGGAAGCAGCCTCGAGCGCCCGCCCGAGGTCGTCGAGGACCGGGATCAGCTCCTTCACGAGCCGCTCGTTCGCACGTTCGGCGAAGGCCGCCTGCTCGCGCGCGTTCCGCTTGCGGAAGTTGTCGAACTCCGCGGCGAGCCGCTGCAGCCGGTCGAAGAGCTGGTCGCGGTCAGCCTGGAGAGCGTCGACGTCGACGCTCTCGTCCGGCTGCCTTGTGATCTGAGACTCGTCGGTCATTTACGCCTTCGGAGCCTCCTGCTCCTCGTCGATGACCTCGTAGTCACCCTCTTCGACGACCTCGTCATCCGATCCGCCGCCGTTTCCGGCCGCGGACGCCGTTGACGTCGTCTGCTGCTGCGCCGATGCGTACACCGCTTCGGCGAGCTTGTGGGACGCCTCCTGGAGCGTCTCCGTCTTCGCACGGATCTCGCCGATGTCGTCGCCCTCGAGCGCGTGACGGAGCTCCATCACGCGGCCCTCGATCGTCGCGGCGTCGGCCTCGTCCAGCGCGGAGCGGTGCTCCTTCAAGGAGCGCTCCGTCTGGTAAGCGAGCTGCTCGGCGTTGTTCTTCGTGTCCGCGACCTCGCGCAGACGGCGCGCCTCGTCGGCGTGCGCCTCCGCTTCGCGGATCAGCTGCTGGACCTCGTCTTCCTTGAGGCCCGAGCCGCCCTCGATCCGGATCTGCTGCTGGTTCCCAGTGCCGAGATCCTTTGCAGAGACGTTGATGATCCCGTTCGCGTCGATGTCGAACGAGACCTCGACCTGTGGCAGGCCCCGAGGCGCCGGCGGGATGCCGACGAGCTGGAACTTGCCGAGCGTCTTGTTGAACGTCGCCATCTCCGACTCGCCTTGGAGGACGTGCACTTCAACGGAGGGCTGGTTGTCCTCCGCGGTCGTGAACGTCTCCGACTTCTTCGTCGGGATGGTCGTGTTGCGCTCGATCAGCGGCGTGAAGACGCCGCCCTTGGTCTCGATCCCGAGCGACAGGGGCGTCACGTCGAGCAGGAGGATGTCCTTGACCTCGCCCTTGAGCACGCCGCCCTGGATGGCGGCACCGACGGCGACGACCTCGTCCGGGTTCACGCCCTTGTGCGGGTCCTTGCCGATCAGCTCCTTGACCTTCGCCTGCACCGCAGGCATGCGGGTCATGCCGCCGACGAGGACGACGTGGTCGATCTTCGACCTGTCGATCGCTGCGTCCTCGAGCGCCTGCCGCGTCGGGCCGACGGTGCGCCCGAGCAGGTCGGCAGTGATCTCTTCGAGCTTCGCCCGCGTCAGCTGCAGGTCGAGATGCTTCGGGCCTTCCTGCGTCGCAGTGATGAACGGGAGGTTGATCTGCGTCGTCATCGTGGACGACAGCTCGATCTTCGCCTTCTCGGCCGCCTCATAAAGGCGCTGGAGCGCCATCCGGTCGGCCGCGAGGTCGATGCCCTGGTCCTTCTTGAACTCGCCGACCATCCAGTCGACGACGGCCTTGTCGAAGTTGTCGCCGCCGAGGTGGTTGTCGCCGTTCGTGGCCTTCACTTCGAAGACGCCCTCGCCGAGCTCGAGGATCGACACGTCGAACGTGCCGCCGCCGAGGTCGAAGACGAGGATCGTCTGGTCGGAGCCTTCCTTGTCGAGGCCGTACGCGAGAGCGGCGGCCGTGGGCTCGTTGATGATGCGGACGACGTTGAGCCCGGCGATCTTGCCGGCATCCTTCGTCGCCTCCCGCTGCGCGTTGTTGAAGTAGGCGGGGACGGTGACGACCGCGTCGCTCACCGGCTCGCCGAGGTAGGCCTCTGCGTCCGCCTTCAGCTTCTGGAGGATCATCGCGCTGATCTCCGGCGGGGCGTACTCCTTGCCGCCCGCCTTCACACGCGCGTCCCCGTTCGGTCCCTTCACGACCTCGTAGGGGACGATCGTCATCTCCTCCGAGACCTCGTCCCACTTGCGGCCCATGAACCGCTTGATCGAGAAGACCGTGTTCTCGGGATTCGTCACCTGCTGACGCCTCGCGGGCGCCCCGACGAGCCGCTGGCCGTCCTTCGTGAACGCCACGACGGACGGCGTCGTGCGGCCACCCTCCGCGTTCGGGATCACCGCCGGCTCGCCGCCCTCGAGCAATGCCATCGCACTGTTGGTCGTGCCGAGATCGATGCCGAGTGTCTTTGCCATGCCTGGATTCGCCTTTCCTTGTGGGTCTACTGAGAAAATCTAAGCCGTAGGGTATCAAGTTTACCCGCCAGCACACTGGCCGCCGCCGGCTCCGCGAGCACGATCCCCGCCATGATCGCGGCACAGCCTCCCCAGCCGAGCGCCCCGAGCCGGTCGCCGGCGAGGGTGTAGCCGAAGAACGCCGTCCACACGGGCTCCATCGTGAAGACCAGCGCGGTGCGCGTGGCCGAGGTGCGGCGTTGCGCCCAGGTCTGGACGAGATACCCGAGCGCGCTCGCGAACACGCCGGTGACGAGCAGGGCGCCCCACACCGTCCAGCCATGCGGCACCGACAGATCGCCGTGGGCGAGCGCGACGACGAGCAGTCCCGCGAAGGCGGCCGCCATCTCGACGAACGTGAACGCAAGCGCGTCGTGGCACGGGGCGTAGCGTTCCATCAGGACGATCTGGAGCGAGTAGACCGCCGCGGCCGCGAGCACGAGCAGATCTCCCGTCGCCGAGCCGGCGTGAATGCCCGACAGCATCGCCAGCCCGGCGGTCGCGACCAGCACCCCTCCCCATGCCGCCAGCCCGATGCGCGACCGATACAGAAGCAGGGCGATCAGCGGCGTCAGCACGACGTACATCCCGGTGATGAACCCGGTGCTCGAGACCGTCGTGCGTTCGAGCCCCGCCGTCTGTAACGCGTACCCGGCCGCGAGCAGGAGGCCAAGGAAGGCCCCTCCGACCGCACCGCTGCGGCCAAGGTCACGGACCCGGTTCGCCGCCGGAAGCGCAAGCGTCCCGGCGGCGATCGCGAACCGGATCGCGAGGAAGGCGAAGAGCGGGTAGATCGCGACGGCGTCCTTGACCTGGACGAACGTCACGCCCCACACGGCGGTGACCGCGATCAGCGCAAGGAGGGCCTTCACCGCGCAATTTTCCCCAAATTCTTGGGCTAAGCTCATTCCATGGAGCCGCTGCGCGACTCATGGGGCCGTGAGATCAAGTCGGTGCGAGTGTCGGTCACGGACAAGTGCAACTTCCGCTGCACGTATTGCATGCCGGCGGAGGGCCTCGAATGGCTCGGCCGCGCGGAGATCCTCAGCTTCGAGGAGATCGCGCGCCTCGTCGCCGTGCTCGCACGGCTCGGCGTCGACGAGGTCCGGCTGACGGGCGGTGAGCCGCTGGTTCGGCGCGATCTGCCTCTGCTCGTCGAAATGCTCGCGCACACCGACGGCGTCCGCGATCTGTCCCTGACGACGAACGGCGTGCTGCTCGACCGGCTCGCCGGACCGTTGGTCGAGGCAGGCCTGCAGCGCCTCAACGTCTCGCTCGACTCCCTCAACCACGTGCGCTTCGCGGAGATCACACGGCGCGATGCGCTCGACGCGGTCCTGCGCGGGCTCGAAGAGGCCGAGCGCTATCCGGAGCTACGGCCGATCAAGGTCAACTGCGTCGCCGTCAAAGGGTTCACAGAGAACGAGGTTCCGGCACTCGCAGAGCTGGCGCGACGGAAGCCGTACGTCGTCCGCTTCATCGAGTTCATGCCGCTCGACGCCGACGAGGCGTGGCGTGAGGACGACGTCCTCACGGGCGCCGAGATCCGCTCGATCGTCGAAGCGGAGCACGGCCCGCTGGTGGAAGTGCCCGCAAAGGCGTCGTCCACTGCTCGACGCTTCCGTTTCGCGGACGGCGTCGGCGAGCTCGGTTTCGTGAATCCAGTCTCCGAACCTTTCTGCGCGAGCTGCGACCGCATCCGCATCACTGCCGACGGACAGCTCCGCACGTGCCTTTTCTCACGACGCGAATGGGACTTGAAGACCCCGCTCCGCAACGGCGCAGAGGACGTCGAACTGGTCGAGCTTCTCCGTTTCGCCGTACGTCACAAGGAGCTGAAACACAGAATCAACGACCCAGGTTTCGTCCGCGCATCGAGGTCGATGTCGCAAATAGGGGGATAAGACCCCAAACCGGGGATTTCTGACAGCATGACCGACGTTTAGACTTCACAGGTCATGACTGCCGCCATCGCAGCCGGAAGGCGCCTTTTCCCGCGTGGTTACGCGGATTTCGGCTATCAGCTGCTGATCTGGTTCGGCTTCCTCGCGGCCTATCAGGTAGCGAGGGGCGTCGCGGACCGCGATCCGACCCGCGCGTTTACGAACGGGTGGCGCGTGATCGACGTCGAGCAACGCTTCGCCGGCCTCGGCGAGCTCACCCTGCAGGGCTGGACGCAGTCGTCGCGCCTCCTCGAGACGCTCGTTTCGTGGACGTACTGGAACTCCGAGTTCACCGTGATCGGGCTGGCGCTGCTCTGGGTCTATTTTCGGCGCAATGCAGCGTTCACGCGCTTCCGTAACACGATCCTGCTCGCCAACGTGCTCGGCCTGGTCGGGTACGTCTTCCTTCCCACCGCACCGCCGCGCCTTTTCACGTCGATGGGCTTCACGGACACGCTGAGCCAGTTCGGCGGACTGAACCACGGCAGCGGCCTCATCGAGCTCGCGTCGAACCCCTATGCAGCGATGCCGAGCCTGCACGCAGCCGACGCGCTGATCGCCGGAGTCATCCTCGCGTCCGTCGTCCGGCGGCCGGTCTGGAAAGCGGTTTGGCTGCTGTGGCCGGCGTGGGTCTGGTTCGCCGTGATGGCGACCGGCAACCACTTCTGGCTCGACGTCGTCGCCGGCATCGTGCTCGCCGTCATCGCCCTCGCGATCGTGTACCGGGCGCGCTTCAAGAGCGCCATTGCAAGCCTGCTATAGTTCGCACATAGCAGGAATGCGATGGGCGAGGACATGAGGGAAACCGCCGTTCTGGAACGCCTGAAGCAGGGCTACACGACAGGGGCGCGCACATTGGCGTCCCGCTCCATCGTCGGCCTCGCCCGCACTCGCATCACGCCGAACGCACTCACGACCGCAGGCGTCTCGCTTTGCCTTGCGGCCGCCGTCCTCGTGTACTTCGAAAATCGCGACGAGCTGCTCTTCTACTGGCTCGGCGCGTTCGTCTTCGTCGTCGGCTCGATCCTGGACGTCCTCGACGGCGCGCTCGCTCGCGCGGGAGGCAAGACCACGCCGTTCGGCTCCTTTCTCGATTCGACCACGGACCGGGTCGGCGAAGGAGCGATGCTCGGCGCGATCGCGCTCATCTTCTCGCGGCACGGCAACGAGGTCGCGCTCGGGGCAGCCGTCGCCGCTATCGCCGGCTCGTTCCTCGTCAGTTACACGCGCGCGAAGGCGGAGGCACTCGGCCTGCGCGGCGACGTCGGATTCGGCTCGCGCGCCGAACGCGTCGTCGCGATCACCGCGGGGCTCGTGCTCGCACCCTGGGGGGTCTTGCCGTGGGCGATCTATCTCCTGACGGCGACGGCGTGGCTGACCGTTCTGCAGCGAATTCTCTTCGTCCGGAAGCAACTCGCCGAACGGAAGTAGGCGCACCCGACGCCATAATGGCTCTGTGCTGATCTTCATCATCGGCCTGATCGTGTGGGGCTTCGTCGTCGGCGGACTGGCCCGGCTCGCGCTTCCCGGCCCCGATCCGATGCCCTGGTACGCGACGATCGGACTTGGCCTCGGAGGCTCGCTGATCGGCGGGATCATCGCCCGGATCCTCCTCGGCACGGCGGGCGGGCTGTTCTTCGCCTTCCTCGGCGCCACCCTGCTTCTCTATCTATATCGACGTTTCGTGCAGGGCCGAGGGATGACCGGCCCGTCGGCGCGCCGCCTCCCTCCTCGCTGACGTATCGCAAGCCTGCTATCTTCCTGCCCATAGCAGGAATGCGATAGGAGGTCACCCAGGATGTCTCAGCAGAACGGCAAGCAGAACGGGAAAGCACGCCACGACGACCGCGTCCGCGTGGCTCTCGTCGGCGTCGGCAACTGCGCCAACTCGCTCCTGCAGGGAGTCGAGTACTACAAGGACGCGCCGGACGACCAGTTCGTCCCGGGTCTGATGCACGTGAACCTCGGCGGCTACCACGTCCGCGACATCGAGTTCACCGCGGCCTTCGACGTCACGACGGACAAGGTCGGCAAGGACCTGTCCGAGGCGATCTGGGCGCACCCGAACGACACGATCAAATTTGCGGAGGTGCCGAAGACCGGCATCGAGGTCTCTCGCGGGATGACGCACGACGGGCTCGGCAAGTACATCTCCGAGGTCGTCACCAAGGCGCCCGGCGAAACCGCCGACGTCGTCGGGATCCTGCGTGATACAGAGACGGACGTCGTCGTCAACTACCTCCCGGTCGGCTCCGACGCCGCCACCAAGTGGTACGCGGAGCAGGTGCTCGAGGCGGGATGCGCCATGGTGAACTGCATGCCGGTCTTCATCGCCCGCGAGGCCTACTGGCAGCGTCGCTTCGAGGAGAAGGGCCTTCCGATCATCGGCGACGACATCAAGTCGCAGGTCGGCGCGACGATCACGCACCGGGTGCTCACGTCGCTTTTCCGCGAGCGCGGCGTCCGACTCGACAAGACGATGCAACTGAACGTCGGCGGCAACTCCGACTTCCTCAACATGCTCGAGCGCGAGCGGCTCGAGTCGAAGAAGATCTCGAAGACGAACGCCGTCACGTCGATGCTCGACTACGACCTCGGCGCGAAGAACGTCCACGTCGGCCCGTCCGACTACGTGCCCTGGCTGACCGACCGCAAGTGGGCGTACATCCGCATGGAGGGCTCGTCCTTCGGCGACGTTCCGCTCAACCTCGAGCTGAAGCTCGAGGTCTGGGACTCCCCGAACTCGGCCGGGATCGTCATCGACGCCGCCCGGCTCGCGAAGCTGGCTCTTAACAACGGCGTTGCCGGCGCGCTCGAGGGGCCGAGCTCGTACCTGATGAAGTCGCCGCCGAAGCAGGTCCCGGACGACGAGGCCTATGACGCCGCCGAGAGCTTCATCCGGGAGAACGCGCGCCACGCCGTACAGGTCGCGGAAGACGCACTTCCGGGCGCGTAAGCCAACGCCAGAGGGCCCGTTCGTGAGGACTGGGCCCTCCTCACTACACTCGGGGCGATGGGTTTGAGGATCTGCCTCGTCACGCCCTTCGCCTGGTCACAGCCGCACGATGTCAACGAGCACGTGGCAGGGGTCGCGGGAGAGCTCCGCGCGCTCGGTCATACAGTGGTCGTGCTCGCGTCGTCGAACCGCGCTCGAGATCTGGCTGCTGGCCGGCGGGCGCTTCTCGACGGGCTCGACGCGGACGTGGTGACGGTCGGCCCGGCCGTACCCATCTCGCGCCGCAGCCGGATCGGCGTGCCGGTCGGTGCGCGTGCGAACCTGGCGCTCGCCCTCGCACTTGGAAGGTTCGACATCGTCCATGGCTTCGAGCCGGGGCTCCCTTCACTTTCGTATCTGGCGCTGCGCGACGCGCAGGCCATGACCGTGGCGACATTTCTGAATGCCGAACGGCTCGGCTATCCACCCGGGCGAGCGCAGCGCGATCGACTGCTCGGACGGATCGACGCGCTCGTGGCGACCAGCGAGGAGACGGCGGAGGCAGCAGCCAACCGCTTCCCCGGGCACTATCGGGTCGTCAGCGAAAGCATCGAGCCGGCGCTCTTCCGGCCCGGGCACAAGCGCGACCTGATCGTGCTCGAGTGGAGACCGAACGAGCGCTCCCTGCTGCGCGGCGTGTTTCGCGCGTTGGAGGAGCTGCCGGACTGGGAGCTCCTGCTGCTCCGCACGAAGCCTCTCGCGGGTCGGCCAACCATCCCGCGTGCGCTGCGCGATCGCGTGCGCGTGCGGACGGCACGGGACGGGGCTGCGCGAGCACCGCTGCTCGCCGAGACGAGCATCTTCGTCCCGGCGCTCGCCGGGCTCGCGCGCGTGCGGCTCGAAGCATCGGCGTCCGGGTGCGCAGTCGCATCTCCGCCGGGCGTGCGTGACCAACCCGAGCTCGCCGGTGCCGAAGTCGCACGGCTCGCCGAGGACCCGGAGTTCCGCGCACGGAAAGCCGAGCGAGCACGCGCCGACGCCGAAGGCCAGAGCTTCGCGGACGTGGCACGCGAGCTCGACGAGCTCTACCGCTCGCTCAGCGAGCGGCGCCAAGCACCTCCGCGCTCGGACGACCCGCTTGCCGATCGGCCTTGGGTGCTCTGCGACCTCCACATGCACACGAGCTGGTCAAACGATTGCGCGGTCGACCCCGCCGACCTGATCATGCACGCCGTGGCGATCGGCCTCGGCGCCATCGCCGTCACGGACCACAACGTCTTCGGGGGGGCGCTCGAGACGATGGCACTTGCAGCCGACCACGACCTCGTCGTGATCCCCGCCGAGGAGGTGAAGACGGAGGGACAGGGAGAGGTGATCGGTCTGTTCCTGCGCGAGGAGATCCCGCGCGGCCTGTCTTTCGTCGACACGGTGGCGGCGATCAAGGAGCAGGGCGGCCTCGTCTACCTTCCTCATCCCTTCGACCGCATGCACTCGATCCCCGACGCGGCGACGCTTCAGCGTCACCTCCCCGACATCGACATTTTCGAGGTCTACAACGCCCGTCTCCTCTTCGATGCGTACAACGACGAGGCGCTTCGGTTTGCACGCAAATACAACCTGACGATGGGGGCGGGCTCGGACGCGCACGTGCTCCAGGGGGTCGGCACCGGCGCCGTCAGGATGCGGGCGTTCGAGGGCCCCGAGGAATTCCTGCTCAGCCTCCGCTCGGCACAGGTTCTGCGTCGCCCAAGGTCGCTCCTGTACCTCCAGTCCCTCAAATGGATGGCCCAGGCCAAGGAACGGGTTCGGTAGTCCCGAATTTGGTCCAAGCAATGTCAACGACCGACGAGATCTACGAGAAGTACCTCCAGAAGGCGATCGTCGAGATCAACGACCTCGCCCACGAGGTGGCCCAGGCGGGCGGCGGCACGAGAGTGCCGGTCGTCGGATCAGGCCATCCGCTCGCAGACGTGATGCTGCTCAAATTCCGTCCCCAGCCGGCCGAGGTCCAGGAGGGCGTCTCCTTCTACGGCCGCGCCGGCCAGGCGATCCTGAAGTCTCTCCAGCGCCTCCATGTCGATCCGATGTCCGTCTACGGGACGAATTGCCTCAAGTTCGCGGACGGTGAGGAGGATGAGTCGCGGCCCTTCCTCACCCGCGAACTGCACATCGTGCAACCGAAGCTGATCGTGGCGATGGGAGAGAGCGTCGTCGAGTTCCTCAACGCGATCGACTTCCCGCTTGCCGATACGGTGGAGTACAAACCGGGCGAGCTGGAGCGTTTCACTGCAACGGTCCAGGTATTGGTAGTCCCCGACATCGACGCGTCCCTCGACGAAGCCCCCGCGAAGACTCAGTTTTGGAACGCCTTCAAGCCACTCGGCCAATGGTGGGCCGAGCTGCCGCCCTACTAGTGCCCTCCCAGTGATGCCGTCGAGTTTCTGGGTCGCGAGCGCCAAGCCAGAGGCCGCACTCGACCGCAGCAAGGCTGGTTAGCCTTGCTAAGGGCGAGGGTGGACTCTGGCGCCGTGCGATCGCGGGCCAGAAGCCGACATGTATCGCTGGGAGGGGCACTGGTTCTCGGGACGGCGCTCGCCCTCTACTACGCGTTCCACGACAGGCTGTGGAATGCATCGACGTGGTGGGACATCGCGTTCATCGCGCTGGTTCTGATCCCGGCCTGCTTCGCGCTCGTGTGGTTTCTCCTACCCCTGCACAATGCGCCAGGGTTGTTGGCGGCGGGTCTCGCGTTCGGCGTGCTGGCTCTTCTCTTTCACGTCGCGGGTTGGAGCACGCCCGAGAACTTCTCCAAGCTGTTCGGCGTCACGGCCATCGGCTTCTGGTTCCTGCGGTACTTCGAGACACTCGGCTGGGTGGTGCTCGTGGCCCTGATCATCCCGTGGGTGGACGCCTATTCCGTGTGGCGTGGGCCGACGAAGGTGATCGTCACCCAGCACCGCGAGGTCTTCACGAACTTCTCGTTCTCCTTCCCCATCCCCGGGGAGACGTCAGGCGCGAATCTCGGCCTCCCGGATCTCCTCTTCTTCGCGCTCTTCCTCTCGGCCTCGGTTCGCTGGGCGCTGCGTCCGCGGCTGACGTGGCTGCTGCTGACGCTGTCGTTCGGGGCGACGCTCGCCCTCGCGGTCTGGCGCGAGTTCGGCGGTCTCCCTGCCCTGCCGTTACTGGCACTCGGTTTTCTACTCGCGAACGGCGACGTGATCTGGACCCGCCTCAGGCGGGAGCGGGCAGAACGCTCCGCGGAAATCGGAACACGTTCTTCTGGTCGTAGCGAGCCTTGACCGTTCGTAGCCGCGGCAGGTTCGTCGCGTAGTACGCGACGTTCGGGCTCGCGAGCTCCGGGTCGATGTAGTTCTGGTACGCCTGGCCCGACACGTACGGCGCCATCGCGGCGCGTAACCCGCGCAGCCAATCCGCATCGACCGCCGACGAGCTTGCCGCAACGTACTGGAGCGAGAAGAGCTGGTCACGGTGCACGAATGCCGTTGCGTCCTTCGGCACGCGGTTGATCGCGCCGCCGTACGCATCCATCAGGATGCTGCCGCCGCCGAGCGCTGGGTCGTTCTGACGCTGTTCGATCCGCTGGATCATCACCTGGATTCCTGCGACCGGAACCGGCGTCGCCGCGTAGTCCGACTTGGCGAGGAAGTCGGAGCGGCCGATCTCCGCGTTCGGCACTCCGATGTGACAGCGGGAGACGTCCGAGCAGTTGGCCCAGTCGAGCGCGGCATTGACGAAGGAGCGGGTGCGGATCGTCATCGTCTGCGGAGTGGCCGCGTTCAGCAGCGGTTGCAAGAGGGACTGCAGGCCGGCCTCGCTCCCGAAGTACTGGCCGTTGGACGCGACGATCGGGCCGCCGGGCCCGTCGGTGGCGATCAGGTCGCACATCGAGAAGAGCTCGTCGGGCGCGCTCGGCGCCCACGCCAGCCAGGCGGCGACGACGGCTGCTGCGTCGCTCCAGTTCCAGGTCGCGCGGTACGTGACCACGTCGCTGGCGGGATGGGTGTTGAAGACGAAGCTCGTCACGACGCCGAACTGACCTGCGCCGCCGCCGCGGCACGCCCAGTAGAGGTCCGGATGCTGGGTCTGGCTCGCGAGGAGTGCTTGGCCGCTCGCGGTGACGACCGTGAGCCTGCGGACGTTGTCGCACGTCAGTCCGTATTTGCGGCCGGAGAACCCATGGCCGCCTCCGAGCGTCAGGCCAGCGATGCCGACGCTCGGGCAGGAGCCGGCGGGGATCATGACTCCCTGCTCGAAGAGGGCCTGGTCCACGTCGATCAGTCTCGCCCCTGCGCCTATCGTGGCCGTGCCCGCAGCGTGGTTGACAGTGATCCCACTCATCCGTGTCACGTCGACGACGACCCCCTTGCAGGTCGAGTAGCCCGCGTAACTGTGGCCGCCCCCGCGGGGGACGACTCGAATCGAGTGCCGCCGCGACCAGCGCACCGTGCGCCAGACGTCCTGCGCCGTCTCGCAGAAGACGATCGCACCGGGACGGATGGCGTCGTAGCGAGGGCTGTAGAGCCGCCTCGCCGTGTCGTAGGCCGCGTCGGCGGGCGTGACGACCGTTCCCCGGACGAGCTGCGCCAGCTCGACGAGACGCGGGTCGACGGCCGACCGCCCGCTGACCGTGATCCAACCGGGGAGCGCCGCCCCTATGCCCGCGGCCGCCGCGAGCCGTCCTCCACGGACGAGCAACTCGCGGCGGTCGAACCCCTCGCTCATTCCCGCTCGAGCAGGGACACGGCCTCGACGTGCGGGGTATGCGGGAACATGTCGACCGGCTTCACGCGCCGGAGCTCGTAGCCGTACTCCGCGCGCAGGCGCTTCACGTCGCCGGCCAACGTCGTCGGATTACAGCTGACGTACACGATGCGCGGCGCGCCGATCTCCCCCAGGCGCTTGAGCGCCTTGCCGGCGAGCCCCGCGCGCGGCGGGTCGACGACCACCACGTCGGGATCCCCACTGCGCTCGTGCAGCTCCTCGAGCGCCTGACCGACGTTGCCGGCGAAGTACGCCGCATTCCCGATGCCGTTCAGCTCCGCGTTCTCGAGCGCGCACGCGATCGACTCCTCGGAGACGTCGATCCCCCAGACCGTGAGCGCATCTCGCGCAAGCAGCAGCCCGATCGTGCCGATCCCGCAGTACAGGTCGTACACCGTCTCGTCGCCCGTCAGCGCCGCGAACTCCCGCGCCGTCTCGTAGAGCTTCTCCGCCATCCCGGTGTTCGTCTGCAGGAACGCGTTCGGGCGAACGCGGAAACGCATCCCGCACAGCTCCTCCTCGATCGCCTCCTCCCCCCACAACAACTGCGTGGGGAGATTCGTCGTCACCTCGGCGGGTGTGTCGTTGATCGACCAGTGGACGGAACGCACTTCGGGAAACTCGCGCAAGGTGTCGACGAATCCGCCCGTGTCGAACTTCTCACCGGGACCGGTGACGAGCTGGACGAGCACCTGGCCCGTGTTTCGGCCCTCGCGCACGACGAGATGACGGAGGTAACCAGTGTGATCCTCCTGGTCGTATGCGACGAGCCTGTCAACGCGCGCCCACTCGCGCACCGCATTGCGGATCGCGTTGCCGAGGTCGGTCGTCAGCCAGCAGTAGTCGATCTGGAGCACCTCGTCCCAGCGACCGGCCTTGTGGAGTCCGAGCGTCGGGCCGTCCTCGAGCTGCGTGAACGAGTACTCCAGCTTGTTGCGGTAGTGAAAGACCTTCTCTGCCGGCAGGATCTCCTCGAGCGACGGGTCGGCGATACCGCCGATGCGGCGGAGTGCGTCACCGACCTGAGCATGCTTCGCCTCTACCTGCGCGTCGTACGCGAGATCCTGGAACCGGCACCCGCCACAGGCGGGGTAGTGCTCGCAGGGAGCTTTGACGCGCAGCGGGCTGGGCTGCAGCACCTCGGTGACGAGCGCCTCGGCGTGACGCCGCTGCACTTTCGTGACGCGTGCCCGAACGGTGTCGCCGGGGAGCCCGCGGCGCACGAAGACAACGAAGCCGTTCAGCCGAGCGACCCCGTTCCCGCCGTAGGCAAGGCGGTCGATGGTGAGCTCGAGTTCCTGATCTCTGCTGACGGGAGCGGCCACGCACCGAGCGTAGCCGCTCCTCAGTGGAGGTCGGTCGCGGGATGCGGATCCAGGATCAGCGCCGGGCGCGGCTTCTGCTTGAAGCTGAAGTCGCGCACGAGTGTCCCGAGAATCGCCTGGTTCTCGCGGACGTCGGGCCGGGAATCCGGACGCCCGTCGGTCAACGGATCCAACCGCTGCCCGTGAAGGAAGTCGTCCTCGATGAACTTGACGTAGGCATCGAAGCTGAGCGTTTGATGATCGACGAGACCTTTGCGCGCGTAGGGACTGATGACGAGCCCCGGCACGCGCAAGCCGTACCCGTTCTGGTCGACTTCGGGCGGCCTGACGTGGTCGTAGAAGCCGCCCCAGTCGTCCCAGGAGACGAAGATCGCGGTGGACTTCCACTGGGGCCCGCGCATCGCGGCGTTCACCAGCCGCGTCACGTACGCCTGACCTGCCGTGACAAGACCCGGCGGATGCTCGCTCACGGAGCCCGTCGGGTTGATCCAGGAAACGGCTGGCAGGGTACCCGACTTGGCAGACTCGAAATAACTGGAGAGGGTGGTGACGTTGCCCAGTTGTCCGTCCTGCTTGACCGTGTCGAAGTACGGCAACGGGTTCCAGATGCCCGGCGTCTGAGCGCCCTGCTTGACGGACTCGCAGATCATCCCGTCGTTCTGGCAGTCGGGCTCCGTCCCGCTGAAGACGTAGTACCGCCAGCTCACCCCTGCCTTGTGCAGCAGGTACGTCAGGTCCGTCCACGCGTAGTCGGGCGGGCGTACGCTCTTCGGAGAGGCAGGGGCCTGCAGCGCGTTGACGCAGCTCATCGGGTCGCCCGGGCGAGAGCAACGCGCCGACCACTCCGAGACCATGAACAGGTGTGCCGGCAGGCTCCACGAGGCGTTCGGCTCGAACATGTGGTCCTGCAGGACGAAGTTGCGCGCATAGGCCCAGTAGTTCGCAATGTCCCGCCCGTCGTGATACCCCATGACGTCGGGGTTGGCGGCGCGCTGCGAGCAGATCGGGTCGTTCGGGTTCGCCTTGCAGCCCTTCCGCCGCGCATCCTCCGCCTGCGCGATGAAGCCGTCCATCTTCCCGCCGTTGACGTCCGCGGTCGCGTTGGCCTGGCCGTGCGGGCCCCCTGCGTTCAGATCGTTCGTGTCGTGATACGGCTTTTGACAGACGCCCCTGGCCGGATCCTGGACACAGATCGCGAAATCGCCGTTCGCCGCACGGGGGAAACCGTCGGCTCCCGGATAGGTGCCGAAGTAGTGATCGAAGGAGCGGTTCTCCTGCATGATCACGATGACGTGCTTGATCTTGTGGATCCCCGCCGCCGCCGCCGGTTTGCGTTGCGTTCCCGCGCCGGTCGAGCGTGCCGCGACCGCGAAGAGCGAGCCGATGACCACTGCGGACAGCCCGACGGCCAGAAGCGACTTGCGCATGACCCTCCTTCGGTCGACCAGTCGCGTTGTAGCCGCGGGCCTTTAGGTTCCCGTTAAGACGGCGTAAGGGTTCGCACGCTTCCGGGTACGGAAAGCCGTACGATCACTTCGTGGATGCCGAAGCTGCGGCACGCGCGTGGGTCGACGCTTGGGACCGCGCCTGGCGGGCAAGGGACGAGAGCGAGCTTGCGCCGGTCTACGCCGACGACGTCGTCTATCGCTCGCATCCGGATCGCGAACCGCAACCACCGCTCGACTATGCGCGCTCGGCGTTCGCCGACGAAGCCGATGACCTCGAGCTCTGGTGGGGAGAGCCGCTCGTCGCGGGCAACCGCGCAGCCGTCGAATGGTGGGCGGCGCTCACGGAGAGCGGCGAGCCCGTCACGCTCGCCGGAGCCTCGTGGCTGACGTTCGGCGACGACGACCGCGTCGTCGAGCAGCACGACTACTGGACCGTCACACCCGGCCGCGCGTCGCCCTGGAAAGGCTGGGGCGCTAGCTCAGCGGAGTGACGTAGACCTTCCGCTCGCGCGGCCCGTCGAATTCGCAGAAGAAGATCCCCTGCCACTTGCCGAGCGCGAGCTTGCCGCCGTCGAGCGGTATGAGGATCTGCGGGCTCATCAACGACGCACGGATGTGCGACGGTGCATTCGGGCCGTCGGGGTCCTCGACGTGCTTCCAATCCCAGGCGTCGTCCACCACTTTCTCGAGCGCGGCTTCGAGGTCCTGCGCGACCGCAGGATCGGCGCCCTCGTTGATCGTGACGCCGGCCGTGGTGTGCGGGACGTAGACGAGAGCCGCCGCCGCGCCGTTGAGCGAACCGAGCGCATCCTGCACCTGCTCGGTGATGTCCACGAGCTGAGTGCGGCGGTCGGTCTGGAGGCGGATCTCTTGCACGGCTTGCGTATCCTACGAGACGATGCCTCCCGCCCCGCCCTCTGACCGGGAGCTGGACGCCTATCGTGAGCAGGCGGACCGGTTCATCGCCGAGCTCGACGAGGAGTTCTACCTCCATTACGCCGGGCTGAAGGAAACCTTCGACCTGGCGCCGATCTACGAGCGCCACAAGAATCTGACCGAGCTCGACCAGGTCAAGTCCATCGGCCTGGCGGTGAACGGGGGCGCGCGGGTGCGGGAGCTCTGGCGGTTCGCCTGCGAGGGATATTTCGGCGAGCTCACCAGGGACCACGCCGAGAAGCTCGCTGAGCTGGAGTCGGAGCTCGCCGTGTCGGTGGGTGGCGAGGAGATTCCATACCGGATGGTCCGCCCGGCCCTCGCCAACGAACCGGACCGCGAGAAGCGACGCGTGCTCGACGAACGGGCGAACGATCTGCTCGACGAGCACATGAACCCGCTCCATCTCGACGCCGCGGAGAGGGTGCAGCGCGGAACCCGCGACCTCGAGTTCGCGAACTACCTCGAGCTCTACCGCAAAGCTCTGCCGTCGTCTGCACTCGACGACCTCGCCTCACAGTGCCGCACCTTCCTCGACTCGACGGAGCGGCTCTACGAGGAGTGGGCGGACAAGCTCTTCCGCACGCGCGTCGGCGTCTCGCTTTCGGAAGCGGAACGCTGGGACGTGCCGCGTCTCTTCCGTGCGCCCGAGTGGGATCCGCTGTTTCCCGCGGACAAGATGGTCCCCGCGCTCGAAGGCACGCTCATTGATTTGGGGATCGATCTGAGCTCGCAGGAGAACGTGACGCTCGACCTCGAAGAGCGGCCGAACAAGAGCCCGCGCGCCTTCTGCGCGCCGATCGAGGTGCCCGACCGCGTCGTGCTCGTCATCCAGCCGATCGGCGGTCCCGACGACTGGCGGGCGCTCTTCCACGAGGGCGGACACACCGAGCACTTCGCCCACACGTCGCGCGACCTCTCGATGGAGGAGAAGCGGCTCGGCGACAACGCGGTGACGGAAGGTTGGGCAATGCTGCTGCAGCATCTGACCGACGAGCCTGCGTGGCTGACGCGACGGCTCGACTTTCCGCGGCCGAACGAGTACGCCGTCGAAGGAGCGACCGGCCTCCTGTACTTCGTCCGCCGCTACGCCGCGAAGATCCTGTACGAGCTCGAGTTCCACGCCGCAGAGGACGTCACGACGATGCGCGGACGCTATGCGGAGCTCCTGTCCGACGCCCTGAAGATCGAGGTCGCTCCCGCGAACTACCTCGCAGACATCGACTCGGGCTTCTACGTGTCTTCGTACCTGCGCTCCTGGGCGTTCGAGGCCCAGCTGCGCGCCTACCTGATGGAAAAGTTCGGATCGAAGTGGTTCGCGAACCACGAGGCGGGCTCGCTGCTGCGCGAGCTCTGGGGCGAGGGCCAGAAGATGCGCGCCGAGGAAATGCTGAAGGAGGTCACCGGCTCGACCCTCGAGATGGAGGCCGTGGCCGAAAGGGTCCGGGAGGTTCTTCGCTGAGCGGAAGCTTCGCTTTCGCTCAGGCGCTCACACGGCCACGCCCGCATCAGTACGCCTCCAGCTAAGCCCGGCTCCGCCTGGTCTTACCCTCCGGCCTTGGAGCCCGTGTTGGACACGCGTCGCCTGCACACGGGATCCGACTCAGTGAATAGGCTTTATGCATGGCGAGGACTCGAGTCCTGATCGCGGGCGCGGCCGGCCGCGACTTCCACAACTTCAACCTCGTCTACCGCGACAGCCCGGCGCACGAGGTGGTCGCGTTCACGGCGACGCAGATTCCGAACATCGACGGCCGGCGCTACCCCGCCGAGCTGGCCGGGTCGCTGTATACCGAGGGCATTCCGATCCTGCCGGAGTCTGCGCTGGAGGAGCTCGTCCGGGAGCACGAGATCGATGTGGTCGTGTTCGCCTACTCGGACGTGACGCACGAACACGTCATGCACATCGGCTCGCGCGCACTCGCAGCCGGCGCGTCGTTCGAGCTCATCGCCCCGCGGCAGACGATGCTCGCTTCGTCGAAGCCGACGGTCGCGATCTGCGCCGTCCGCACGGGCTCGGGCAAGAGCCAGACGACGCGCCGCGTCGCCGAGCTCCTTCGCGACGCGGGCAAGCGCGTGGCCGTCCTGCGCCACCCGATGCCCTACGGGGATCTCACGAAGCAAGCGATGCAGCGGTTCGCACGCTACGAGGATCTGGAGGCAGCGGACGCGACGATCGAGGAACGCGAGGAGTACGAGCCGCATCTCGCCGAGGGCAACCTCGTCTTCGCCGGCGTCGATTACGAGCGCATCCTGCGTGCAGCGGAGCAGGAAGCGGACGTCATTCTCTGGGACGGCGGCAACAACGACACGCCGTTCATCAAGCCCGACCTGCATATCGTCGTCGTCGATCCGCACCGCCCGGGACACGAGCTCCGCTACCACCCGGGCGAGACGAACCTCCGCATGGCGGACGTCTGCGTCGTCAACAAGATGGACAGCGCGACACAGGAGGGCATCGACGCAGTTCTGAGCTCGATTCAGGAGAGCAATCCCGGCGCACGCATCGTCCTGGCCGCCTCGCCGTTCCACGTCGAAGGCGACGGAGAGGAGATCAGAGGCAAGCGCGTGCTCGCGGTGGAAGACGGACCGACGCTCACGCACGGCGAGATGACCTACGGCGCGGCCGTCCTCGCCGCAAAGCAGTACGGCGCGTCCGAGCTCGTCGATCCGCGCCCGTACGCGGTCGGCTCGATCGCCGAGACGTTCGACCACTACCCGAACGTCGGCACGCTCCTGCCGGCGATGGGTTACGGGCGGGAGCAGATGGAGGACCTGCGCAAGACGATCGAGCGTTGCGACGCGGACCTCGTGTTGATCGGCACGCCGATTGACCTGCGGAAGCTGATCGACCTCGACAAGCCGGCGTTGCGGGTGACGTACAAGCTCCAGGAGATCGGCGAGCCCACCCTCAAGGACATGCTCGCCGAGAGGGGACTGCTGGAAACAGCACTCGTGTGAGCACGGTCGTCGCCCTTGGCGGGAACGCGCTCATGCGACCCGGCGAGCGCGGTACGGCGGCCGAGCAGCTCGCGAACCTTCGCCGCACGGTTGTCTCTCTACGGCCCCTGCTCGCCGAGGCCGAGCTCGTCATCACGCACGGGAACGGCCCGCAGGTCGGCAACGAGCTGCTGCGCCAGGAGCGCGCGGCCGACGAGGCTCCGCCGCTGCCGCTCTGGCTCGCAGTTGCGCAGACCCAGGCGGAGATCGGCGCGCTGATCGCGTCCGAGTTGCGGCCGGCGCTCGCGGAGCGCGAGACGGCATGCGTACTGACGCACGTGCGGGTTGCCGCCGACGATCTCGCGTTCGACCGGCCCACGAAGCCCATCGGACCTTTCTATTCGGCCGAGCAAGCGGTGCAGCTCGAGCGCGAGCGCGGCTGGGATCTCGTCTCGGATGCGAACCGCGGCCACCGCCGCGTCGTGCCGTCGCCCTCGCCACTCGAGATCGTGGAGCTCGACGCCATCCGCCGGCTCGCCGGCGCAGGAACGGTCACGGTCGCGTGCGGCGGCGGCGGCATCCCCGTCGTGCGGCGCGAGGGCCGCTTGTCCGGAGTGGACGCTGTGATCGACAAGGATCGCGCCTCGGCGCTACTCGCGCGCGAACTCGAGGCGATGCGCCTGATCATCCTCACGGAGGTACCGGCCGTCTATCGCAACTTCGGGGCCCAGGAGCAAGAAGAGATCCGCGAGCTCTCCCGCGAGGACGTCGAAGCGCTGCTCCCGCAGCTCTCGGAGGGCTCGATGCGCCCGAAGGTCGAGTCCGCACTCGCCTTCGCCGGCGAGACGCTGATCACGAACATCGACGTGCTCGAGGATGCGCTCGCCGGCCACGCGGGCACCTGGGTCCGGCCGTAGGATCGAGAGAATGGTCGCGGTCGCCGACAGCCTCAAAGGGCGCTCGTTCACCCGGGTCGCGGACTGGAGCAGCAACGAGCTGCTCGAGGTCCTCGACCTCGCGGACGAGCTGAAGCCGCGCCAGCAAGCGCACGAGGAGCACCACCTCTTGCCCGGGCGGACCCTCGGGATGATCTTCCAGAAGCCGTCGACGCGAACCAGAGTCTCGTTCGAGGTCGGCATCTACCAGCTCGGCGGCACTGGGCTCTACCTCTCGGCGGCCGATCTCCAGCTGGGCCGCGGCGAGACGATCAAGGACACGGCCGTCGTCCTCTCACGCTATCTCGACGCGATCATGATCCGGACGTTCGCCCAGTCCGACGTCGAGGAGCTCGCCGCCAACGCATCCATCCCCGTCATCAACGGGCTCACCGACAGCTCGCATCCGTGCCAGGCATTGGCGGACGTGATGACGATCCGCGAGCGCTTCGGAAGGCTCGAGGGGCTCAAGGTCGTCTATCTGGGCGACGGGAACAACGTGTGCGCGTCGCTGATGGTCGCGTGCGCCAAGCTCGGAATGGCGTTCGTCGCCGCGACACCTGCGGGTTACCGGCCCGACGAGGAAGCGGTGCGCATCGCCCGGGACGCGGGAGGCAGTGTCGAGCTCGTCGACGACCCCCGGTCCGCGGTCGAAGGCGCCGACGTTCTGTACACGGACGTGTGGACGTCGATGGGCCAGGAAGAGGAGCGTCAGCAGCGGCTCCAGGATCTTGCAGGGTTCGGCATCGACGCGGGCCTCGTGAAGGAGGCCGGCGACGATGTGATCGTGCTTCATTGCCTCCCCGCCCACTACGGCGAGGAGATCACCGAGGAGGTCCTCTACGGCCCGGCGTCAGCGGTCTGGGACCAATCCGAGAACCGGCTCCATGCCCAGAAGGCTTTGATGGCTCTCGTTATTCGGTAAGACTCCCGCGGCATGCTGCCGCTGAGAGACAACGTTCCGACCCGCACCTTTCCGATCGTCACGGTCGGGATCATCGCGGTGAACGTGATCGTCTGGATCTGGGAGTTCACCGGTACGTCGGTCGAGACCGACGTCATCCACTACGGCTACTACCCCTGCAAGATCGACTCACCCTGCCTCGGTCCGGCGCTGCAGGCGCAGATCCCGTGGTACGAGGAGGCCTTCACCTCCATGTTCATGCACGGAGGCTGGCAGCACATCATCTTCAACATGCTCTTCCTCTGGATCTTCGGCAACAACGTCGAGGATGCGCTGGGCAGGGTCCGCTTCTTCCTCTGGTACATCGCAGGCGGGCTCGCGGCGACCGTCGTCCAGACTTTCGTGACGCTGCACTGGGGCTCCGCACAGGACGCGAGCATCCCGAACATCGGGGCGAGCGGCGCGATCGCAGCGGTGCTCGGGGCCTATTTCGTGCTCCTCCCGAACGCGCGCGTCCTGACCGCAATCTTCTTCATCCTCATCTTCTTCCAGGAGCTGCCGGCTGTCCTGTTCCTCGGCCTCTGGTTCGTGTTCCAGCTCTGGCAGGGCGGGTTCTCGATCGTCCAGCCGCAGGCCGGAGGCGGCGTTGCCTTCTTCGCGCACATCGGCGGCTTCCTGTTCGGAGTGCTGACCGTCCGGCTGGTCGCGATCCGGCGCCCGCTGATGCCCAAGTACTGACGTGGGGCAGTTCGACGAGCAGGTCCGCCGCGCGCTCGACGCCCTCCCACCCGACCTCGCTCAACGCCTCGACAACGTGGCGGTTGTCGTGGAGGAGGAGAACCCCGGTGAGCCGGATCTGTTCGGGCTCTTCGAGGAGGCGCCCTACCTGCCGGCGAAGGTCACGATCTACAGGCGGCCACTCGAGGACGCGTTCGGGCACGACCCGCCGGAGCTCGAGCACGAGATCCGGGTCACCGTCCTCCACGAGCTCGCCCACTACTTCGGAATCGACGAGAAGCGGCTGGAGGAGCTGGGCTACCGGTGACTTCGGCCCTCAACGCCATTGCAGTCGGGGCCGCCGTCGTGGGCGTCGTGGTGCTCGTCCTTTTCTTCCTCGGGCCCCGGGAATAGAGGGTCATGCGAAGCTCGTTTCTAAAGACATGACCGTTAACGAGATTCATCAGGAGATCGAGCAGACCAGCGAGAGGCGAACCGAGCTGTGGCACATCCTTTCCCAAGGGCATGACCCGGCCGCGGCCGCAGAGCTCAAGAGTCTGAGCGAGCGCCTAGACCGCCTGTGGGACGAGGAGCGAACGCTGAAGGCGGAACTCCGCTTCGGTGACCGCAATCACATCGTCGCCCGGGCCCGGGTCGAAGAGCGTCTCGAGCGCGCGGCTTAAGGAACTTCCCTCCGCCGCGAACGTGGCTCGGCCCCGGACGAGGGATTCTCTCCCTACGCTCCGGGGCCGACACTTTTTGCAAGAACGAGTGGCGAGCACTGCGGCTCGAGACAACGACCAAGGAGCCTTGATGCCGGGTTCGCACGCAGACGAGATCGTCGGGGACTACTTCGAGTCGGACGACTGGGCCGAGCAGCTCGTTGAAGACGGCGAGCCGGAACCAGATCTCGAACTTCCTCCGCTGCCGCCTCCTCCTGACGCAGCCTGAGTAACGGAGTCCCCGCGGTACCGGCGGACGCCGCCAAAGCCCGGCCGGCGGCGAGGCTACACTGCGCGACTCGGGGCGTTAGCTCAGCTGGGAGAGCGCCGGCTTTGCAAGCCGGAGGTCACCGGTTCGATCCCGGTACGCTCCATCGCCGCTCGAAGTCCGGCCGCGCGCTTTGCGCGCGACCATGATGACGTCGATCGGCTCTAGTTTCGATGCGGTTCGCTTTGGGTCAAGCCGTGGCCAGGGCTCGCCGTTGGTTGAAGCGGTCGATCCTGTCGCCGCTCACGGCTGCCTGCTCGCGGCCGGTGTAGGCCGGATGGCAAGCCGAGCAGACGTCGACCGACAGCTTCGTTGCGGTCGAACGGGTTGTGAACGACGTTCCGCACGAAGAGCAGCGGACGTCGATCAGATGTAGCTCTGGATGATGGGTCACGAGATCCCCTTGATCACTGCGGAGCGGCGCACTCGCGCGGTCACTCCGTCGAGAACGTAGACGACTTGAGCGCCCTTACTGTTCCCGCTGCCGCGCCTCGTAGTCGAGCTCGAGAAAGTCAGTCACCTCGACCAGCCAGCGCTCCTGCACGAACCGCATGTGATCCGGGTGCTCGTTGTAGCCCTCGTAAGCGGCCCGGTCGGCGAACTCCATCGAGATCCCGAAGCGGTAGGCGTTCTTCGGGCTGACCTCCGCGAGCAGCTCGAACGCCTCGACGCCAGGGATCAGTGCGAGCCGCTCGGCCGCGTCGAGGAAGTCCTGCTCGGCCGCCGACCCTTCCGGATGGGGCAGGGTGAACGCCACGGTGTGCCGGATGCGCCCAGCCGTCATCTTGCGGAACCAGCCTCGGCGCGGATCTCGGAAAGCGTCTGTCGCGGTGTGATCGCTTCGGGGTCGACCCTGAGCTCGAGGAGAGCCGGGCGGCTCTGGGCCAGAGCACGGTCGAACGCTTCCGGAAAGTCTTCCGACCGCAGCACGACCTCGCCGTACGCTCCGAAGGCGTGCGCCCAGGCCGCGAAGTCGGGGTTGACGAGGTCCGTGCCGACGACGCGGCCCGGGAAGAGGCGCTCCTGGTGCATCCGGATCGTCCCGTACATCCCGTTGTTGACGACGAGCACGACGATCGGCAGTTCCTCCTGGACCGCGGCCGCAAGCTCGTGCCCGCTCATGAGGAAATCGCCGTCGCCGGAGACACAGACGACCGTCCGCTCGGGATGGACGACCTTGGCGGCGATCGCGGCCGGAATGCCGTAGCCCATCGCACCCGAACACGGGGCGAGCTGCGTCCGGTAACGGCGGAACGCGTAGAAGCGGTGGCACCAAACCGTGTAGTTCCCTGCGCCGTTTGTCAGAACTGCGTCGTCAGGGAGGCGTTCGCGCAGGTATTGCATCACGTCGCCCAGGTCGAGGTCGCCCGGCCCGCGTTGGTGTCGCAGGCTCGCGAGGAAGTCTGCGCGCGCCGACTCAGTCCACTCGGCTCGATGGGAGCCGTCGACCGGCTCGAGCGTGCGTGCTGCCGCGAGGAAGTCGGCCGAACCGGACACGATCGCGAGGTCGGGCTGGAAGACGCGCCCGAGCTCCTCGGGGTCGGCATGGACGTGGACGAGCGTCTGCGGGGTCCGCGGGGGCTCGAGCGTCGTATAGCCGCGTGTCGCGATGTCGCCGAGTCGCGAGCCGATGACGAGCAGCAGGTCGGCGTCGCGGAGTCGTTGGGCTAGCGCCGCGTCGTGGCCGATCGTGAGCACGCCGGCGTATGAGGGAGAGGTGTTGTCGAGGTAGTCCTGGCGACGGAACGAAGCCGCCACGGGGAGCCCCGATGCCTCGGCGAACGACCGCAGATCCTCGGCTGCTGCGGCGCTCCAGCCGCCACCGCCGACCACGATCAGCGGTCGTTCTGCCGCCGAGAGCAGGTCGTGCGCCCGCGCGAGGCCCTCAGGGGACGGGGCAGCCCGCGCCGGCGAGAACTGCGCCGTGTCCTCCACGTCCGCGGTTTCCGAGAGGACGTCCTCCGGCAAAGCGACCACGACCGGGCCGGGCCGTCCGGAGACCGCCGTCTGGAAGGCGCGCGCAGTGAGCTCCGGAAACTGCTCGGCCTCCTCGACCTCGATCGCAAGCTTCGTGATCGCACCGAACACGGCCGCGTAGTCGAGCTCCTGGAACGCCTCGCGTCCTCGATGCTCGAGCGGCACCTGCCCGACGAAGAGGAGCAAAGGCGTCGAGTCCTGAAACGCCGTGTAGACGCCGGTGGCGGCGTGCGTCGCCCCCGGCGCCCGCGTGACGAAACAGATGCCGGGCCGCCCGGTCAGCTTGCCGTACGCCTCCGCCATGTTCGCGGCGCCGGCCTCGTGCCGCGCGACGACGAGGCGGATCGGAGCGTCCCGCAAGGCATCCAGGACGGCGATGTAGCTCTCGCCCGGAACGCAGAAGGCCGTGTCGACGCCGTGGACGACGAGCTGGTCGACGAGGATCCTCGCGCCGCTGCGGCTCACAGGTCGATCGCTTCGTCGAAGAAGACCGTGGCGCGCTGAAGCTTCGGCTTGTCCTCATCCGCGGGGTCGACGTACGAGATCGTCCGCTTGCCCGCCCATCGGCGCGGAATGACCATTGCGCGCACGAATGCTGTCTCCTCGGACTCCGACGCGATTGCGCGTACCGGCTGCGGGCCGGACTCGAACCAGGGCTCGCCCGCGCGATAGACGAGCGTCTCGCCGCCGCTCTCGATGCTGATCGACCCGTGCAGCAAGCAGCGGATCCCGGGGCCGGGATGCGTGTGCCGATAGGCGACGCCGCCCGGAGGAAAGTCGACGCGATCACAACGGAGCAGCCATCGCGTCGTCCGGTCGAGCTCGACAGGCGCGGCCAGCTTCGCGTCTGCTTCAGACTCTTCCGCAAGCTTCCAGACCCACGCGGGTCCGGGCACCGAAGCGGCTCCGAACGACGCCGCGTTGCGTTCGAGGTCGTAGACGGCAAGGTTGCCGCCGGTCGTCTCGACTCCGTGCGGGTGCTCGTAGAGCGCCAGGATCAATGAAAGTACTGGCCGCCGTCGATGACGATCGTCTGACCGGTCACGAACGTGGCTCCGGGACCGCAGAGGAAGACGACGGCGCCGACGACGTCCTCCGGCTCCTGATCCCGCTGGAGCGTCCGTGCGGAGACGGAGACCTCGCGCAGCGCGTCAATGACTTCCGGATGCTCGCGGACCCCGTCGCTCATGGTGAAGCCCGGCGCCACGCAGTTGACGAGGACGTCGTCGCGACCGAGCTCCTTCGCCAGCGCACGCGTCAGCGCGACGATCGCCCCTTTGCTCGTCACGTAGTGCAGGAGAAACGGAACGCCGCGGAACGGCGTTCCCGAGGAGATGTTCACGATCCGGCCGCCGCCCTGCTCGCGCATATGCGGCACGACAGCCCGAGTGGCGAGGAACATGCTCAGGACGTTGACGTCCATGACCTGTCGCCATTCCTCGACCGGGATCTCAGTGAACGGGCGCATTTGCAGCGATGCATAGAGTCCGGCGTTGTTGACGAGAATGTCGATGCGTCCGCACCGCTCCACGACGTCTCGAGCCATTCGCTCCACCTGCGCTTCGTCGGCGACGTCGACCGAGAGCCCGATTCCGTCCTCGAACTCCCCGGCCGCCTCCTCCGCACGATTGAGGTCGGCGACCACGATTCGGGCGCCCTCGGCCGCGAGGCCCTTGGCGATCGCGTTGCCGATTCCCTGCGCAGCGCCGGTGACGATCGCGACCCTGCCCTCGAGCGAACCGCTCATCGGATCGGCGAGAAGGACGTCGGCACGAGGATCCGGTTCTGCTGCGTGTGGATGAGCGGCTGGATCCGTGCCAGGAAGTCGCGCCACCGATCGTCGGCCTGGAGCTGCGCGCGGCGTTCCTCCCGCTCCGCGTAGTTGTCGTATCGCCAGAGGCTCGTGTAGGTCGAGAGCGCGCCGACGTCCGTCGTGAAAACGCCGATCAGGCCGCCGAGGAACTCCTGCTGGAGAGCGATCCCCTCCTGCTCGTAGAGCCGGACGAGGTCGACGAGCTTCCCGGTGAACACGTGGTAGTCACGTTGCTCGACGATCACCGGTCGATCCCGCCCATGGCGAGGTACTTCAGCTCCAGCCACTCGTCGATGCCGTACTTCGAGCCCTCGCGACCGATGCCGGATTCCTTCATCCCGCCGAAGGGAGCCACCTCCGTCGAGATGAAGCCGGTGTTGATGCCGACGACGCCGTACTCGAGCGCCTCTGAGACGCGCCAGATGCGTCCGGTGTCGCGGCTGTAGAAGTAGGCGGCGAGTCCGTACGGTGTTGCATTCGCGACCTCGACCGCTTCCTGCTCCGTCGCGAAACGTCCGACCCCGGCGACCGGCCCAAATGTCTCCTCCGACGTCATCGCCATCGACGCCGTCACGCCCGAGAGCACCGTCGGCTGGAAGAACGTCTGGCCGCGCTCGTGCCGGTCGCCGCCGGCCACGAGCTCGGCGCCGCCATCCAACGCGTCGGCGACGTGGCGCTCGACCTTCGCCAGGGCTTGGTCGTCGATCAGCGGGCCGACGCTGACATCCGGCTCCGTGCCCGCGCCCACCTTGAGAGCCGTGACGGCTTCGGTCAGGCGGCGGAGGAACTCGTCGTGCACCGAGTCCTGCACGAGGATGCGGTTCGCAGAGATGCAGGTCTGTCCCGAGTTGCGGTACTTGCAGAGCACCGCGCCCGCGACGGCCTCGTCGAGATCGGCGTCGTCGAAGACGATGAAGGGAGCGTTGCCGCCGAGCTCGAGCGAAACCTTCTTCACCTGGCGCGCACACTGCTCCATCAAGAGCTTTCCGACCTCGGTCGAGCCCGTGAAGCCGAGCTTGCGAACGATCGGATTCGATGTCAGCTCGGCGCCGATCACGGGCGCGCCGTCAGCGTCGCCGGTGACGACGTTGAACACACCGGCGGGCAAGCCCGCTTCTTCCGCCAGCTTCGCGACCGCCAACGCCGACAGCGGCGTCTGCTCCGCGGGCTTCAGCACCATCGTGCAGCCGGCCGCGATGGCCGGCGCCGCCTTGCGCGTGATCATCGCGGCGGGGAAGTTCCACGGCGTGATCCCGGCCGTGACTCCGACCGGCTCCTTGGTGACGACGACGCGGCGGTCGCGCATGTAGGTCGGAATCGTGTCGCCGTAGACGCGCTTGGCCTCCTCGCCGAACCATTCGAGGAAAGAGGCGGCGTACTCGATTTCCAGCCGCGATTCGGCCAGCGGCTTGCCCTGCTCGGTCGTCAGGAGCAGCGCCAGATCGTCGCGGTGCTGCAGCATCAGATCGGCCCAGCGGCGCAGGATGCGAGCGCGCTCCTTCGCGAGGGTCGCACGCCAAGGTCGATAGGCATCCTGTGCGGACTCGATCGCCCTTCGCGTCTCGCCCGCACCCATGCGGGGGACCTGCGCCAGCTCTTCGCCGGTGGCTGGGTTGAGGACCGCGAAGGTCGCGCCGGCGTCGCCCTCGACCCACTCACCGCCGACGTAGCCGCGGTCGAGCATGAGGGTGCGCTCCGTCACGATTTGGGCCATTCCGGCGCGATTCTACGCAGCTGATCGCGCAATCACGCCGCGCTCCTCGAGCGAACCGAGCCGTTCGTCATCGACGCCGAGCTCCGCGAGTACCTCGGCCGTGTGCTGCCCGAGCAGCGGAGGTGGCGCCGATGCGCCGAGCAGCGCACTCTCGAGCTCGAAGGGAGGACCGACCAGCTCGACGGCGCCGGCCGTCGGGTGATCCACCAGCCGAGTCCTGGCCTGCCCCGCACGCAGCGCCTCGCCGACTCCCCGGATGCTTCCCGCAGGCACGCCCGAGGCGAGCAGCGGACCCTCCCACTCCTCCGCAGCCCGGCCGGCGAACACCGCCTGGAGCTCCGCGATCAGCGGCTCCCGGTTCAGAACACGCAGCTCGTTCGTCGCATAACGCTCGTCCACTGCGAGGTCGGGCCGCCCGATCGCCAGGCAGAGTTTCGAGTAGAGGCCGTCGTTCGCCGCAGCCACGGCGATCCAGCCGTCGGCGGCGCGAAACGGTTGGTAGGGGACGATGCTCGGGTGTGCGTTCCCGTACCGCCGCGGCTCTTCTCCTGTGAGCAGTGCGTTGGCGCCGACGTTGACAAGCGCTGCGAAGGCGGTGTCGAGAAGCGAGACCTCGACGCGGTCCCCCTCCCCGGTAACGTCTCGTCGATGAAGCGCAGCGAGAATCGCCGTGGCCGCATTGAGGCCGGTCAGCACGTCGACAATCGCCACACCGACCTTCACCGGTTCGCCGTCGGGCTCACCCGTGATCGCCATCAGGCCGCTCTCGGCCTGAACGGTGAAGTCGTAACCGGCCCGGTCGCTCGGCTCCCGTGAGCCGAAGCCGCTGATCGTGCAGTAGACGACGTCCGGCCGCCGCGCCCGCACTGCTTCGTAGTCGAGGCCCAGCCGTGCCGCACCGCCAGGCCGGAAGTTCTCGATCACGACGTCGGCACGCGCGCACAACTCGAGCGCGAGGTCACGACCTTCCGGATCCTTCAGATCGACGGCTACGCTGCGCTTGCCCCGGTTGACCGAGAGGAAGTAAGCGGACTCGCCGCCGGCGAACGGAGGGCCCCACGCGCGCGTCTCGTCCCCGCCGGCCGGGTGCTCGATCTTGACGACGTCGGCTCCCAGGTCTGCGAGCGTCATCGTCGCGTACGGACCGGCGAGCACACGCGAGAGGTCGACGACCCGCACGCCTGCGAGGGGCGGCGCATTTGCCGGCTGCGACACGGTTCGAGTCTAGGCCGCGCTCATCGGCCGGAGCGCTGCATCGCGGCGTCGAACGCGATCGCCGACGGCGCGAAGTCCGTGCGACGGACGAAGGCCAGCGCGTCCGGAGCGCCCCAGTCGCGGTCCATGCCCGAGTCCTCCCACTCGATCGAGAGCGGGCCTGCGTAACCGATTCTGTTCAGCGCCCGGAACAGAGACTCGAAGTCGACATCGCCGTGACCGGGCGAGACGAAGTCCCAGCCGCGCTCGACCTCCCCGAAGTCGAGATGGCTGGCGAGGATGCTCTTGCGTCCGTCCAGCGTCCTGCGCGAGTCCTTGACGTGCACGTGGTAGATCCGGTCGGCGAACTCCTCGACGAACGCCGCGGAATCGAGGAACTGATGCGCGAAGTGGCTCGGGTCGAAGTTGAGGCCGAACTCCGGCCTCCGGTCGATCGCAGCGAGGGTCTTGCGCGTCGTGACGAAGTCGTACGCGATCTCCGTCGGGTGAACCTCCAGGCCGAAGCGGACGCCCTCGGCAGCGAAGACGTCCATGATCGGCCCCCAGCGTTCGGCGAAGTCCTGGTAGCCCCGCTCGATCTCGTCGAAGTCGTTCGGCGGGAACGAGTACAGCAGGTGCCAGACGCTCGAGCCGGTGAAGCCGTTGACCTGCTCGACGCCGAACAGTGTCGCAGCGCGAGCCGTGTCCTTCAGCCGCTCCGCTGCGCGTTGGCGCACACCTTCGGGCTCGCCGTTCCCCCACACTTCGGGGGGCAGAATCGCCCGATGCCGCTCATCGATCGCATCGCAGACACACTGACCGACGAGGTGCGCGCCGATCGCATGGACCTGCAGCCCGTTCCGCTCGAGGATGTCGCGCCGCGAGTCGACGTACCCCGAATCGGCAAGCGCCTTGTCGACCTCGAAATGATCGCCCCAGCAGGCCAGCTCGAGGCCGTCGAAGCCCCACGTACCCGCTTTCGCAGCGAGCTCCTCGACCGGCAGGTCGGCCCACTGGCCGGTGAAGAGCGTAACCGGCCGCGCCATCAGGCCGCCGCCAACACGGGAACCGCGAGACCGGGGGCGCCGAGCTCCGAGGTCGCCGGCTCGTAGCCGGAGCGGGCGAGCAGCTCCATCCCGAGGCGCGCGCGCCGGACGCGCTCGCGCGAAAGAGCCACCGTCGTCGCTTCGATGTGAGTCCCGGCGGGATAGACGTCCGGCGCGTTGCGAAGACCGAACTTGACGTACACAGGCGCGGCCACGCGAATGATCTCGGGGATCTCGTGTAAGCGGACGAAGCCACCGATGTTGTCGGGTGCTTCGACGTAGAGATCGAGGGGAAGGTCCACGGCTGCGCGAATGGCTGCGATCTGGGGCAGGGACAGGTCGGTGGGCAGGTTGAGCGTGTTCGCCCCGAGCTGAGCGAGGACGCGCGCTGCGGCCGGGTTCGCGGCGGGCAGCATCACCGAGATCTTGGCCTGCATGTCCTGGGGCAACTCACCGGCCGCACGCATCACTCCGAAGACGGAGAGCAGACCGAGATCGGCGATCAGGACACTCCGGATGCCGTGCGCCGCGGCCCGTTTCACATCCTCGATTCCCTGGACGATCTGCTCCTGGCCACGCGACGTCGGTGCGAAGACCGCGCCTGCCGGCGTCCGCGCCATCGCCGACGTGTCCCAAGCTGCGTTGGGCCGTGCGAAGAGGCTGATCTCGACGCGGGCCTCCGCTGCCGCGCGAGCCATCCGGTCGAGCTCGTCGTCCATCTGGAGGAAGACGCCGCTGCCCTGCGAGACACGGTGGACACGCACGTCGAGACGGTCGGACTCCTCGAGCACTGCGTCCAGGCACGACGGGCCTTCGACGCTCGGGATCTCGACCCTGAAGTGCGCGCCGTCGGGGAACCGCTTCTCCGAGGAAGGCAGATCGTGCAGGTCTCCGCCCGGCAGCCCGATCGACTCCAGGAACGAGCGTGTGGCTTCGCTACCGCTCATGCGACCTCGACCCGCATCGGCTCAGGTCGCGGCGACCGGCTCGACACCGAGGTAGCGGCGCTGGGAGTCGGGATCGTTCCGAAGCTGTTCGGCAGTCGTTTCGACTGCGATCGACCCGGCGACCATGACCAGCTGCCGGTCTGCCAGCGCAGTTGCCACGCCGAGGTTCTGCTCGATGAGCAAGAGGGCGACCCCTTCGTCCTGGAAGCGCTTGCAGGTGTCCACGAGCTGTTCGATTACGGTCGGCGCGAGCCCCTCGGACGGCTCATCCATGATCAGGAGCTTCGGGTTGAGCAACAGCGCGCGACCGATTGTGAGCATCTGCTGCTCACCTCCGGAGAGCTGCGCTCCGCCGTTCCGCTTCCGCTCGGCAAGGCGCGGAAAGAGCTTGTACACACGCTCTGGGTTCCAACCGCCGTTACGACCGTTGCGGCCGCTGACCATGCGGAGGTGCTCGTCAACGCTGAGAGAGGGAAAGAGCCGGCGTCCCTGCGGGACGTACCCGATACCGAGCTTCGCAATCTTGTACGAGGGTCGGCCGATCAGCTCGGTACCGAGGAAGCGGATCGAGCCGGTCGCTCTGGGGGGCGTGAGGCCCATGATCGCCGCGCAAAGTGTCGTCTTGCCCATGCCGTTGCGGCCGATCACGGCCACCGGCTGCTCGTTCTGCACGTCGAACGACACGTCGTCGAGGACGTGTGCGCTGCCGTAGAACGCGTTCAGCCCTTCGACCGAGAGCAGCTGTTCACCCACTCGCTCCTCCCTCCGGTTCGGAGCCGTAGTGGCTCCCCAGGTAGAGATCGTGAACCAGCTGGTTCGCGCGGATCTCTGCCGGCGTTCCCTCCACGATCACGCGGCCCTCGTGCATCATCGTCACACGCTCTGCAACACGGAGTGCGATATCCATGTCGTGCTCGATCAGGATCAGCGTGATGTCAGCGTCGAGCGCGAGCAAGAGCTCGGTCAGAAGCTGACGTTCACCACGGGACAGACCTGACGCGGGCTCGTCCAGCATGAGGAGCTTGGGTTCTGCAGCAAGGGCCATCGCAAGCGCGACCTGTCGGTGTTCCCCGTGCGCGAGCGCGCCGACTACGTCGCCGAGCCTGCCGTCGATCGCAGCTCGGCGCGCGGCCTCGCGTGCACGCGCACGGAGCTCGGCGTCTTTGCGGGGAAGGACGACCGGGCGTAGGTGCCCTCGGCCGACCCCGACAATCGCCAAGAAGATGTTGTCCTCGACGCTGAGACCGAGGAAGAGCCGTGACTGCTGGTAGCTTCGGGCTAGACCGAGCTTCGCCCGCTGGCGTGCAGGTTCCCGGGTGACGTCCCGGCCGAAGAGCTCGATCCGGCCGGACGTCACCGGGAGATCACCTGCGACGACGTTGAACAGCGTCGTTTTCCCCGCACCGTTCGGTCCGAGGATCGCGCGACGTTCGCCGGGTATGACGTCGAGGTCGACGTCGCTCACGGCGTGAAGGCCGCCGAAGCGCCGGCCGACCCCCCGCAATCGGAGGATCGGCTCGGCGCTCTCGGCGTGCGCTGCCGCTTCGGTCAACGCCTACCCGATGGTCTTCTTGGTGATCACGCCGTTCTGGACTGCCTTGATGTGCCCCGCCCAGGGGAACTTGTGCTTCACGCAGGGCGGCTGGCTGCGACCAGGCGGCGGCGAGGTCTTCTTGAAGAACCCACCGAACGACTGGTCGACGCCCGGCACATAGCCAACGATCTTGGCAGCGGGCTTCCCGTCCGGCCCTTTGACGATCTGCTGCGGGTACTGGTCGGCGATCGCCTGCCGGTTCGAGTCGAGCTTGACCTGACCTCCATTGCTGACCTGGTACCCGGCCTTGATCGACCTGGGCAGTGACGCGTTCAGGCTGGCCCCAAGTGCGCCGCCTGACTTCGTCAGCCCGATGACGAGCGCGTGAGCGGCGTTGAAGTAGTTGTAGACGAAGCTGTCCGTGACGTTGAATCCGGCCGGCCCGAACCACTTCTTCATGGTCGCCTCGTACTGCTTCGCCCCAGCCGTCTTCAGGCCAGGCGCGTTGCCGAAACCGCCGTAATACGCGCCGATGAGCCGCGGGGCGACGTCGGCGAAGCCGCTCTGGAAGAAGAAGAACAGGTTGCCGACGAACTTCTTCGGATCGACCTTCCCGTAGGCCGACTCGTAGGCCTTCAGCGACGGCCCCGTGCCGGTTCCACCCACGACCCAGAAGTACCCGTCGACTTTGCTAGGCGCCGGCAGTTGCTGGACGTACGGCGCGTAGTCAGTCGTGTTGAGCGGCGGGAAGACTCGCTTCACGATCTTGCCGCCCGCGCCGCAGAAGTCGGCGATCAGGCCGGCCGCGGACGTCCAGCCGAAGCTGTAGTCGTCCATGATGATGGCCGCCTTGCGCCAGCCGAGCTTCTTGTAGGCCAAGATGCCGGTGCCGGCGTTCCATTGGGCGCCGTCGCCGTGGTAGCGGAACATGTTCTTCGGCGCGATCTGCAGCGTCGGGTCCTGAGACCCGGCCGTGCCGATGATGAACGTCTTCGTCGGGTGCTTCTGTGCGTAGTGCGCGATCGTGACCGCCTCGTCCCCCGAGAGCGGGCCGATCATGATGTCCGCCTTCAGCTGCTCCATCAGGCGCTTGGTCTCGGAGATCGCGACCGGGACCGTGTCGTTGCCGCAGCCGTAGCCGACGATCTTTACCGGATGCCCGGCGATCGTGATCCCGGTCATCCCGGCGGAGGGCTTCTTCGAGCTGACCGGCTTGCCATGTGCATACTGGGCCAGCGCGGCCTCCGCTCCGCCGATGTCGAGCTCGTAGGCGCCTCCGAAGGCGCCCTTGCAATCCGACATGATCGCCAGCCTGATCACGCTCGCCGAATGTGCCGCGAGCGAGCTCGCGGCAATCGCGGCAGCCACGATCGCCATAGCGGCGAATGGAAGCAGGATCCTCCACCTCCGCCCTCTTAGTCGACCCATGTTCTAGCCCTCCTAGTGGATTGTTGACCTGCGCTCACACCGGGCGACTGTACGACGTTTGAGAGTCCGTGACCAAACCTCCTTTCCTTTTACGCCTGGGGCCCCGCCGTGCCGGCCGCCGCAGCCGCCCGCGGACCCGAGCCCTCTCGGTAACCAGCCGCGTCCCAGAGCCGGTCCCACAGCCCCATCAGCCCGCTGGGAGAGACGATGACAATGGCGAGGAAGATGAGCCCGATGACGGTGTTGAAGCTCCCACCGAGGACCGGCACCGAGACGTCGCGGACGTAGTTGTTGATGACGACGAAAGCGAAGGCGCCGAGCCATGCGCCCTCGACGCGGCCGAGGCCGCCGATGACAGCGACGATGAGCAGATCGACGGTTGCGCCCAGGCCGACGTTGTCGGGGGCGATCACCCCGTTCCACCACCCGTAGAGGACGCCGGCCAGGGACGCGATGAATGCGGCGAAGGTGAACGCAAGCGTCCGGTGGAGGGCAACGTTGTAGCCGAGCGAGCCCATCCGCACCGGGTCGTCGCGAACGCCCTGAAGCGAGATTCCGAAAGGCGTGCGCACCACGTGACGGATCGCGAAGTACACGACCAAAGCGGTGACGAGTGCGATGTAGTAGAGCCGGTTTGGCTGGGTGACGGGATCGCCAACGAGCGCCGGGGTGCGGTCCGCTATCCCCGCGATCCCCGAGAAGCCGGATACCTGGGTCACCTGGCCGAAGAAAGTGAACGCGATGACGGCGTAGGTGAGGGTGATCATCAGGAAATAGATCCCTGCGCTGCGGCTCGCAACCGCGCCGAAGACGAGCCCGATCGCCGTCGTGATCGCGATCGCGAGCACGACCGCGAGCCATGGGTCAAGGCCGAGATGGAGGCCCTTGACTGCGCCTTTCGTGACCATGTTGCCGAGCGCAAAGGCGCTGATGCCGTAGAGAGCCGTCTGCGCGAGCGAGACCATGCCGCCGTAGGCCGTCAGAAAGACGAGGCTGGCGGCCGCGATGCCGATCAAGAAGGTCTGCGTCAGGACGAAGCTGACCCAGTAGCCGACGCCGAAGACCGGAAACACGGCGAGGAAGAGGAGCAGGGTCACCCCGATGACCAGCTCGACCAGGTTCTTCTCCGACATGGGCCTGGGGTGCCACGCGAAGGGGCTCACGCGGGCCTCCCGAACAACCCTTGGGGCCTGAATGCGAGCACGAGCGCGAGGAGCACAAATGTGAGCACGGGCGAGTACTGCCCGCAGCAGTCACCGCCCGTCGTCGGAAGATACGAGATAGAGAAGTTGTAGACGAGGGCGTACAGGAGCGCCCCGGCGACGGTGCCGAAGATCGAGCCCAACCCTCCTACGATCACAACGACGAGCGAGTTGAGCAGCCACTGCCCGTCGGTCGTGGGGTTGACGCCGGCGTACGACGTAAAGACGGCTCCCCCCAGAGCGGCGAGCGACGCGCCGACGACGAATGCGATTGCGAACGTCACCTGGATGTTGACGCCTAGCGCCGAGGTCATCTGGCGGTCGTCGACCCCGGCACGGATCACCATGCCGGTCTTCGTGCGATAGAGCCAAAGCCAGAGCGCGATGCCGACCGCAACTCCGAGCCCGAGCATCGTCAAGCGGGCGACCGAGTACTGGACGCCCGCGATGTGGAGGTTGACGAGCCGATCGATCGCACCGGGCCAGGAGGTGTTGACGGCGCTGCCCTTCTCGATCGAGCTCTCGAGCGGGAAATGCGCCACGACCTGGTCGGCGATGATCACCGAGATGGCAATCGTGATCAGCGCCTGCCGTAGGTCCTGGCCCATGTTCCAGCGCAGGAAGACCTGCTGAGTGACGAGACCGATGCCCCCAATCGCCGCGGCCGCGACGATCGCCGGCACGAGCCAGTCCCAGGCGTTGACCTGCGAGCTGAAGACGGTCAGGCCGCCGCCGTTCGTCATCGACTGCTGAACCTCGTAGGCGATGTAGCCGCCCAGAAGCAGGAAGGAGCCGTGAGCCATGTTCACGACGCGCATCAGGCCGAAGATGAGGGAGAAGCCGCTCGCGACGATGAACATGAGGGCAGCCAACGTCAGGCCGTTCAGCAGCGTGATGAGGAAGTTGGCCGGACTGTGGATCGCGGGCCCGAAGTTCGTACTCGGCGCCCAGAACAACACCCAGACGAGGGCAAAGACCGTGGTCCCGACCGCGACTCCCACGGGAAGTCGGCGGACGAGCAGGCGCCAGTCGAACGCGCTCACAGCTCGCCGCACGGGTGGCTGAGCCTCGCGTCCGTTAGGTCGCCGATCTGGGGCACCATCAGGGGCGTTGAGTCTACGACGCCCGGGCGAAAGGTCGTCGGGCTAATCGACTTCGTGGTACAGCGTCGACCGCAACGCCTCATCGCTCTGGGGACGCTCGTCGACGACACGACGGATGTTCGCGATCACGGAGCGGTCGAGGGTGTTGACATCGGGCCAGTCCAACTCGACGAGGTTTCCCGCCGGATCCCGGATGTACATCTGAACCGCGCCGCCGGGAAGCTCGCGGACAGCTGCTCCGAATGAGTCCTCGTCGAGCAGACCGAGCTCCTTAGCCTTTAGATAAACGGCCTCGAAGTCGTCGACGTCGAGCGCGATGTGGTGGAACTCGGGCGCCGCCGTCTGCCGGTGGAAGAGATGCAGCTGCTGGTCGCCGAGGCGGAGCCACTCAACGTGTTGCGCAAAGTTGGGGCTGGGCAGCCGCTCCATCCCGAAGACGTCGGTGTAGAAGCGAAGCGATGCCTCCATGTCGGACGCGTGGATGCTGACGTGGTTGAGACGGGTCGCTCGCACGAGGGAACTCTCGGGGCTACCGTAACGCTAGTTCAGATCCGAGGGTGGCTTGCCATGGGCATTGACACGTTTGTCGGCGAGGCATATACCACTTGCGCTGTTCGCCCTCGAGTCACCGAAAGGAGGTCCATATGGCCCTCGAGATCAAGCTCTTGAGCCTTATCGACATCGACATCGAGTCGAGCTTCCTCGTCCTCGGACGCAACATGGGAGTCCGTACACGTATCCCGACCTTCGGGTTCCTGATTCTGGGCGGGGAGGAACCCCTGCTCGTCGACACGGGCGCGAGCCACGCCGACATCATGCAACGGCTCGGCATGACGGGCTTCGTCACCGAGGAGATGGAGCTCGAGAATCAGCTCGCCAGGTACGACCTCAAGCCGGACGACGTCCGGTGGGTCCTGCACACGCACCTGCACATCGACCATGCCGGGCAAGACAACAAGTTCCCGATCTCGACGACGGTCGTCATCAACCGACGCGAGCTCGAGTTCTCCGTCTCCGGACTCATGGGCGAGCAATACCCGGCGGAGTACGTCAAGCACTTGATCGACAGGCTGCACACGCCAGGCGCGCTGCGGCTGCTCGATCTCGAGCTGTCCGGACCGGAGGAAATCGTTCCGGGCGTGCGGTGCGAGGCCGCCGGCGGCCACACCGAGGGATCGATGAACGTCCTCGTCGAGACTGCGCAGGGAACGGCGTGCATCTGCGGCGACGTCATCTACGACATCCAGAACCAGATCGTCGAGCCTCTGTACCAGATTCAGGAGTTCGAGCCACAGCCGACGGGCAATCACGCGACGACCAAGCGCGCGGAGAAGGCGGCGGTCAAGAAGGCCCTCCAAAACACGTTTGTCCTTCCCGTGCACGATTACCCGGCCCGCGTCGAGGCAGGACGTGTGATCGCGCGCCTGCACGACGAAGTTCCAGGCCGTGAGGAGTCGGTGGAGATGAAGCTTCCGAGCGAAACGGGCGCAATCGCGGGGATGGAGTTCCTCCCGCACGACGCGCTCGTTCCGGCCGGCGTTTAGCCGCGAAGAGTCCTCTTCCAGGCATCGCCGCGCCCGCCTCCCACGGAGGTGGGCGCGGCGCAGCCCGAGATTCAAGGGCCGCTAGCGCTCCCAGGCGAGGCCTGCGGCGAGGACGGTCTCGTCGTGTGGCGCGATCAGCTGCAGGTCGCCGATCGCGAGACCGGCCCAGCCGAGCAGGTTGACGGGCCGAGCGAACGCCGTGAAGGGAATTCGCACCTCGAGCTCGTCGCAGTCCTCCGGCGGCAGCTCGATCCCGAGCGTCGGCGCGACGTAAAGGTCGACGTCCGGCTCGTAGCGCCGCCAGGAGTGAATCGCCGTGTAGGCGGCGTCGACTGCGTCTGCGTCGACGTGCCCGGCCAGCTCCAGCTTCGTCCGCACGTTGTCGCCGTAGTCATCGGCCCGCGCGGGGAACGTCGCGCGGTGAGTCGTCGCTGCCTCGTGAAAGAACACGGGCCACGTATTGGCGTCGGGCTCCGGGATCTCGGCTGGGACACAGCGAGCGCCCAGGCTCTCGAGCCTGGCGACGTACTGCTCTGCAGCAAGGTTCTCGGCAGGCCGTTTGCCGTCTCCGACCGAAGGCGGGCGCGTGAGCACGCCGACGTTCAACCCTTCGAGCCGCGGCTCCGGCACCTGTTTCCCTGTGAGCACCGACCACGCGAGTGCCACGTCCGCGACCGTGCGTCCCATCGGACCGACCGTGTCCAGCGTCGGGCAGAGCGGGAAGACGCCCTCCGTCGCGACCGAGCCCCAGCGCGGCTTCAGGCCGACGGTGGCGCAGCACGCCGACGGTAGTCGAATCGAGCAGCCGGTGTCGGTGGCGAGACCGACGTCGCACCAGCCCGCTGCGAGCGCGGCCGCGTTGCCGCCGCTCGAGCCGCCGGTCGTCCGGCCCGGATGGAGCGGGTTCTTGACCGTCCCGTACCAAGGGTTCTGGCTCGTCACGCCCCAGGCGAACTCGTGCAGGTTCGCCTTGCCGACGATGACCGCTCCCGCGTCCACCAGACGCTGCACCGCCGGCGCAGTGCGCTCGGGCACGTGGTCGGCGTAGATCTTCGACCCGTACGTCGTGCGGATCCCGGCCGTGTCGATCAGGTCCTTGACGATGAGCCGCTTGCCGGAGAGGGGCCCTTGCCTCGGCTCGTCCGGCTGGTCGACCCAGGTGATGACGGCGTTGAACGGGTCGTCAGTCACCGCCGAACGACGGCGACTGCCTCGACCTCGATCTTCGCGCCGGGGACCGCGAGCCGGCCGACCTCGACGAGCGTGCTCGCCGGACGTGACTCGCCGAAGAACTCCTGGCGGATGGGATTGATCTTCGGCCGATCGTCGACGTCCGTCAGGAACACCGTCACCTTGGCCACGTCGGCGAACGACGAGCCGCCTGCTTCGAGCACTGCCGCGACGTTCTCGAACGTCTGCCGTGCCTGAGCAACGACGTCGTCGCCTCCGACGAGTCGGCCGTCCGCGTCGACCGGCACACAGCCGGAGACGAAGAGAAGGTCGCCGACCCGCACGGCGTCCGTGTAGTGGCTGATCGGCTCGGCCTGGCCGGCCGCCCGGATCTCTTCGCGCCCTGCCACGTCGACGAGGATAATCCGTGGGCTGTGGAACCGCAGTTCGTGCACTTCGACGACGTCCGTTCCTTCGAGCTGGCCTCAGGCGTCAACGGCCGTCCTCTCTTCGGCGAGGGCGCGATGCTGAACCTGATCGATTTCGAACCCGGGGCAACGGTGCCGTTACACAGTCACGAGCACGAGCAGCTCGGCATCGTCCTGCGCGGGATGCAGGCCCTCGTCGTCGACGGCGAGGCGCACGAGCTCGGCCCGCTCGAGGGCTACGTCCTCCCCGGCGGGGTCGAGCACTCGGCGTACTGCGGTCCCGAAGGCGCGCTCGTCCTGGACGTCTTCCGCCCCGTACGCGAGGACTACCGGGAACGTTGGCGGTCGGAGGGCTGACTCCGGTCGAGCGAGTTACGCGGGCGCGGCTGCGCCGATCGCCTCGAGCACGGCGGCGCACGTCGTGACCGTGGAGACGTTCTGGAGCGCGAAGTTGATCGACGCGTTGTGCCAGTCCGCGCTCATCGTCGAACAGCCGTCCTCCGGAACGACCATGAAGAAGCCCTTGTCGGCACCGACCCGAGCGGTGTGCTCGATCGACATGTTCGTCCACGCGCCCGTGATGATCACGGTATCCCGGCCCAGGCCCCCGAGCAGCAGCTCGAGCTTCGTTCCTTGCCAGCCGCTCATCCGCATCTTCTCCACGACGAAGTCGCCGGGCTGCGGCTCGAGCCCGTCCACAGCGGCTGCCCCCCACGTTCCTCGCACGAGAGCATTGGCTTCCTTCACGCCCTGGAAGAGCGGAGCGTTGAGCTTCAGCCCGGGCGCACCTTCCTCGACGACGTAGTGCACGTGGATCACCGGGATGCCCGCCGCGCGGCAGGCTTCCGCGAGCTGCTTGACGTTCTCGACGACGTTCTGCTCCTTGGCATGCTGCGGAGCGCCCGACTCGGCGAAGGCGCCGCCCTCGGCCATCACATCGTTCTGAAGGTCCTGGATGATCAGGGCCGCTCGCCCTGGATCGACGTCGATGCGCTCGGTTTCGCTCACGGTTTCCTCCTCACGTCATGTAGCTGAGCCGATTACCTGAGACCTTCATCGAGATGCGGTACAGCGAGGTCGTGCTCGGCATGTACAGGTCGCTCCAAGCGTTGCCGCCCCAGTTCAGGTTGCCGACGTTCTCCGGAACCGCGATGACGCCGAGCAGCTCAGCGTCCGGACTGATCACCCACACGCCGGCGGGGCCAGTGACATAGATGTTGCCGTGCTCGTCGCACTTCATCCCGTCCGGGATTCCCTCCTCGATGACACCGGAGCCGATGTTCTCGAAGAACATCCGGCCGTTCCCGATCGTTCCGTCCGGTTTCCGGTCGAAGACGCGGATATGCGCACGAGGCGTGTCGTTGATGTACAGGAGCGACTCGTCGGGCGAGAAGCAGAGACCGTTCGGCTGCTCGAAGTCATCGACGAGAAGCTGAGGATCGCCGCCGTCGGGCGCGATCCGGTAGACGCCCTGGAAGCCGAGCTCGCGCTCGCGCTCGATGCCGAAGACCGGCATGCGCCCGTACCACGGGTCGCTGAAGTAGATCGAACCGTCGTTTGCGACGATCACATCGTTGGGGCTGTTCAGCTCCTTGCCCTCGTAGTGCGAAGCGAGGGTCTCGCGATTACCCCCCGTGCCGTCGGGGTCCATGCGGACGAGTGAGCTGGTGACGTGCTCGCAGACGAGCAAGCGTCCCTGGGCGTCGTAGGTCATGCCGTTGCCTTTGTTGCTCGGGTTGGCGACCTCGGTCACGCCTGCCTCGCTCCAGCGACGCCGAATGTCGGCCGGCATGTCGCTGAAGAGCAGATAGCGCCCTTCCTTGTTCCAGAGGGGCCCCTCGGTGAAGGTGAAGCCCGTCGCGAGCTTCTCGACCTGCGCCTGCGAGTCGACGAGCTCATGGAGCTTCTCCGACTTGACGTCAACGGCCATCTCGGCTCCTTTTTTGCGCTATGGAAGCTGGCCGAACCTAACACGGACCGCGCGGCCGGCCTAGTATCGCCTAGGCCGGTTGCGGTTGCTCGACGTGGATGCGCGTCTTCGAGTTGCGCAGGAAGCCGCCGTCACGCCCCGCACGTGTCGCAAGGATCTCGCCGAGGACGGAGAGCGCCGTCTCGGCCGGCGAGTCGGCGCCGATGTCCAGTCCCGTCGGCCCCGAGACGCGCTCGAGTGCCTGCTCCTCGACGCCGGCCTCGAGCAGGCGCTCACGCCGCCGCTCCTGGTTCCGCCGCGAGCCGAGCGCCCCGATGTAGAACGCCTCCGTCGCGAGCGCGCCCTGGATCGCGGGAACGTCGAACTTGTCGTCATGCGTCAACACGACCACCGCGGTCTGGTAGTCGGGCAGCACCTGCTCGATGGCGTCTTGCGGCCACGCGACGAGGAGCTCGTCGGCGCTCGGGATCCGCTCCCTCGTGGCGAACTTGGCCCGTGCATCGGCCACGATGGTCCGCCAGCCCAGCTGTTTCGCGGCGGCGCAGAGCGCTTCGGCCGTGTCGACGGCGCCGATGACGAGCAGGCGCGGAGCAGGCCCGTAGATCTCGGCGAACACCTTGCGCCCGTCGTCGAGCTCGAGCAGCGTGTTGCGACCCTTGCGTAGTAGCCCGTCGACCCGCTCGGTCAGCTCGCCGGGACCCTGCCCGAATGTGTCTCCCGCCTCCGTCACCAGTAGCTCGGCGCCGAGAGGCTCGCCCTCGACGACGGTGAAGAGCACCGCGCGCTCTTCGCTCTCGATGATTGGCAGCAGGCGCGCGACGAGCGGCTCCGGCGTCTGGTCGACGAAGACATCGATCTCGCCACCACATGGCAGGCCGACCGAAAAGGCGAGATCGTCAGAGATCCCGTAGGACAGCAGTTGCGGCTTGGAGCCCTCGAGCACCTCGCACGCGTGGTCGTAGACATCGCTCTCGACACAGCCTCCCGACACCGAGCCGGCCATCTCGCCGCTCTCGGAGATCGCGAGCTTGGCTCCGACCGGCCGCGGCGCCGAGCGCCTGGTCGCGATCACGGTCGCGAGCGCGAACTTCTCGCCGCGCGCGCGCCAACGCTCGATATCTGCCAGGACCTCTTTCAAGCCGCGTGCCTCCTTTCGATGCCGGCAAGCACGCCGGCCAACTCCTCGAGACTCACCAGATTATGTCCGGCCACGAAGCGATCAACGTGCGGGAGGGCCGCTCTCATCCCTTCCGCGAGTGGCTGGTACTCCGGATTTCCCTTCAACGGGTTCACCCAGACGATCGCGTACGCGGCCCGTTGCAGGCGGGCCATCTCCCTGGCGACCAGCGCCGGATCCTCGCGCTCCCAGCCGTCGGACACGATCACGACGACGGCGCCACGGGTCAGTGCACGCCTTCCCCAGGTGTCGTTGAACACCTTCAGAGAAGCGCCGATGCGGGTCCCGGAGGCCCAGTCGACGACGCGCTTGGCGGCAGCAGCGAGTGCCTGCTCCGGATCGCGGGTCCGGAACTCCTCCGTCAAGCGAAACAACCGCGTCCCGAACACGAACACCTCGACGCCACGGCCCGATCCGACGACGGCGTGCAGGAACAACAGCAACGCGCGTGTGTAGGCCTCCATCGAACCCGACACGTCACAGAGCACGACGAGCTTCCGCGGCACGTGGATGCGGCGACGGAACGTGCGCTCGATCGGATCGCCCCCGCGTGCAAGCGATCGCCGCGCAAGCCGACGCAGGTCCAGCCTACGGCCGCGCGAGTGCGGCCGCAGTCGCCGGGACCGTCGTACCGGACGAGCAGCTGCGACCTCGGCGATCGCCCGCGAGAGCCGCGCGAACTCCTCCGGGGTCATCGCGGCGAAGTCCTTCCGGCGCAGGACCTCGTGCAGGCTCCAGCCGACCTCGGTGACCTCGTCGCCACGGCCGTCGACGCCACCGCTGCGGTCGGTGCGCGTGCGCTCCGAGAGACGAGCCGGCTTGTCGACCGGCAGAGCGCCTCGGTACGGCGGACGCGACGGCGACCGCAGGAACCAGGCAGCGAACGCGCGGTCGAAGCTCTCGAGGTCTTCGGGGCGCGAGACGAGTGTCGTGCGCAGCGCCCAGTAGACGTCGTCGCGGTTACGGATGTCGAGCCGGTCGAGGCCGGTCAGCGCATCGGAGATGCGTGCCGGGCCGACCTCGAGTCCCGCCTCACGCAGGATGCGGCCGAACGTGACGACGTGGCGGACGAACCCGCCCTCAGACGGCGCCGGCGGCGACAGTCCGTGCCTCCTCGACGAGCGCAACGAGGGCCTCGTCGCGAACGGCGGCGAAGTCCTCGTGGTACTTCAGGACCGAGCCGAGCGTGTCCTCGACCGTCCGCGCGTCGAGGTCCTGCCGGCCGAGGGCGGCGAGCGCCTGCGCCCAGTCGATCGTCTCCGCGACACCGGGCGGCTTGGCGAGATCCAGCCTGCGCAGTCCCTGGACGAACGCCGCCGCCTGACCGGCCAGCCGAGCCGGGATCCCGGGGACGCGCAGACCGACGATCTCGATCTCACGCTCGAGTGTCGGATGATCGATCCAGTGGAAGAGGCAGCGCCGTTTGAGCGCGTCGTGCAGCTCCCGCGTGCGGTTCGAGGTCAGTATCACGGCAGGACGCCGCGGCCCGCTCACCGTGCCGATCTCCGGGATCGTGATCTGGAAGTCCGAGAGCATCTCGAGCAGGAACGCCTCGAACTCGTCGTCGGCGCGATCGATCTCGTCGATCAGCAGCACCACCGGTTCGGTGCTCTCGATCGCCTCCAGCAGCGGACGGCGGATCAGGAAGTCCGGACCGAACAGCTCCTGCTCGGACACGGTTCCCTCCTGCGCCGCCCGGATGTGCAACAGCTGCCGGGAGTAATTCCACTCGTAGACGGCATGGGCGACGTCTAGCCCCTCGTAGCACTGCAGCCGAATCAGACGGGACGAGGTCGCCTGTGCGAGCGCCTTGGCGGCCTCGGTCTTCCCGACGCCGGCTTCCCCCTCGAGCAGCAACGGCTTTTCGAGCGCAAGCGAGAGGTACAGCGCGGTCGCGAGGCCACGCTCGGGTAGATACCTCGCACTGCGGAGGCCGGCCTCGAGCTCGTCGATCGTCGCAAACGACACGTCTCTCACGATAACCCGGGCTGGACACCGCGGACGGGGGCCGTGTTGCGCCTGCCGCGCGGACGGTGACAGAATCGGGCTCGGTGATCGCCTTCGAGGAGGAGCGGCGCGTGACATCGACATCCCTGGAGAACGCGGAGCTCGTCCTCCCCACATCACGGGACGAGGCCGTCCACGCATTCGGCGACGGCTCGGGCGTGGCGGTGCTCGGCGGCGGCACGATTCTCATGCCCGAGCTGAGCTATGGAAGGCTCAGGCCGAAACGGGTCCTGCTCCTGCAGGACGCTGGGCTCTCTGGAGTCGCGCGTAACGGCGGCTCCTTGACCATAGGAGCCATGACGACGGTCGCGGAGCTCGAGCAGGGACCCGAACCGCTCGGAACGGCGGCACGCAACGTCGCAGATCACGAGATTCGCGCCCAGGCGACACTCGGCGGCAATCTCTGCGCGCCGGCGGGCGGAGCAACTCCGCGCGGCGACCTGCAGGCCGCGCTGATCGCGCTCGGCGCCCAGGTCAAGACGGCGGGCAAGGACGGCGAACGCACCGAGCCGATCGAGGACTTCCTGGCGGCTCCGGACCGACGCCTAGTGCTCGAAGTGGAGATCGAAGAGCCGCAGCGTGCAGGTTACGCGGCGGCCCACAGGCCGCATGCGCACGCGTACACGATCGTTGCGGTCTGCGCGGCCGAGACCTCGGCCGGCTTGCGCGTCGGTCTGACCGGAGCCGGTCCGAGCGGCGTGCGTGCGCACTCGGTCGAAGACGCCTTGGCAGCGGGCGCCTCGACGCAGGAGGCGGCGCAAAAGGCTCTCGACGACGCACAGCTACAGGACGACGCACTCGCATCGGCGTGGTACCGGCAGCGGCTGCTCCCGGTGTTGGTTCGGAGGGCGCTCGACGATCTCGAAGGAGGAACATGAGACTCACGGTCAACGGTGAGCCGCGCGACCTGCACAGCCCGCCGCTCACGTCGCTCCTGACCGCGCTCCGTGAGGAGCTCGAGATCACGAGCCCCAAGGCCGGCTGCCACCAGGGCGGCTGCGGCGCCTGCACGGTCCTCGTCGACGGCGAGGCGCGACGGTCGTGCCTCCTTCCGCTTGCAGCGGTCGACGGTGCGGCAATCACGACCCTCGAGGGCCTCGGGACGTCGGACAACCTCTCGTCCGTTCAAGCCGCGTTCGACGAGCACTACGCCGCGCAGTGCGGCTTCTGCACGTCCGGCTTCATCATGGCGGCAACGGCGCTGATCGACCGGACGCCGAAGGCGAGCCGCGAGGACATCTTGACGGCGCTCTCCGGTCACGTCTGCCGCTGCACCGGATACATCAAGATCGTGAGCGCGGTCGAGGCCGCCGCCAAGGGCGACGTCCATCCCGAACGCGTCGAACCGAGCTTCGAGCCCGAGGAGGCTGAAGTGCTGATACCAGGAAGCCCGGCGTGAAGGCCGTCGGCGCGAGACTCCCGCGTTACGACGGCGTCGCGCACGTCACGGGCCAGACACAGTACGTCGACGACATCCGCATCCGCGGCACGCTCTGGACGAAGGCGCTGCGCTCGCCCCACCACAACGCCGCAATCACTCGCCTCGACACGAGCAAGGCCGAAGCGTTGCCCGGCGTGCATGCGGTGGTCACCCACAAGGACGTTCCGCACAACGTCTACGGCCACTTGGAGGCGCTCGGAATCCCTGCGGACGAGCCACTGCTCGCCGTCGACGAGGTCCGCTACAAGGGTCAGCCGATCGCGGCTGTCGCCGCAGTCGACGAGGACACCGCGCGCGAGGCGGTGAGTTTGATCGAGATCGAGTACGAGGAGCGGCCGGCGTTCTTCGACATACGCAAGGCGATGGATCCCGACTCGCCGCAGATCCATCAGTGGGGGCCTGTGTACCCCCACTTCGGCTCGTACAACCACAGGCGCGTCCGCAAGGGCGACATCGATGCCGCGTTCGAGCAGGCGGACACGATCGTGGAAGGGGTCTACCGCCCCCAGGCGATCGAGCACTGCCCGATCGAGCCGCAGACCGCCCTCGTCGTTCCCGAGGCCAACGGGCGGTTGACGATCTACTCGTGCACGCAGGCCATGTATTTCTCGATGGGCGTCGTCGCCGCACATCTCCAGTGGCCGCTGAACAAGTTGAAGTTCGTCGGCGGCACGGTCGGCGGCGGTTTCGGCGGCAAGGTCGACACCGCGAGCGAGACGATCTCCGCGCTGCTCGCGCTCAAAGCCAAGCGACCGGTGAAGTGGCGCTGGACGCGTGAAGAGGAGTTTCTCGCCTCCTCCACGCGAGCCCCGTGGCACATGGAGCTCGCGGACGCCGTCACGAGTGACGGGTGGATCCTCGGCCGGAGGATGACGACGCTCCACGACGCGGGCGCGTATGCCCGCTTCTCGCCGTACGGCGTCACGAAGCATGCGTTCCACCACACCGGCGCGTACACGATTCCGAACGTGCACTTCGACGGCTTCGTCGTCTTCACCAATCGCGTTCCGACGACGGCGATGCGCGGGTTCGGCGTCACCTCCGTTTCCTTCGCCGTGGAGACGCACATGAACCGGATTGCCGAGGTGCTCGGAATCGATCCGCTCCAGCTCCGGTTGAAGAACGCCAACCGAATCGGCGACACGACTCCGAATCGGGTCGTGCTCAAGGATCCGTCGACGGTTCCGGTCGTGCTCGCTGCAGCGGACCGAGTCGGCTACGACCTTCCGGACGAATACAAGTCGATGACGAACGAGCGGCGCTCGGGCGATCTCCTGCCGCCACACCTGGTCGACCAGCTCGGCGGCTCGGATGCTTCGACGAACGGAGGGGGTCGGTAATGGCGAAGCACAAGGGCAGGGGGATCGCCACGATCGAGTACCCCACCGGCATGAACCAGAACGGCGACCCGAGCCAGGCCTGGGTCAAGCTCAAGCCCGATGGCCGCGTCGACGTCTTCTCCGGCACCGTCGACATCGGCCAAGGATCGCGGACCGTCCACACACAGATCGTCGCGGACACGCTCGGCGTCCCCTTCGACTGGGTCACCAACGACAACACGAACACCGACTCGTCCGCCGTGTGCACCGGGAGCTTCGCTTCTCGCGGCACGTTCATCGGCGGCAATGCCGTCCGCTTCGCGGCCGAGCAAGCTCGTGAGCGAATCCTCGACATCGCCTCCAAAGAGCTCGAGATCGCGCCCGGCGACCTCGACATCGTCGAAGGCGAGGTCGTCGCGAAGGGAGCGCCGGACCGGAAGATCGGCATCCCGGAGGTCGCCGCGGCGGCGACCTGGAACTACGGGGAACTGATCACCGGTACCGGCGCGGCGTTGAAGCCGTACGCCGACGTGAGCGACGACGACGGCTCGGTGGAGATCGAGCCGCATTCGGCGATCTCGTACGCGGCCTGCGTGGCGGAGGTGGAGGTCGACGACGAGACGGGCGAGGTGACCGTCGAACGGCTGATCCAGGTCTACGACGTCGGCCGTGCAATCAATCCGACGCTCGTCGAGGGCCAGATCGAAGGCGGCGCGATGATGGGGCTCGGGCTCGGACTGCTCGAAGAGGCGTACCCCTACTACCCCGCGCCGGACCATCGCGGTGGCGAGTTCGGCGCTTATCTCGCACCCGCGCTCGAAGACCTCCCCGACGTCGACAACCTGATCATCGAGAACCCATCCGAGGACGGGCCGTTCGGCGCGAAGGCGATCGGCGAGATGGCGAACAACGCGCAGCCCCCGGCAATCGTCTCGGCGATCTACGACGCCGTGGGCGTGTGGGTGACCCAGATGCCGGCGACGCCGGAGCGGGTCCTGCGCGCACTCGACGGAGAGAAAGAGCCGCGGCGCGAAGGCAAGCGCGTCATCTTCGACGACCAGCTTTCGATCCGGACGGTGAGCTCGGCCGGCGGCAAGGGCTTCTTCGAGACAGATGGCTGATACGGCGACGCCGTTTCGAACGTGGAACGGCGTCGAGGCTTGGCAATTCGCCGACGGCGTCCGCCTGCATGCCGTCGGCGGGGAGCAGATCCTGCTCTGCCGCGTCACCTACGAGCCCGGGAAGCAGGTGCCGGACCACAACCACGAGCACACCGAACAGGTGATGGCGATCGTCGACGGTGAGGTGAGGATCACCGTGGAGGGAACGACCCGCGACGTGAAGGCCGGCGACGTGATCGTCATCAACCGGGGTGTCCGGCACAGCCTCTACTCGGAGAACGGAGTGACCTTCTTCGAAGCGCTCGCGCCCGTGCCGCTCGACCACGTTCCCGACCGGGAGCGCGACCTCGTGCTCGGCCCCGACGGCGGCAGCGGTCACGTCGAGCGCTGACCGGAGGCAAGAAAGGAGTACGCAATGCCGATGATCGAAGTCAAGCTCTACGACCACCGCGTGACGGAGGAATCCGTCCCCAAGATGATCGAGGCACTCACGGACGCCCTCCACGAGTCGAGCGGGGCGGCCAAGGAGCACATCCACGTCGTCATCCAGGGCGTGTCGCCCAAGCACTGGGGCATCGCCGGCAAGCCAGCGGGCTAGATCCATGCCACTGATCGAGGTCAAGCTCTTCGACCTGAGGCACCGCCTGCGGTGCCGACCCTCAGGACGCACGGGCTTGGCCCGTGTGTCCGTCGGAAACGACCGGTCGAACCGCTTGTACCGGACAGACCACGAGGAGAACCCAATGCCGCTGATCGAGGTCAAGCTCTTCGATCTGAGGCACCGCTTGCGGTGCCGACCCTCAGGACGCACGGGCTTGGCCCGTGTGTCCGTCGGAAACGACCGGTCGAACCGCTTGTACCGGACAGACCACGAGGAGACCCAATGCCGCTGATCGAGGTCAAGCTGTTCGATTTCAGGATGGACGAGGAGACGAGCCGCAAGCTGATCGCGGGACTCACTGATGCTCTCTGCGAACCCACAACCGAGGGACTGCGCGAGCACACGTGGGTCGTCGTCGAAGGGCACTCGCCGAAGAACTGGGGTGTCGGCGGAGTGCCCTGGCCAGCGGAGATGACGCCGCCCTGATCCCTGATCCGCGCGAAAGCGTTGCTTTCGCGCGGGTTGGGTACGGCGCTTGTCGCGCGTAACGTGCGCGGGCGGAGCCCGCCCACTCTTATCGCTATCGGGTTTGGCTTCGGCCTTTGCTGTGGTCCACGGGCGGCGGCGGCTGCGGCGTGCCCAACCCCGAGCAAAAGCGAAGCTTTTGCTCGGAGACGCTAGGCCAGTTCCAACTCCACGGCAGGGGCACCCGGGGTGACCGCGGCCGTCTCGCGCGCGTGTAACAACGTCGTCTGGACGATCAGCTTGGCGCGGGCGAAGTTGTCCATCACCGTCGGCACGGGCCCGACGCGCTGCTTCAGCGCGTACCCGCCCGCGTTGCGGCCGATTGCACGGTAAGACTCGAGCGTAAGGGACGGCGCCATGCCGAAGAGCTCGAGGTTGTCGAGTGGCTGGAGGTCGGCTCGGTGGATCACCGTCGTCCCCTTCGACTGGATCCCGATCGCAACGCGGGAGCCGGCCAGCACCGCGCCGTCGTGGCCGATGAAAGCCACGTCGGATGCGCGGCGCACACGGACGAGGCGCGGCACGGCGCCCGCGTCTCGCACTCCCGCGATCAGCGCCTCGAGCACGTCGTGGTGTGCCAGGCCTCCGATCGTCGTGCGCAGCCCGTCGGCGAACGCCGGACCCAGCGCGATCACGACGTCGTCCGGATCGTTGCCTATCATGGCAACGTGCTTCTCGACCACGACAGCCGGTTGAACGTCCGTCGTTTCGTCCAACGTGCTTGCGTCGAGCTCGTGCGGAAGGTGCTGCAGGCGCTCCCACCGTTCGCCGTCCAGGCGATAGCCCGTGCCGGGGCCCGAGTAGCGGTTCGGATCGTTGACCGCCGCCTCGACCGTGCCGGTGGGTCCGATGATGGCCGAGGTCTGGAGGTAGTCGCCCGACACGCGCTGGCGCTGCATGCCCACGATCGCCTCGGCGACCTCGGTGAAGGCGTGCCGGTCGAGCTCGCGCGCCACGTCGAGGCCGCTGATTCCCTCGGCCAGAACCCGGTCGGCGGCGGCCACATCGGCAGCTCGATCACGGTCGGGCAGATCACGGCTGTCGAGTGCATACGTCGCTGCTTCGACTTCCTCGTCCGTGATTGCAGGAAAGTCAAAAGCGGCGAAGACAGTCTGGATCGCGCGCGCCGCGCGCTCGCGCACGCGGACGGTCTGACTCTCGCTGAGGGGCTCGATGCCGCCGTCGACCTGCCAGTCGCGTTGCATCGTCAGCCACTCGTCGATGTCGTCGGCGTCGTAGTTGCCGCCCCCGAACATGTTGTCGTAGCGGGGCATCACGCTCCAGCCGGACGTGACGAAATCGGTCCCCGGAAGGAACTGACCCATCAACTTGGCGGCGCGTCTGGTCGGGGAATGCGAGGCGATGGCGTCGTTTCCGGATGCGACCTCCAGGTCGAGCCAGGCCGCGAGCAGGTTCTCGGCCAGGATCTCGCACGATCCCGCTGGGACGCTCATCACGAGCGCGACGCACGAGATCGCGCCGTTCTGCACCCCTTGCGACCCAGCCGCCCGCGCCAGAGCCAGGCAGCGTGCTTCGAGGTAGAGCATCGAGCACCCGCCTGCGTGCCCCATCAACGCCTCGGAGCCGCCGCCGGACGTGAAGCGCACCTTGATCCCGCGCGACGCGTACGCCGAGGCGAGAAAGCCCTTCGACCACGGCGTGTCGTCGCCGTCCACGAACACGGGCTCCGTTCCGTAGACGGACAGGGTCTCCGCGTACGTGGTGATGCCCTGGATCGCCAGCTGCAGCGACCGTCGCTCCTCGATCGCGCACTGAGTCAGCACGCCCGGTCTGCCGGTCTGCGAGCCCACGAGAATCGCCATCGCGTTCAAGGGCGCATACCGCGAGACGCCGACCGTCGTCTCGATCTCGGCGAAGCCCCGCGCCGCCGCCTCCGCGGCATCGGCCGCGAGCAGCGCCGGGTTCTCCTTCAGATTGGTGACGTGCGCCTGGTTTGCGGGGGCCCTGCGGGCGCGCAGCTTCTTGAGTGCGAACATCATTTCGACGGGGTCGAGCAGCGAGACGACGCGCGCCAGCCGTGCTGGTGTGAGTCCGCGTCCAAGGCGGACGAGCTCTTCTCGCGACACATTGACGTCGACGAGTCGGTGGGCGAGCTCGGCGTCGTCGAGAGCCATGGCCTCGGCCGTCACGTCGAGATCGAGACCGTGGCTCGCGATGAAGTGGTCGATTGCGTCGAACTCCGCTACGCTCCGGCCGTCGAGCCAGACGACTCGCCCATGCTCGACCTTCAGCCCGGGCGCCGGATCATTCGGGCCGTTCATCGCCACGAGCCCGAGGTCGGGGTGCGGCGTGATCAGAACCTCGCGCCGCAG
>VAXG01000023.1 GCA_005883355.1 Actinomycetota bacterium | reverse complement strand
GCATGACCGTCAAGTGGGGGATCCTCTCGACCGCCGACATCAACCGGAAGGTCATTCCAGGCGCGCACGCCTCGGAGAAGGCCGAACTCATCGCCGTGGCGAGCCGCGATCAGCGGCGTGCGGAGGAGTACGCGCGCGAGTGGGAGATCGACCGCGCGTACGGCTCGTACGAGGCGCTGCTCGAGGACGGCGAAGTCGAGGCCGTGTACATCTCGCTGCCGAACGCGTTGCACTGCGAGTGGTCGATCCGCGCACTCGAGGCGGGAAAGCACGTGCTTTGCGAGAAGCCGATGAGCAGGCACGTCGGCGACGTCGAGACTGCATTCGATGCGGCAGAGAAGGCGCAGCGAATCCTGATGGAGGCGTTCATGTACCGCCACAACCCTCAGACCAGACGGCTCCGTCAGCTCGTGGACGAGGGCGCGATCGGGGACTTGCGGCTCGTCCGCTCCTGCTTCAGCTTTTCCCTGTACGACGCGGAGAACATCCGCCTGCGGACGGACGTGGAGGGCGGCAGTCTGATGGATGTCGGCTGCTACTGCGTCAGCGGATCCCGTTTGCTCGCCGGTGAGCCCGAGCAGGTGTACGGGCAGCAGTTCGTCGGCCCGAGCGGCACCGACTGGGTCTTCACGGGCACGATGCGCTTCCCGGGCGACGTCTTCGCCCAGTTCGACTGCGGGACGGCCCTTCCCGAGCGTGACGAGCTCGAAATAATCGGGAGCGATGGGTCGCTCTTCCTCGACGATCCGTGGCACTGCCGCCAACCGGTGATCGAGCTTCGCCGCGACACCGGGATGGAGCGGATCGAGGTCGAGCCCGCCGACTCGTATCGGCTCGAAATCGAGAACCTCAGCGACGCTATTCGGGGCGCTACCGATCCTCTCTTGGGACGCGAGGACGCCGTTGGTCAGGCGCGCGCCATCGACGCGCTCTACCGCTCCGCGGTAACCGGCACGGCGGCTTCCTTGTAGCGCACCAGTGCGGCAAGCGTCACGAGGCAAAGCACGCTGAGGCCGACGTATGAGACCGCGTCGGTGGTCGCGGATGCGACCGCGCCGCCGATCGCTGAACCACCGGCCTGGCCCGGCGCCCACGCGACGTTGACGAGCGCGAACGCGTAGCCGTACTCCAGGCCACTCTGCTCGGCGGCGTCCGTCACCAACGACATGGCCGGAGTCCAGAAGCTTCCGAAGGCGAAGCCGGCGCAGACCACGAGGAATGCCAGCAGCAAGGCCTGGCGGGGCCAGGGCAGCAGCAGGGCGACCAGGGCCGAGGCGGCCAAGGCACCGAGAAGCGGCGTTATGCGACCGTGCCGGTCGGAGATCCGTCCCAGCACCGGCGACCACGCGGCTTCGAACGCGGCCGAGACGAGGTAGGTCGCGCCGACTGCGGCCGCGCCCCAGCCAAGGTCCGAGAGCCGCAAGGGTGCGAGGACGGAGAGCGTCCCGAAACAGAGTGCGGGAAGGAGGCAAAGCCAGACCCCCGTCTGGATCGTCCGGTTGCGGCGGAGCGCGTCAAACAGCATCCTGAGCGGCTGCGGGCGTTCAGGGGTCGGGGCGGGCGTGGCCGCCGCAGCCCCCGCGAGGACGAGCGCGAGCCCTGCAACCGCGCCGAACGCCGGCCCGGTCCCGGTGAAGGACGCAACAGCCCCGAGGACCGGGCCGAAGAGTGCTCCCGCGATCGCGGCGCCGAACGCCGACCCGATCAGCTGGCCGCGCCGGCCGGCCGGCGCGGCGACGACGAGCCAGCTCAGAGCGCCGGTCCATGAGAACGCGCTCGAGATTCCCTGCAGGAAGCGAGCCAGGTCGAGCGTCCAGACGGAGTCGGCCAGCCCGAATGCGACGGTCGTCAGCGCGAGCAGCGAGAGCCCGATGAGCACGGTCGGCTTCACACCGAGGCGCGCTGCGGCAATCCCGCCGGGGATTCCCGCCACCAGGGCACCCGCCGGGTACGTGGCCTGCAACACCCCGGCCCCGGCCTTGCCGAGATGAAACTCGTGGACGTAATGCGGCAGCAGCGGCGTCAAAGCCGCGAAGAACATGGTGTCGACGAGGACGATCGCCCCGGTTAGAAGCAGCAGCCTGCGCACAGGCCGAGGCTAACTACACGCTGCGAAGCGCTGCGCAGATTGCTCTAGCGCCAGCCGGGCTCGCGCCGGTCCAGGAAGGCGCGCAAGCCCTCCTGCCCTTCTTCGCCCGCGCGCAGGCGCGCCGCGAGCTGCGCAGCCTCCTCGCCCGCCGGCCGCTCGCGAATCAGGCGCTTCGCCTCACGCACGGCCTCTGGGCCTGCGGTCAGCAGGCCGGAGACCACACGATCGACGGCGGCGTCGAGATCGGCTGCGATCTCCTCGACGAGCCCGATCCGGAGAGCCGTCTCGGCGTCGAAACGCTCGCCGGTGAGGAAGTAGCGTCGCGCGTGCTCGCCGATCTTCGGCAGCACGAACGGCGAGATGACAGCAGGGATGATTCCGAGCTTGACTTCCGAGAAGCCGAACACAGCATCGGGCGCGGCGATCGCAACGTCCGAGCACGCGACGAGGCCCGAGCCGCCGCCGAGCGCGTGTCCGTGCACACGGACGACGACGGGCGCGGGACAGCGATCGATCGTCTCGCACATCCGGTAGAGCCTGAGCGCGTCCTCCACGTTCTCGTCGAGCGAAAGATCGATGGCGGACCGCTGCCACTCCACGTCGGCGCCGGCACAGAAGCTCTGGCCCTCGCCGGCTAGGACGACGGCGCGGGCGTCGCCGACGTCTGCAAACGCTTCGGTCAGCTCCGCGATCAGTGCAGCATCGAAGGCGTTTCGGCGCTCGGGGCGCGCAAGCGTGACCCGCAGGACCTGCCCATCACGTTCGATCGTCAGCGCGGCCATTGCTTCAGCTTAGAGTTGGTCCATGCTGCGAGGAGCACTGGCGGCGGCATTGACGCCGCTGAGGGATGCCGGCGAAGCGCTCGACGAGGACGCGATCGCGCCGTACGTCGATTTCCTGGTTGCGGGCGGGGTGGACGGCCTGCTCGCCCTCGGCACGACCGGCGAGGGTTTTCTCCTTCCCCTCGAGCAGCGCCTGCGCGCGGCGCAGCTCTTCGTGGAGGCCGCGAACGGACGCCTGCAAGTCGCGGTGCACTGCGGTGCGCAGTCGACGTGGGACACCGTCCAGCTGGCTGCTCATGCTGCGGACGTCGGGGCCGACGGCGTCGCCGTGATGGCGCCGCCGTACTTCACGCTCGACGAGACGGGGCTGTTTTCGCACTTCGACTCGGCTGCACGCGCCTGCGCGCCGACGCCGTTCTACGTCTACGAGTTCGCCGCACGGAGTGGGTATCCGGTTCCGGTCGCCGTGTTGCAACGGTTGCGCGAGGCGGCGCCGAACTTCCGAGGGCTGAAGGTCTCCGACACGCCCTGGGAGCGGTTTGCTCCCTACCTGATCGAAGGGCTGGACGTCTTCGTCGGCCCGGAGGCGCTGCTGCCGCAAGGGCTTGCCGCGGGCGCAGCCGGCGCTGTGTCGGCGCTCGCCTCGACGTTTCCGGAGCCTGTCGCCGCAGCGGTGCGAGATCCGGGCAGTGTCGACCTCGCTCCGCTTCGCGCCGCGCTCGAACGGTTCCCTTTTCAGGCGGCTGCCAAGGTCGTGGTGGCGAGGCGCGGCGTTCCGATCGGTCCCGACGTGCGCCGGCCGTTGCGGCTTTTGACCGACGGAGAGCGGAGGGCGCTCGAGCAATGGCTCGAATCGTCGTCGCCGGTTCCGGTTCCGTAGGAGCCTGCATCGCGTACCACCTCGCGCTCCTCGGCGCGCGCGACGTGGTCCTCGCGGACCGCGCGGAGATCGCATCCGGTTCGACCGGGAAGGCGATGGGCGGCGTGCGGCAGCAGTTCTCGTCCGCTGCCGAGGTACGCCTCGCTCAGGAGTCGATCTCCTTCTTCGAAAAGCTCGGTGCCTTCTGGTTTCAGCAGGTCGGCTATCTCTTTCTCGCCACGACTGAAGCGGGACTCGCCGACCTCGAGGAGCGACGCGAGCTCCAGGTCGGACTCGGCGTGCCGGTCGAGCAGGTCGATCCCCGCTTCGTACCGGGACTGCAGGCTGACGACGTGCTCCGGGCGGTGTTCTGCGCGACCGACGGCGTCGCGGATCCGCCGGCGCTCACACGCGAGGTCGTCCGGCGTGCAGCCGAGCTCGGGGTCGACGTCAAGGAGCGAACCGATGCCCAAGAGCTCGAGCGAGACGTGCTCGTCATCGCGGCCGGCGCGTACTCCGGCGACTTTGGTGTCGACCTGCCGATCCGCCCGCTCGCCCGCCAGCTGCTTGAAACCGAGCCGCTCGAGGGATTGCCCGACCACCTGCCGATGGTCGTCGAGGCGGAGTCGGGCTTTCACTTCCGGCGCCGAGACGACTGCTTGCGCATCGCGATGGCCGATGCCGTGCCGCGCTGGGGCTTCGAGGAGAGCGTGGACGAGTCGGTGTTCGCCGACAGGCTCGAGCGGCTCGCTCACCGCTACCCGCCGTCCGCGGGCACGACCATTGCTCGCGCGTGGGCGGGGCTCTACGACATGACACCCGATGCGCATCCGATCATCGGTCCGGTCGGAGACGGGCTCTACGTCGCGTGCGGGTTCTCGGGGCACGGCTTCATGCAGTCGCCGGCGGTGGGACGCGCGGTTGCAGAGGAGTTGTTGCACGGCGAGTCCTCGCTCGACCTCTCGCCGTACCGTATTGCACGCTTTTCGGAGGCGACAACGTTTCCCGAAGATCTCGTTCTTTAAGAACCTGGCTCGCATTCCTCGTTTCATTCGAAGGCCAGGCCCAGCCGCGAGAGCTGCTCGTTGACGTAGCGGCCCTCGATCGTGGCTTCGACGTCGAACGTCTCCCCGACGTCCGGATCCTTCCCGATCAGGTCGCGCGCGCGGCTCGGCAGCTCCTGCTCTGCGGCCTCGGCGGTCTCCCAGAGGTACACCGCGCCCCAACGCTCGGTTACCTCATCCGAGATCCATGCCTTGAAGCGCAAGCCCGGCACGTCGGCGAAGGCGTCGGCGGACTCGTCCCGGAGATAGCGCCGCAGCTCGTGGATGGTCGTCTTCGAGTCGGCGAGATTCCAGAGGACGAAGCGCAGGATCACGCCGGCCGTGGCAACTTCGCGATCAGCGCTTTGAGCTCGCGGAGGACATCGGCCTCTTCGTGGCCGAAGTCGTCGAGGTATGCGTGCAGGGCGGAATGCAGGAGGGTCAGCTCCTGTTCGGATAGTTCGATCGTGTGCATGGCGCCTCCTAGCCCCACGAGGGCGGTTCGTACGGACGGTCGAGAGGAGCGCCGATCGTGACGAACTCGAGACCGTCGGCGCCGGAGATCGGCAAGCGTGTGGCTGCGGGATCGACGCGAACGAAGCGACCGGGGTGGAGGTCGACGTGCTCGCCGTCGATGCGCATCGTGCCGGTGCCCTTCACGACGATGTAGACCTCTTCGAGGTTCGAATCGCCGTGCTCGTGCTCGCGTCCTTCCTGATTCGGCGGGAAGATGAAGTAGTTGAAGCCGAACGCCTTCGCGTCGAGTGCGCGTCGAACTTTCCTGACCATGCCGCCCGGGCCTTCGGCCTCGAGCTCGCCGACGTCGACGACGTCATACGCAGCCACTAGTCCTCCTTGTCTCGTTTGTCGAGGCGCTGCACGAATGCCTGCCGCAGGCGCTCGCCGTCGGCGAGCACCTGCTGGTAACGAGGTCGACGCGGCGGCAGTTTCACGAGCTTCACGTCGCGAGGGGCTTCGCCGTAAGAGTGGTGATATGCCTCCGACTCCCCGAGCTCGTGCAGGCGCTCCTTCGACTTCCTCCTGAACAGCCGCATCACATCCGGAAGACGCCGAACGTCGTTTCGGGGATGGCTGCATTGAGAGCGGACGAAAGGCCGAGCGCGAGGACGTGCCGCGTGTCCAGCGGGTCGATGATGCCGTCGTCCCACAATCTGGCCGTCGAGTAGTACGGGCTGCCCTCACGCTCGTACTTCGCCCTGATCTCGTCGGGATCGGTGTCCCCGACCATCGAGAGCACGGTGGCGGCCTGCTCGCCGCCCATCACGGAGATGCGCGCGTTCGGCCACATCCACAGTTGGCGTGGCTCGTAGGCCCGGCCGCACATCGCGTAGTTCCCGGCCCCGAACGAACCGCCGACGATCACCGTGAACTTCGGCACCCTCGCATTGGCGACCGCCATGACGAGCTTGGCGCCGTCGCGCGCGATGCCTCCGGCCTCGTACTCCTGGCCGACCATGAAGCCGGTGATGTTCTGCAGGAAGACGAGCGGGATGCGGCGCTTCGTCGCGAGCTCGATGAAGTGGGCGCCT
>VAXG01000022.1 GCA_005883355.1 Actinomycetota bacterium | reverse complement strand
CTCTTCCACGGAATCACGCCGTCATTCGTTCCAGATGTAAAGCGACTTCATTTTTGATAGAAACGGCAGATGACCGCAACTCCGAGCCGCCAGAAGGAGCCCGCGACCTGGGAGCTCGTGCTCAAGCGGAACCCAGTCGAGCGGCTGAAGCAGGAGAAGGCGCCGCTCGGGATTCGCGACGAATTGCCGGCCCTTATCGCCATGGGCTACGAGAGCGTTCCCGAGGAAGACGTCGTCCGCCTCCAATGGTGGGGCCTCTACCACGACAAGCCGAAGGTCGGGACCTTCATGCTCCGGCTGAAGATTCCGAATGGAATTCTTCCGCCGGCGAAGCTTAGGGCGATCGGCGAGGTCTCGAACCGCTACGGCCGCGGCGACGCGGAGTTGTCGACTCGCCAGTGCATCCAGTTGCACTGGCTCCGCCTCGAGGAGCTGCCGAACGTGTTCGCCGATCTCGATGTCGCTCGACGGTTTCGTGGCCGGGCCGAACCCGACCCTGGAGGAGCCGCTGGGTGCAGGAGGCAACCTCTTGCACGAGTGGGCCTTTGCGGCCGCGAGTTGGCCGTGGTCTCGACGGCGGCGAGACGAATCCGTCACCCACCTGCAGTTCAGGTGCCGGGACGAGTGACGTAGATCAGCTCGGCTGTTGCACGATCCGGATGTAGGGCCGCGGCGACTCCCAGCCGTCCGGGTACGTCGCTTTCGCTTCGTCGTCCGAGACCGACCCCGCGATGATCACGTTGTCGCCCTGCTGCCAGTTGACCGGCGTCGCGACCTTGTGCTTCGCGGTCAGCTGGAGCGAGTCGATCACCCGCAGCACCTCGTCGAAGTTCCGGCCGGTCGTCATCGGATAGACGAGGATCAGCTTGATCTTCTTGTCCGGGCCGACGACGAAGACGTTGCGGACGGTCTGGTTGTCGGCCGGTGTCCGCTGCGTGGGGTCGCCTTCGACCGAGGCCGGGAGCATCCCGTAGAGCTTCGAGACGTTGAAGTCGGCGTCGCCGATGATCGGATAGTTGGGTGCCTGCCCCTGCGTCTCCTCGATGTCGGCCGCCCACTTGGAGTGGTTGTCCACTGGATCCACCGACAGCCCGATCACCTTCACATTGCGACGGTCGAACTCCGGCTTGATCTTCGCCAGGTAGCCGAGCTCGGTGGTGCAGACAGGCGTGAAGTCCCGTGGGTGCGAGAAGAGGACGGCCCACGAGTCCCCGATCCAGTCGTGAAAGTCAGTCGGCCCCTCCGTGGTCTCCGCCGTGAAGTCAGGTGCCGTGTCGCCGATCTGCAAAGCCATATCTCCTCCTCAACGCAGGTATCCCTTCAGAAAGTAAAGCTAGCAGCGGGGATCGAGTCTAGTCCGGACGGCGCCTTCGCACTCCGACCCCTTGAGAGCCCGACGCGGATTGACCCGGAAGCCTCAGAGCAGGCAGGATCGGGCCCTGACCGTTCTCACGAGGAGGCATTGATGGCGCCTATCACCGAGACCATCGAGATCAACAGACGGCCCGAGGACGTGTTCGCGTACCTCGACGACGTCCAGCGACACGGCGAGTGGCAGGAGCAGATCGTCGACGTGGAGCCCCAGGGCGACCAACCGATGGGGGTCGGCAAGCGCGTCCGCGAGACACGCCGCGTGCCGGGGGGCAATCGCTCGATGACGTATGAGATCACCGCGCACGACCCGCCGCGGCAATCCTCGTTCCGCGTCCTCGACGGGCCGATCCGTGCGGTCGGCACGGTGTCGGTCGAGCCCATCGACGACGGGTCGCGGACGAGGCTGACGATCACGATCGACTTCGAAGGCCATGGGATCGCCGGCAAGATTCTGCTGCCGGTGGCAAAGACCCAGGCGCGCAAGCAGATCCCGAAGGACCAGGCTCGTATGAAGGAGTTGCTCGAGTCGCATCAATAGGCTGGGGCGATGCGAGAGATTCAGCTTCGGGCTCGGGCAGGGCTCCGTGCCGGACGGGGTCGCTGGCTCGTGCCGCCGTGGATCGCTCCGGCCTTCGGGTTCAGTGCTCTCGTCCTCGTGCCCTGGGTTGCGTTCCTCATCTTCACCCTCCCGCGGAACTACTCGGCCAACCACTGGAAGGTGGCGTGGGCCGGTTTCGACCTCGGCCTCGCCACCGCGATGGTCGCGACCGCGATCGCCGTGGGCCGTCGCTCGCCTTTCGCCGAGGTCGCCGCGGCGGTCACCGGAACGCTGCTGGTCTGCGACGCCTGGTTCGACGTGCTCACCTCGCGCACGACCGGTGAGGTGATGCAGGCTGGGCTCGAGGCGGTGCTGATCGAGCTGCCCCTCGCGGCCGTGTGCTTCTGGATCGCAACCAACCTCGCGCGCGCCGTCGAGGTCGCACGGCCGTTTCTGCAGGCGGCCGGCTTCAGGATCGAGGGCCATCGCCTCGTGCCACCGGAAGACGCAGGTGTTTCTGCCCCCTCTGACTAGGGTGGGCGGCTTGACCGAGATCTCGAACCTGATTCGATCGCGCCGGACGCACAAATCCTTCGGACCCGATCCCGTGCCGCCCGACGTGATCGACGAGCTGCTCGAGCTCGCGCGGTGGGCACCGAACCATCACCGGACGAACCCCTGGCGCTTTCGCGTTCTCGGCCCCGAGGCCATGAAACAGCTGAAAGAGGCTGCCGGTCCCGCCGAAGCACCGAAGCTCGAGCGTGCGCCGACCCTCGTGGTCGCCTCGGCTGTGCTCAGTGGAGACCTCGAGCAGGACGAGGAGGACGTCTGCGCGACCGCGAGTGCCATCTACGCCGTCCTACTCGCAGCACATGCACGCGGGCTCGCGGGCTACTGGCGAACACCGCATGTGCTTCGCACGAAGGCCGGGCGCGACGCGGTCGGGTTGCCGGACGGAGAGAGGTTCCTCGGTCTGATCCACCTCGGCACGCCCCGCAGCGATCCTCCGCCACCGGAGCGGGCACCGCTCGAGACCTACCGCCTGTTTCTCCCGTAGTCGCGGAACGCAGGTAGCGTGGCAACGTGACCGAGGTCCCCGCCCAGGAACCGACGCACCAGATCGTGTGCCCCCATTGCAAGAAGACGTTCACGGCCGAACTGATCGCCGGCCAGACCGAACGCCATCGCGGCTTCAAGTGCCCTCACTGCCGCCTGTTTGTGCCCGCTGACCGCGCAACGCGCTAGCGCTTCCTCCGCGAAAACTTCGCTTTCGCTCCGGGGATGGGGACGCCGCTTCGCGGGGAACGTGCGCGGGCGGAGCCCGCGCACTCCAGTTCGGGTTGACGCTGGCGAGTGATGTCAACCGCGGGGTCCACGGGCGAGTTGAGAGCCTTAAGGCCATGTGCGGCGTCCCACTCAAAGGCCGGAGGGTAAGACCAGGCGGAGCCGGGCTTAGCCGCAGGCGTAGCGATGTGGGCACGGCCGCGTCAGCGCCCGTGCCCACACGGTTGACGGCAATCGCCGAGCCCACACACCAATGAGAGTGCGCGGGCTCCGCCCGCGCACGTTCAGCGCGAAGCGCCGTCCCCAATCCCGGGCGAAAGCGCAGCTTTCGCCCGGGCCGCGGAGCGGCGGCATCCCTCGTTCAAGGGATGCCGGGGGCTTGCCGATAGGGATTTCGTGGCATTCGACGTTGCCCGAGATCTTCGTGCGGGCCCCGAGGTCTCGGCACCGCGGGCCTTCGCGCGCGTGGCCGCCGTCCCGGCCTGGGTCTGGGTCGCCGGAATCGTGGTGGCCAGTTTCGGCGGACGCCTTTTCGCGGCTGTCGCACGCCTGACCCCGTACTACTTGCCGGACGAATACATCTATCCATCGCTCGCGCGCAGCCTCGCCGAGCACGGACGTCCCCTCATTCGCGGTGTCGGCGTGCATTTCCCTGCGCTGCTCGATCCGATCGTGACGGCGCCGGTCTGGCTCGTGACGGACGATCCCGTCATGGCGTTCCGCCTGACCCAGGGGATTCACGCCGTGTTCTTCTCGCTGGCTGCGATTCCGGCCTACCTGCTCTGCCGCCGGCTCGGTCTCGCTCGCTGGCTCGGCCTCGCAGTGGCCGCGCTGACCGTTGCCGTCCCCGACGGCGTCTACTCCTCCACGATGCTCGCGGACCCGCTCGCCTATCCGCTCGTCCTCGGCGCGGTCTACGCAGGTGTGTGCGTCGTGACGGAACCGACTCTGCGCGCACAGGTCGCGTTCACCGCCCTCAGCACGCTTGCGATCTTTGCGCGGATCCAGTACGTCATCGTCCCACTCGCCGTCATCGCCGCAGAGCTCGTCGCCGACCGTTTCCACCTCCTGCGCACCGTGCGCCACCTCTGGCTCGCGCTGGTGCTGTTGATCGTCCCGCCCGCGTTGCTACTGGCGACCGTCGGGTCCGAGCGGGTGTTCGGCGTCTACGCGAACGGCAACCATGCGGTGCATCCCGGCTCGATCCTTCACTGGGTGGGTCTCGAGGCGATGCTGCTCACATACTCCGCCGGCTGGGCGATCGTCCCGGGCGCGCTGGCCGGGCTCGCGCTGGTGCTCTTCCGGCCCGATGGCCGGGCAGAGATCGCGTTTGCGGTCACGAGCCTGGTGCTGGCGGCCGGTCTGTTGCTCGAAGCGGCACAGATCGCCGATACCGATTCGCAGCGTTTCCAGGAGCGTTATCTCTTCACGCTCGTCCCGCTCCTTGCGGTTGCGTTCGGTCTCTACGTCAAGCGCGGCCTGCCGGGACGGATTCCCGTCGGCCTGCTCTCCGCCGGCTTGCTCCTGCTTGCTGCACGCGTGCCGCTCTCCGGTTACGCGGCCGCCCACAACAAGGACGACTCGCCGACGCTGTGGGCAGTGCTGCGGTTCGAGGGCTTGACCTCGGTGGGCAACGGCTCACTGGCGATCGCGCTCGTCGCCGCCTTGTTATCCGTGTTGGCGGCGCTCGTCGCCTTCCGGAAGCTCCCCGCTGCTTTCGCGGTCTTCGCTGCTATCTTCGCCTGCTGCGCGATGTCGGCGGGCGCGTCCGCGTTCGACGCCCGCACGAGTCGGACCCTGCGCAGCACCCTTCCTCACGACATCCGCTGGGTCGACCACGCGCGGCTCGGCAACGTCGACTTGGTTGCGCCACCGGGTGCGCGCAAGGAGCAATCGTGGCAACAGCTTTTCTGGAACACATCGCTCAAGCGCCTCCTGCTGCTCGGCAGCGCACCGATCGACCAGTTCGACACGAAGCAGCTGAAGATTGCGGGCGACGGGAGGCTCCTCGTGAACGGCCGGACGGATCGCCGGCCCCTGCTCGTGCAGACGTACGCATCGACAGTGCAGCTCACTGGGGTCGAGCGAGTGCAGCACCAGCTGATCTTCGACCTGTACAGGCCCGCGGGAACGCCGCGCCTACGACTGCTCGCCGCCGGACGGTTCGTCGACAACTGGCTCGCGCCACACGGCGCGATCACCGTCTGGACGAAGACCGGCGGCATGCTCGACCTCGTGCTGGCGCTGCCGGCGCATACGCAGGTCACGCCCGTCGCGTTCACCGGCAAGGGAATCAAGCGCACCGTGCGCGTCCATCCTGGACAGCGGGTACCGCTCCACTTCCGAGTCCCCGCCGGAGGCGCGTGGAGCCTGCATTTCAACTCGGCGCGGCCGGGCTACCTCGGCGACCGCGCCGTCAGCGTTCGCGCCGAACGCGTGCGATTCCGTTAGTGCCTAGACGCAGTCCTTGAGGCCCTGGGCCTCGGGCAGCGACTCGAGCTTCTTGAGCGTGTTGTTCTCGATCTGACGGATTCGCTCTCGGGTCACGCCGAATGCTCGCCCGACTTCCTCGAGCGTGCAGGGCTGGGAGCCCGAAAGGCCGAAGCGGAGCTCGATGACCTGGCGTTCGCGCTCGGGCAACGCGGACAGCGCATGCTCGACATCCTCGCGGCGCAGCGAGAGCGTTGCGGTGTCGAAGGGCGACTCCGCCGACTCGTCCTGGACGAAGTCGCCGAGCTCCGACTCCTCCTCCTCGCCGATGGGCTTCTCCAGCGAGACCGGCAGCTGCGACATGCGCAGGATCTCACGGACTTCGTCCGTGGTCATCTCGAGCTCTTCCGCGATCTCGTCCGGACGCGGCTCACGCCCGAGGCGCTGGACGAGCTGCCGTTCGATGTGCACGACCTTGTTGAGCTTCTCGACCATGTGCACCGGAATGCGAATGGTGCGCGCCTTGTCTGCAATCGCTCGCGTCACCGCCTGGCGGATCCACCAGGTGGCGTATGTGGAGAACTTGTAACCCTTGCGGTAATCGAACTTCTCGACCGCGCGGATCAATCCGAGTGACCCTTCCTGGATCAGGTCGAGAAAGCTGAGACCCCGGCCGAGGTACGACTTCGCGATCGAGACGACGAGCCGGAGGTTCGCCTCGATCATCTGCGTCTTCGCCGACATGTCGCCGCGCTCGATGCGCTTCGCGAGATAGACCTCCTGGTCGGCGGTGAGGAGCGAGACCTTGCCGATCTCGCGCAGGTAGAGCCGCAGCGAGTCGAGCGACGGCTCGACGCTCAGGTCGAGCTTCGGGCCTTTCTCCTCTTCAGGTGTGGGGAGTTGCTCGTGCGGCGGATGCTTGTGCATCTCGCCCTCCAGCAACTCGACCCCGTGGTCGACAAGGTAGGTGTAGAAGTCTTCGATCTGCTCCTTCGTGAGCTCGACGTCTTCGAGCCCGACTGCGATCTCGTCGTAGTTGAGAACGCCTTTCTCGAGATCTTCCTGGACGAGCTTCTGCAGCTCCTCGACCTCAGGAAGGGAGATTTCGACGGTGAGCAACGGCGGCCTACCTCCCGGCTGTTTCGCGTCGGTGACGGGGTC
>VAXG01000074.1 GCA_005883355.1 Actinomycetota bacterium | reverse complement strand
ACCGCACCGAACCGCCCGACGGGCCCGTGCTCGCGGTCGACGTCACCGAGGTGCGCGAATGGACAGCTTGACTCCTAGTAGCGCCCGAGCTCCTCGAGCCGCTCGTCGCTGATTCCGAAATGGTGCGCAACCTCGTGCAGCACCACGCGCCGGATCTGGCGCCGCAGGCTTTCCCGGTCCGCACCGTAGAGGCGCTCGAGCGGCCCGCGGTAGATCGTGATCTTGTCCGGCAGGACACCGGTGTAACCGCTCCCACGCCGCGTTAGCGGAATGCCCTGATAGAGCCCGAGCAGTGGTTGCCCAGGCGGCGGTTCACCTTCGACGACGATCGCCACGTTGGAGATGACATCTCGAAGGTCGCGAGGAAGGGACGCAACTGCATCCTCTACCTCGCGCTCGAAATCGATCTCGCCGGACCCCTCATCGCCGTCGACGGACATTGGTCGAGCGTAGCTGTCGACGTCAACGAGGTGCGCGCCTGGAGACGTGATCCCCAGGCGCGCGCTGCTCCTTCTCCGGTCGCCCCCTACGTGTCCAGTTCCTGTCCCGCGATTCGCCGGCTATAGGCGATCACCAGGTCCAACCCCAGATCAGTTCGCCGCCGCTTCTGGCGTTGTCCCCGGCACTGGCGTTTCAGTCGTTCCGATTCGGCTTCCCGTTCGCGCTTCTTTATGCGCTCATGGGCCTCGTAGCAATTTTGGTGATACGCGTACACGATGCCTCCTAATGGTCGTGATGAGTGACCGATCACAGTCAGTGAGCGGGTCAAACAACGTGGACTCCTTTCGTTTGTTCGCGCGCGCAGGAAAGCGTGCGCCCGGTATGTGGACGTGCGCGACCGCCAACCGCATAGCGAAACGCGGCTAGTGAGCCCGCAGGCCCGGTGTTGCGCTGAGGCCTACGGCCTTACGCGCAGATGTCTACGCGGGTACCGAGAGGCCAGTTGAGATTCATCGTGAACCGGTAACGCAACGTGACCTCCTTTCCACCGTTTGCGAGCAACGATGCATTGCTCGACGTGCATCGAGTGTTGCAGCGACACACAACGGTGTCAAGAATATTTTCGAAATCCATTTCTCTTTACGCCGACGCCGCGAGCAGCGCCTCTCCTTCTCCCAGATACCACGTTGCGCCAACCGAGCGAAAGAATCCGAGCGCGCGCCGCAGCTGTTCGTCGGCTTCGGCACGACGCCCCTCGCCGATGAGTTGCGCGGCGGCGTGCATGCGGTAGAAGGACTCGTCGGTAATGCAGGACATCTCCTGCAGCAGTTCGGCGGCCTGCAGAAGGTCTCCAACGGAAACGGCTCGAGCGGTCAACACCCACGGCGACCGGAAGCCCTCACGCTCGAGGATCTCGAGCACCGCCGCTTCCCGTCCGAGTGCTCGCGCCGCCCAGGCGACGTGATGCATCTCGACGGCGGCAAAGCCGAGGCGCTCCAGCCTCTTCAGCCCTTCGAAGCACTCGGAGAGAATGTCGTTGACTCTCGCATTTCTCCCGACGGAGAGAAGAACGAAGGCAGCCTTCGCAAAGGTCGTCTGGACGATTTGCCCATCTCGAATAGGCCGCGCATAGTCGATCGCGAGCTCCGCATCCTTCTCGGCTTCCTCGAGATCGCCACGGCCCAGTCGGATCAGTGACCGAGTGATGTGTCCGAACGCCGCATGGTAGTGCGGCGAACCGGGCTCTAGATCGGCGAGGAACGCCTCGGTACGTTCGAGAGCGTCGTCCCAGTCTCCCATCATGTACGCGTTGGCTACCGCAGCACCGCCCTTGACGAAGCGCCCGAAGCCGTGGAAGCCGAAGTGCTCGGAGAGTCGCATCGTCTCGTCGAAGATTTCGCTCGCTCGCTTCATGTGGCCGAGCATGACGTGACTCGTGGCGAGGTTGTTGTGTCCTCTGAGGAGATCCGGAATCGAGTTCACCCGGGTGGCGAGCGCAATGCTCTCCTCGAGGTCCCCGACTCCACCCTCGTCGCCCTGAGCTACGCGGGCGGTACCGATGTTGTTCAGGGCGTGCGCGCGCAGATCGTCCAATCCCAGTTGGCCCGCGAGCTTGAGCGACTCGCGGCCGTACTCGATCGCCTGCTCGCTGCGATCGGACAGCATCGCGTAGCGGGAAAGATGGCTGAGGACCGTGACCTGAACGCGCGACGGAGAGCTCGCCTCTGCGAGCGACCGCGCTTCGTCAAGGTACGCGTACAGCTCTTCGTGGCGGCCGACTCGCCAGCAAAGGTCCGCAAGCATGACCGCCGCCTCGGCCGCGGTCTCGCGATCCCCCGCTGCGATCAATCCCAGGCGGGCGGCGTCGAGGTCCGCTTCTCCTTCTTCGTGGCTGAGATACCGCACCTTGCCCAGGCGGAAGAGCAACTCTGGCCGCTCGGAATCGGCCTCACCGACGAGGTCGAGCGCTTCCGTGTAGTAGCGCTCCGCCTGGCCGAGTGCGTTCAGGGCTGTTGCGCGATCCCCGGCCTCGCGCAGGGCCGCTCGCGCCCGACTCGCCACCGCACCGACGTCGTGCCCTGCGGCGCGCATGAGCTCGAGCGCGCTCAGGTAGTGGTGCGCGACGGTCTCGGCGTGATCCTCTGGCCGACCGAGCGACTCGATCCACTCGGCCGCGCGGCAGTGTTTGTCCGCCCTATCGCCGCGCGGAATCTGTCCGTAGGCGACGTCGCGGACGAGCAGATGCTGGAAGGCGAACTCCGTCTCCCCCTCGACCGAGCTTCGGCGCGCACGCTGCACGAACTCCTTCTGCTGCAGAGCGTGGAGCTGCTGTTCCGTCGCGTCGAGCGCGCCGAGCCAGAACACCTTTCCGATCACGGCAGCGTCCTGGAGCAGCGCCTTCTCCTCGTGCGAAAGGGCGTCGAGCCGCGCCGCGATGATCCCCTGCACCGACTCCGGCAGAGGTAGGTCCTCCGCCCCGTCCCGCTCGGCGAGCATCCGCACGTACTGCTCTGCGTACAACGGATTGCCACCCGCGCGGGTCAGCAGCGCCGTCTGCATCTCCGCGGGGAGCACGGGGCGCTCGCTCAAACTCGAGATCAGCCTCGCCGTCTCCTGGTCCGACAGCGGTGCCAGCGCGACCGTTGCCGCGTTGACCTTGCCGCCACCCCACGCCGGGCGGCGTTCGAGCAGCTCGAGCCGCGCCGTGCAGAGGATGAAGAGCGGGACGCCTCGCACCCAGTCGGCGAGGTACTCGACGAAGTCGAGCAGGCCGTCGTCGGCCCACTGGACATCCTCGAACACGAGCACGAGCGGACGCTGCTCGGCCATGGCCTCGAAGAAGCGACGCCACGCGGCGAACGCCTCGTCGCGCGAACCGCCGGGGACCTCGGTCGATGCCTGTCCGATCAGCGGCCGCAGATGCGTCTTCATCCACTCTGCGTCCTGCTGCACGAGGGAGTCGACCGCGCGTGCGAGCTTGGCGTCGGCCTCCTCGACGTCGTCGGTCTCGAGGATGCCTGCCTGCGCCTTGACCATCTCGGCGAGCGCCCAGAAGCTGACGCCCTCGCCGTAGGGAAGCGAGCGGCCCTGGCGCCAGAAGATGAGCTGGGAGTCCTGCTCGCCGCGTTCGATCGAGGCCATCAGCTCACCGACGAGGCGGCTCTTCCCGATGCCGGGGACGCCGACGAGCGTGACGAGCTCGGGCGATTCCTGAAGTCGCGCGCGCGTGAGCGCGCTCTTCAGCAGCTCGAGCTCGCGTTCGCGGCCGACGAGCTCGGCGGCGCCCTGCTGAGCGAGGTCGACGCCGAAACGGGAGCGCGCCTGTACGACCTCCCAGACGGCGATCGGCTCCTCCTTTCCCTTCGCCTCGATCGTCGCGGGCTCGCGGTAGTCGATCGTCTGCGAGGTGGACCGGTAGGTCGCCTCGCCGACGAGGATCCCGTTCACCGGCGCGGCGGCCTGGATGCGGGCGGCGGTGTTGACGACGTCGCCTGCGGCCATGCCTTCCCCGGACTCGGGCCGCGCCGCGAGGTCGATCAGCGCCTCGCCGGTGTTGACGCCGATCCGGACCTGGAGCTTCCCCTCCTCGGCAACCCAGTCACGGATCGCGAGCGCCGCGCGCAGCGCACGTTCAGGATCGTCTTCGTGCGCAACCGGCGCGCCGAAGAGCGCCATCACCGCGTCACCGATGAACTTCTCGACGGTTCCGCCGTAGCGTTCGAGCTCGGACCGCAGGCGCGCGTGGTAGGGCACGAGCACCGCCCGCACGTCCTCCGGGTCGAGCCGCTCGGCGCGCGCGGTGAACCCGACCAGATCGGCGAAGAGGACGGTGACGATCTTCCGCTCGGCTCGAGGGGCCGGAGCGGAAGCCACAAGCGGCGCAGCGCACTCGGAGCAGAATTTCGCCCCGACGGGGTTGTCGTGGCCGCACGAAGGGCACGTGCTCATCCGTAGAGCGTAAGGCGCCGGCTACGCCGAGGCAGCGAGCAGCGCCTCGCCCTCCTGCACGTACCGCGTCGCACCAACCGACCGATAGAAGGCGAGCGCGCGCCCCAGCTGCTCGTCGGCCTCGGCGCGACGTCCCTCGTCGACGAGCTGCTCGGCGGCACGCAACCGGAAGAACGCCTCGTGGGTGACGACGCCCATGTCACCAAGAAGGTCCGCGGCAGCGCGAAAGTCACCCGAAGCGACGGTAAGAGCGGCGCGCAGCCAGGGCGTCTTGAACGGCTCGGGCTCGACCGCCTCAACGAGGTCGGACGCACGCCCGAGCGTCACCGCCACCCACGCTTGCAAGGGCAAATCGATGACCGCGAAGCCCAGGCGGTGCAGCTCACGGAGGCCCGCCACGGCCTCGGCCAACGTCTGGCCTGCACGCGACTCGTTCCCGACCGAAAGGAAGATTGCCGCAGCCATCGCCAGATCGGGGAAGAGAGCCTGCGGGTCTTTGACCGGGCGTACCAACTCGACGGTCAGCTCGGCATCCGACTCCGCGCCGTCGGCATCGCCACGACCTAACCGGATCAGACCCCGGAACGCGTGCATCCCGGCGAGTTGATAGAAGCGTGCGCCAGCTTCGGCCTGGGCAATGACCGATTCGGCACGCTCGAGCGCGTCGTCCCACTCTCCGGCCAGATACCGATTTGCGACCGCAGCGCCGGCCTCGATGAAGCGCACCTGCCCCCCGTGCCCGAAGTGTTTGGCGAGCTCGACCGTCTTGTCCTGGGCAGCTCGTGACCGCACGAGGTCGCCCTGCAGGATGTACACAGCGGTCAGGTTGTTGTGCCCTCGCAGCACGTCCGGAATGGAATTGAGTCGGGTCGCGAGGACGATGCTCTCCTCCAGCTCGGCGAACCCCCCGGCATCGCCGAGGTCCGCTCGCGCCACGCCGACGGTGTTCAAGGCATGCGCACGGAGATCGTCGAACCCGAGCTCCTCGGCCAGCCTCAACGCCTCGCCGCCGAGCTCGCGCGCGGCCTCGAGGCGATCGGCCAGCATCTCGTAGCGAGCCACCTCGCAGAGCACGGCAACCCGGGTACGTGATCGCGACGTCCCCTCGACCAGCGCGCGGGCGTCCTCGAGATGGCCGACCATCTCGTCGCGACGGCCTTGCTTCCAGACGATGTCGGCGAGCATCAACGAGGCCTCGGCGGCCGCCTCACGCGCACCCACCGCCAACAGACCCGTGCGCGCTTCGCTCAACTCCGCGGCGCCCTCATCGGCTTGCCGATACAAAGCCCGGCCGCAGCGCAGGAGCAACGCTGGCCGTTCCGCATCGTCAGCGGAGCTCAGGCCCAGTGCCGTGCGGAAATACGCCTCTGCCTGCGGCAACGCGTTCAGCGTCATCGCCCGGTCGCCGGCGTCACGAAGCGCCGCGCGAGCGCGATCGACCAGCGCCCCGTCTTCCTGCCCGGCCGCACGCGCGAGCTCGAGTGCGTTGACATAATGGTGCGCAACCATTTCGGCATGATCCTCGGGCCGGCCGAGCGACTCGATCCATTCCGCGGCTCGTAGATGTTTCCGCGACCGCTCCGCCCGCGGAATCTGCCCGTACGCAACGTCTCGGACGAGCGCGTGCTTGAACGCGAACTCCGTTTCCCCCTCGACCGAGCTACGACGCGCGCGCTGCACGAACTCCTTCTGCCGGAGTGGCTGCAGTTGTTGCTCCGTCGCCTCGAGCGCGCCGAGCCAAAACACCTTTCCGATCACTGCGGCGTCTTGGAGTAACGCCTTCTCGTCCGGTGCAAGTGAATCGAGCCGCGCCGCGATGATTCCCTGGACGGTCTCCGGCAGCGGCAACTCCTCCGCCGATCCCCGCTCGGCGAGCATGCGCACGAACTGCTCCGCGTAGAGCGGATTGCCGCCGGCACGGTCGAGCAGCACTGACTGCGTCTCGGCCTCGAGGAGCACCCGCTCACTCAGCGTCGCGATCAGCTTCGCCGTCTCTTCGTCGGACAGCGGCGCCAACGCGATGATTGCAGCGTTCAGCTTGCCCCCGCCCCACGCCGGTCGCCGCTCAAGCAGCTCGAGACGTGCTGTGCAGAGGATCAGCATGGGCACGTCCCGCGCCCAGTCGACGAGGTGCTCGACGAAGTCGAGCAGGCCGTCGTCCGCCCACTGGATGTCCTCGAAGACGAGGACGAGTGGGCGCTGCTCGGCGAGCGCCTCGAAGAAACGCCGCCAGGCGGTGAAGGCTTCCTCTTGCGAGCCTGACGCCCCATCGCTCGCCTGCCCGACGAGCGGACGCAGATGCGACAGCACCCACTCCGCGTCTTCGTCGATCAGCTGCTCGACCGCGCGAGTCAGCTTGGCCTCGACCTCGTCGTCGCTGTCGGTCTCGAGAATCGCAGCCTGGGCTTTCACCATCTCGGCAAGGGCCCAATAGCTGACGCCCTGTCCGTACGGCAGAGATCGTCCCTGCCGCCAATACATCAGCTCTCCGCCGCGCTCGATCGACTGAAACAGCTCGCCGACCAGCCTGCTCTTGCCGATACCCGGCACGCCGGCGACCGTGACCAGCTCCGTCGAACGTTGCCGTCGGGCGCGTTCGAGCGCGCCGACGAGCTGCTCGACTTCGCGCTCACGGCCGACAAGCGGCGTTCGTGCCTCGGGAGTGAGGTCGACGCCGAACCGCGCCCGCGCCTGTACGACCTCCCAGACGGGAATGGGCGCTTCCTTCCCCTTTGCCTCAACCGCAGGGAGCTCGCTGTAATCGATCGTCTCCGCCGTCGCGCGATACGTCGTCTCGCCGACGAGGATGCCGTTCACGGGCGCAGCGGACTGGAGGCGCGCCGCCGTGTTGACGACGTCGCCCGCCGCCATGCCCTCGCCCGCCTCCGGGCGTGCCGCGAGATTGACAAGCGCCTCGCCCGTGTTCACCGCGATCCGCACCTGCAGCTTGCCCTCCTCCGCGATCCAGTCGCGGATCGCCAGCGCGGCACGGACCGCGCGCTCGGGATCGTCCTCGCGCGTCACCGGCGCGCCGAATAGCGCCATCACCGCATCGCCGATGAACTTCTCCACCGTTCCGCCCCAGCGCTCGAGCTCGTACCGCAGCCGCTCGTGGTACGGCGCCAGCACGGCCTGCACGTCCTCGGGATCGAGCTGCTCCGCGCGCGACGTGAAGCCGACGAGGTCGGCGAACAGGACGGTGAGGATCTTCCGCTCGGCACGGGCGGCCGGAGCGGATGCGACGAGCGCCGCGCCGCACTGGGAGCAGAACTTCGCCCCTACGGCATTCTCGTGACCACACGAGGGGCAAGCGCTCATCCATAGAGCGTAAGGCGCGGACGAGAACGGTTCCAGCTCGACCCCTAGATTCCCGCCCGGGACGGGCGTAGGCTCGTCGTTCCCCCAACGGAAGGAGGTAACGCGGTGTATGCACGCGTTGCCAGTTTCGAGGGACGCGACGCCAGCCTCACGGACGAGCTCGTCAAGCGGGTTCGTGACCAAGGGCCGGGTTCCGTACCCGACGCGAAGGGCTTCCTCGGGCTCTTCGACCGCGAGCGTGGAACCGCGCTCGGCATCACGTTCTTCGACAGCGAGGAGGCGATTCGCAACTCCCAGCGGGCGTTCGAAGACATGGCACAGAACTTCCCGGCCGAGATGCGCGGTCGCAGGGCCTCGGTCGACGTCTCCGAGGTCACGATGTTCGACGGCGACATCGAGCGCGCACAGGCGGCCCGCGTCAGCTCGCTCAAGGGATCGCCCGACAGCATCGACGACAGCGTCGGCAAGGTGCAGTCGGAGACGCTGCCGAAGGTTCGCGCGCTGCCAGGGAACGTCGGCGCAATCGGTCTAGCCGACCGCGCAACGGGCCAGGTCACGATCATCACGCTCTGGGAAAGCGCAGACGCGCTCCGCCAGAGCGAAGAGCAAGCCGATCGGCTACGCGAACAGGCTGCCGACAGCGGCGGGCAGAGCATCGCCGGCGTCGACCGCTACGAGGTCGGTGTCGCACAGCAGTTGAGCGGCGTTCACGCCTGAGGAAGATCTACCAAGGAATCCCACGGGGCCGGCTCACCCGGCCCCGTGGCGCGCTTCTGCGGGAGCGCGACTGCGTTGCGTTATCCGCCGAGCCCGAGCAGCTCGGCAGCGTTTGGCTCCTCCCCTTTGGGCATTGGGACGGCCCGACGGCGTAGACCGTCCCACCCGTGACCCCTGGCGCCGCCGGCCTGACGGCTGGCCGGCGCACCTACCGCAGTTCTTTCCGGGCTGCTACCCAACGGTGAGATCACGGCACGATCCTGGCTCCGACCGCTGAAGGATCGCTGAAACCGGGCTGAAATCGTGCTAAGACCCACGCGGGAAGGAGTGGTGACGTCGATCCGTCAACAGTTCAGTCTCCTCGGCCCCCTCTCTGTCTCTAGCGACGGAACACCGGTCGCGCTCGGGGGGCAGAAGCGACGCGCCCTGCTCGCGGTCCTGCTCCTCGACGCGAACAACGTCGTGTCGCGCGACCGGCTGATCGACGCGCTCTGGGGAGAGGAACCCCCCGAAACGGCTCGGAACACGATCCAGGTCTACATCTCGCAGCTGCGAAAGCTGCTGCCCGAAGGCGCGCTCGAGACAGCGCCGCCGGGTTATCGGCTCGTGATCGAGCCGCAGAGCGTCGACCTCTTCGAGTTCATTCGGCTCAGCGAGGAGGGCCGTACTACGCTTGCGGCCGGTGACGCCGCTGCCGGAGCCGACAGCTTGCGGGCGGCGCTCGCGCTGTGGCGCGGGCCCCCGCTCGCCGATCTCGCCTGGGAGCCGTTCGCGCAGGCGGAGATCGTCCGCCTCGACGAGCTTCGACTCGCGGCGCTCGAAGACCGGATCGACGCCGATCTCGCACTCGGCCGCCACGGCCAGCTGATCAGCGAGCTCGAACAACTGGTCGCCGAGCATCCGCTCAGGGAACGTCTCCGCGCGCAGCTGATGCTCGCGCTCTATCGCTCGGGACGACAGGCGGACGCGCTCGCCGTGTACCAGCGCGCGCGGAGAACGATGGTCGACGAGCTCGGGCTCGAACCGAGCGAGTCGCTCAAAGAGCTCGAGCGCGCAATCCTCGCTCACGACCCGTCGCTCTCGCTGAACGCACCGCTCGCGACCGCGCCGTCGCCACGACAGGTACCGACGCCGCCGACGCCGCTCCTCGGCCGCGAGCACGAGCTCGCAGGTCTCGCCGATCTCGTTCGGAACGAAGACACGCGGCTCGTCACCCTCACCGGGATCGGCGGTATCGGCAAGACCCGGCTCGCGCTCGAGCTCGTGCGGCGCCTAGCGCCCGAGTTTCAGCACGGCTCAGCCGTGGCGACGCTTGCGACTCTCCGCGAGCCCGAGTTGGTCGCCCGGACGATCCTGGATGCACTCGCGATTCCCGAGCTGGGCCAGAATCCGGAAGAAGTCCTGATCGCAGAGCTGCAAGGGAGCGAGTTGCTCCTCCTCGTCGACAACTTCGAGCAGGTGTTGCCGGCAGCAGGGAGCATCGCGCGCCTGCTCGCTGCAACACCGGGGCTGAAGGTGATCGTGACGAGCCGCGCACCTTTGCACGTCGCCGCGGAACGCGAGTTCCCCGTGCCACCGCTCGCCGACGACGAGGCGGCCGAGCTCTTCATCGCCCGCGCACAGGCCGCCAATCCGAGCTTCGCGTTGAGCGAGCGGAACGCGGGCGCCGTCGCCGAGATCTGCGCACGCCTCGAGGGCTTGCCGCTCGCGATCGAGCTGGCCGCCGCGCGGACGAAGCTGCTGCCACCCGTCGCGCTGCTCTCGCGACTCGGGAACAGGCTCCAGCTCCTCACCGGCGGCAAGCGCGACGCGCCTCAGCACCAGAAGACGCTTCGCATGACGCTCGACTGGAGCTACGACCTGCTCGAGCCAGACGCGCAGCGACTCTTTGCGCGGTTCGGCGTGTTCGCAGGCGGGTGCGCGCTTTCGTCGGCCGAGGCCGTCTGCGGCGGTGACGGGTCGGTGCTCGAAGGACTTTCGACCCTCGTCGACGAGAGTCTCGTGCGGCAGCGCGAGACTGACGCCGGCGAGCCTCGCTTTTCGATGCTCGAAGTCGTGCGCGAGTACGCGCTCGAGCGACTGTCAGACTCGGGCGACGGCGATGAGACTCGCCGCCGGCATCTCGAACACTTCGTCTCATTCGCTGAGGAGGCCGAGCCGAAGCTGGCCGACCGCGACCAGATCCCCTGGTTTGCCCGCCTCGAGGACGAGCACGACAATGTGCGCGCCGCCCTCGCCTTCGCGCTCGACAACGACCCGTCGTCAGCCCTGCGACTCACGGTTGGGGTGCGCAGGTTCTGGCAGATCCACGGCTATCTGGTCGAGGGGCGTCAGGCTCTCGAGTCCGCGCTCGCGGCGACGCCCGATGTGCCGTCGGAGCTCCGCGCGAACGCACTCAACATGCTCGGGATCCTGGCCGGAGAGCAAGGCGAGTTCGACGACGCCCGGGTGAGATTCAAGGCCGCGCTCGAAGACGCTCATGCTGTCGGGTCGACGCGCGTCATCTCGTCTGCACTCGTCAACCTCGGAAACCTCGCCTTCTTCGGCGGCGAGCTCGACGCGGCGCGCGATCTGTACAAGGAGAGCATCGAGTACTTCGCCTCGCTCGACGACGTTCGCGGGCAAGCGCTCGCGAAGGAGAACGTCGGGCTCATGGCCTTGACGGCAGACGACGTGCCGGAGGCGGTGACCTGGCTGACAGCCGCGCTCGAGCTCGCGCGCGAAGTCGGCGACGACCGCGAGATCGGCGCCGCCTCCCGCTCACTCGCTGCAGCGATGATCGAGCTCGGGGACAGTGCGCAGGCGGAGAGCCTGCTCGCCGAAAGCCTCGCCCTCGCGCGCGAGCTCGGCGAACCGCACGGCATCGCCGTCTGCCTCGATACGTTCGCCGGTCTCGCGGCAACCGCGGGTGAGGTCGAACGAGCGGCGACGCTGTTCGGCGCGAGCGACGCAGCCCGTGCATCGATCGGTGCGAAACGTCAGCCCGATCACCAGATTCTCTATGACCGTTGGCTCGCCCGAACGCTCGCTCACCTCGACACGAACACCTACTCGACGCACTACGAAGACGGACGAGCGCTGACGCTCGACGAGGCGTGCGCACTGGCCCTCGGCCGCGATTCGGCGCTGATTCCCTAAGCTGGACGAAGGCCGTTTAGCCGCCGGCCGATCGAGCAGGAGGGAGTCCAATGCTCGTAGTCCTGCTCATCATCATCCTGATCCTCGCGCTCGGCGGCGGGATCTTCATCAGCAAGTTTCTGTTTCTGCTGTTGCTCCTGCTGCTGCTGTTACTGCTGTTCCGCGGCAGGTTCTAGCCCAGAGAGAAACGTGCTGTCGCTCGGGCCATCAGCCCGGCTTCGGCCTGCGCGTTCAAGGACCTGCCAAGATTGCGGACGGCCAGCGAGCTCGAGGAGGGGGAAGTCGGCGTGTACGTCAATCTCACGCGTGTGAACACCTCGGATCAGCCAATCGAGAACGCGACGATCGTGGGCGAAGAGATGGTCAGATGGCTTCGCGACATCGAGGGCTATCGAGGCTTTCTGATGCTCTCCAGAGAAGGGACGACACTCGGATTGAGCTTCTGGGAGACTCGGGAGATGGCCGAGCGCCATCGCGTCTCACGAATGCAATTCATCGACCGAATGACGTCGGCTGCCAACGTGCAGGTGGAAGAGATGCTCGATTTCGACGTCACGTTTGCCGAGCTCAAGGGCATTACGGACTTCCTCGGTGAGCAGGGAATGGCCTGACTGCCACGGCTCACCGCTGAGCCAGAGGATCCGGCGTTTCGCCTGGCTGATAAGAGGTAGGTGACAGGGAAACAGAGGAAAGGATTCCGCGTGTTCAGACGCACAAGGTCACAAGCATTGAAGGAGAGCGCTGCCAGCGCGACCGATTTCGCCACGGCGCTCGCAAAAGACCGGAAATTCCGGAAAGAACTTCTCTCGGCCATCAGCCACGGCACCATTGCGCGGCGTCGCGCCGCCCGGCGGATTGGCATCGTCGCAGCCGTGACGCGGCTCGGCGCCGATCCGAAGCTGAAGCACGAGCTCCGCAAGATGACGAGGAACCTCGAGAACGCCTGGGGCCGCATCGAGAGGAAACGCAGCCACACTCTGCGCAATTCGGTGCTCGTCGCCGTCGGCGTCGGTGGCGCCGCAGCGGTAGCGATGAAGACGCGCAAGGGCTCGCGGCCGCACATCGGCTTCGCCGGCGGAACCACGCCGCGCACGATCGACGAGTCGATCGAGGTCAGCGTCCCGGTCTCGACCGCCTACAACCAGTGGACGCAGTTCGAGGACTTCCCGCTGTTCATGGAAGGTGTCGACCACGTCCAGCAGCTCGACGACACGCTTCTCCACTGGGCGGCGACCGTTGCCGGCAAGACGAACGAATGGAACGCGAAGATCCTCGAGCAGCATCCCGACAGGCAGATCAGCTGGATCAGTGAGGACGGCAAGAAGACACGCGGCACAGTGACGTTCGAGCCGGTGGGCGAGAACAAGAGCCGCGTTCGTCTCTCGATGAGCTACCAGGCCGATCCGCTCGAAGCGATCGGTTCGACGGCAGGGCTCGATGCGCGTCGCGTTCGCGGCGATCTCGAACGCTTCAAGGAGCTGATCGAGAGCCGCGGCAGCGAGACCGGCGCCTGGCGCGGCGAGGTCTCTGCCGGTCAGAAGAAGTCCTGACGCACTCGTTCTGGGCCACGCGGAGTCGGCTCCGCGTGGCCCCCGCGTTCGGTACCGACCGCGGAGACCTAACAGGGCGCGGTTTCATCAGCAAGCGCAATGCCGGTCACGAGCACGCCACCGGAGCGCGCGTAGCTGACGAAGCTTCCTTCGCTCCTCGGATCGCCGTAGATCGGTGAGTAGCGCGGAGCGTGGATCTGCAGATCCGCAAATCCGCGAGCCGGCACGCAGACGGAGACCTGCTTGCTGGTTGCCTGCATGCCGGCTTCGGCCGCCCAGCTGTCCGTGTTCGAGACGATGCGGAACGGCCGCGGCGGAACGTCGTTCGGGCCGCGAACCGAGATCGTCACGAACCGCTTGGTCGGCTCGAGCTTTCCGGGGGCTGCGAAGACCCTGATCTTGCCGACGACCTTTGGAACGGTCCAGCCGTCGCGGTAGAGATCGAACGCAAGCCACTCGGCGCGCCAAGGCTTCGCGGCTTCGAGCAACTGGACACCACGGTCCTCACCCAGCTCGTCGCCGGCAAGCCGGAATCGCGTCTCGGCAACAGCCTGGGCTGCGTAATCGGTCGGTGAAACGTTTGCACGGCCGGTCGAGCGGTCGAAGCTCAGCGCGGTCGGCGGGAACGTCCCGGGCGTTCCGGTGAAAGCGCCTTCATAGGTTGCGGCGCGGTCGACGGACTTGTTCCAGAACTCGACGTTCCACCAGTAGGCCACGTTCTCCCAGTAATTGCCGTATAGGAACGGGTACGGAATCATCGTTACGCTTGCTCCCGGGCCGACCTTGCGGTCGATCCAATCGAACACGACACTCTGGTCGAGCGTGATCGGCCGTCCGCTCGTCCCGTCGACCGTGAGCAATCTGTTGAAGGCCAATCCGGTTTCCGCCGGCATCGTGAGCGCGGCGAGCGTGACGAGCACTACCACGACCCGACGGCGGCTCTTCGACGCCGAGGCGAGCAGAAACAGCATCGCCACGACAATCGTCGCGAAAGCGAGCATCAGTCGGGCGCCGTTAACGGAGCCGCCGAGATCGAGCAACGCGCCGTTGAGAACTGCGACGGGCGAGTCGACGTTGAGCTTGCTGTAACGGACCACCGGCGCGACCGAAAAGGCCGCGATAAGAAGGCCGGCGGAAACCAAGAGTGACCAGCGAGGCGAACGCCCCTCCCGCAGAAGTGCCGCAAACGCGATCAGGACGAGCGGAACGACGTAGAACAAATAGCGGTCGTGCAACCGACCCTGGCCGAACCTGAGGTCGTACGACGTGACCTCCAGGAGGAGCGCGACGACCGTCACGGTGGCTATGGACGCGAAGGCCTGCTGTTCTCTGCTCTGCGATCCGACGAGCGCCGTCAGGAGCCACGCCACACCGAGAACGAACGGCAGAACTCCCATTCCCAGACCGATCGGCGCCAGGTGCTCGAGCAGCGAACGTCCCATCCCAGGCGGCAACAGATCGCCCTGGGCCGTAACCGAGTAGGTGCCGAGCGCGCTCGAGAGTCTGCCCACCGCGAGCAGAACGACGGCGGCAGCGACGAAGGCCGCGTAGGCCACCGCGAGCTCTCGATGTGCCGAGACGAGATGCGCGGCTGCGACCCGTATCCGTCTTCGGATCGTGTCGGCGCGGGCAAAGACGAAGTTGTGGATGAAGAGCGCGATCGGTAGCACGGCGACGAGGACCGCGAATTGCGTACGCGCGAGCGTCGCCACCAAGAGCGCAACCACCAAGAGGATGTCGTTTCGGGCTCGAGGCGAAACGAGGGCGTTTTGCAGAGCGAGCGCCGCCCACAGAAAGGCGGGGTAGGCCACAACCTCGGTCATCAGAAACGAGGAGAGCGTGATCCAGGGGATGCACACGCTCAGGGCCGCGACCAGATACGACAGCCGGGTGCTCTGCGTGACCCTGCGGGCGAGCAGAAATGCCGGAACGCTCGCCGAGCTCATGACGAAGGCGTTGAGAACGTGCGCGTGGAACAGCGCCGAGGGGACGAGGCTGTCGTGGAAGAGCGGTGCGAGCAAGAGCGGGTAGAGCTGGTTGACGTTCCCGATGAGCTCGCCGTGGATATGGGGCAGCGGCGAATGCAGGGAGACTGCGCTGATCGCGAGCCGCTCGTAGAGCAGCTCGTCGGTCATCACGTACCAGTCGACCACGCTGGTCGTGAGCGCCGCGAGGCCGATCGCGAGCCCGAGCCAGAGCCCAGCCGCCCTAAGCTCGTCCCGATATGCGGCCACCGCAGACTGCCACAGGGATCCCCTGCTCTCCCGAGCTCTACTTCTGGCTGCCGGCGCGGGTCCCAGTGTGCCCAACCCCTTTCCGCGCCAGAACCTACCGGCGCCGGCGGCGGGAGAGGCTAGCCGACCGGTTCACCCGCCGACCGAGAGGACGTGCCGTTTAGAGGTACCCGGCGAGAGCGAGCACGAGCGCGAGGATCAGCACGGCGAAGAGCCAGTTGTTGACCGCGACGCCGCCGACGAGCGCAAGGACGATCAGCAGAATCACCAGAAGCCACAACAACGACATGGTTCACCTCCCCTGAGTCGCTATTTCCAGGCCAGTTAGCCGTTTCGCTGCTCGTGAAACATCGGGAGGAACTCAGGCGTGTGCCCGGCTCGGCGGCGGGCCTTTATGCCGGTGCGATGTTCTGGTTGATCCGGAAGAAGTTATCCGGGTCGTACTTTCGCTTGAGACTCTTCAGCCGGTCGTACGTGTCCGCTCCGTAGGCCGCGCGGATCCGTTCCTCGCCTTCGTTTTCGAGGAAGTTGACGTACACCGTCTGATGCCACGGCTCGAGTGCCGACCAGAAAGAGCGCACCCACTCGCGCTCCTCGTCGAAACCGTCTGCAGTCTCGGTGGCGCAGCCGATGTTGTAGGTGAACGCCGCCTTGCGCCCGCCGAAGGGCGTCTCGCGCTCATCGACACGCGCGACCGCTCCACCCATCTGCCAGATCGGAAACGATGTGAGCGGCGAGTTGATCTGCAGCGAGCGCTCCATCGTGATGTCGATGATCTCGTCGCTCAGCTCCGCGACGTCACAGCTCTTGAAGTAGTACCAACGCTGCGGCACGAAGCTCGGGTCGAGCATCGCCTGGTGCGCCAGGTACGGTTTCACCGTGCACACGTCCGCGACCGGATTGCCGAACTCCCGCAGCGGCTTGATGAACGTCTCCCCCTCCTCGATGTCGCCGGCCCAGCAGACGATGACCATCACGACCGGCTTTCCGTGCAGCTCGGCCGGGATGATCGGCAGCGGCGGTGCCTTCCTGTGGACGACGATCGTCATCAGGTCATCGGGCGCGTCCGCGACCCAGTCCCGGTAGAAGCGCAGCACGGCGCCCGACTGCTCCATCGGCCAGATGATCGGCCCGGCCAGGACCTGCGTGCCGAGCGGAACGCAGTTGAACTCGAACTCCGTGACGATTCCGAAGTTCCCGCCGCCACCGCGGAGGCCCCAGAACAGATCCGGATTCTCGTCCGCACTCGCCTTCACGAACTCGCCGTCGGCCGTCACCACGTCGATCGAGATGAGTTGGTCGACCGACAGGCCGTGCTTGCGCATGATCCAGCCGATCCCGCCGCCGAGCGTCAGCCCCGCCACGCCGGTGTGCGTGACGATGCCGGAAGGCACCGCGAGCCCGAACGCCTGCGTCTCCTTGTCGAGCTCGCCGAGCAGCACGCCGGCCTGCACGCGCGCGGTCATCGTCTCGGGGTCGACCCGCACGCCTTTCATCGGCTGGAGGTCGATCATCAATGCGTCGTCAGCGACCGAAAGGCCCGGGAACGAATGCCCGCCGCTTCGCACCGCGACCGGCAGCCCGCTCTCGCGCCCGAACTTGACCGCGGCGATCACGTCCGAGACACCCGCGCAGCGAATGATCAGTGCGGGGTGCTTGTCGAACGAGCCGTTCCAGATCTTGCGGTGGACGTCGTAGTCGGGATCGCCCGGACGAATGACGTCCCCGCGGAACGGAGCTTCGTCGATCTGGATCTCGTCGGCGACCGCGGTCATGGCCGGTCAGTTTGGCACGAACGGCCGAGACGCGCGGCGAGTGGCGGCTGTTCGCCGTCGAACGCTGACCGCTATTCCGTCACCGCTGCCGATCGGCTAGCGCGGGAACGAGCTCGGCGTACCCGGACGGCAACTGCGCCAGCACGTCGTGAAACTCGCCCGGCGTCACTGCCTCGTGGAGGACGTCGAAAACCGCGCGCACGCGGTCCGTTGCCTCCCCGGCCGTGAGCTCGAGCTCGCTCGCCACCCAGCTGACGAAGTCCCGGGCCGCGATCCGAACGGGCGCCTCGCTGACGACGATCAAGCTCTTGAGCGGCTCAGGCATCTGGGCGAGGAGATCCTCGCATTCGTTCTGCGTCAGCCGGTCGCAGCCCTAGGAATCGGTTATCCGTAGGTCTGGGTTCGGCACGACGTTCGGGGCGCGTGTCAGCCGGCGAATTCCCGAGGATGCGAGTAGGGATGGGGGGAAGGGAATTCAGTCTCGCGCTCGCGGCGGGTGCGCTGCTCCTGGCCAGCTGGGTCGACGCCAGGGTCGGGGATTCCCGGCCGGAGTCGCCCGTGAAGCGAATCGGGCTCTGCTTCGCCGGGGTGCTCATTCTCCAGGCCTCGGTCGGCGGGCTCTACGTCGTCAAGGCGGCCGGGGCTCCACCGGCCGGACTCCTAGCAGCGACCATGGTGCTCTTCCTTCCTGCTCTGACGTTCGCGATGGTCACAGGTCTCTGGCTGCTCCGGCTGCTGGCCGACATCGCCCGCCTCGCCCGGCACTAACCCGCGACCCTGCCCAGCGCCGCGGCCGGCTCGCGGGTGATCTGACTCGACCGTCATCATTGGAGGAATGCCGGAAGAGCGAGACGAGCTCGAGCGGGCTTGGCAGGCGCTGACCGAGCGCGAGCGGCTGCTGCAGCAGACCATGGCCCGCCGCTCGGGGGAGATCGACGCCCGGGCCCGTCGCTTCGACGAGATCGCCGCTGATCTCGATGCACGGCGGCAGCTGATTCAGGACGCCGAGGAGGAGCTCGTCGATCGGGAACGGCGCTTGACGCTCGGTGAGCAGGAGCTCGACGACCGCCGCGACGAGATCGAGCGCGCCGAAGGCGAGGTCGAACGGGTGCGCCAGCAGGCGCTCGAGCTGGACGCGCGAGCGAGCGAGCTGCGCGTGCTCGCGTCCGAGTTGGAAGAACGCGGCGAGTGGATCGCAACTGCATCCGCCGCGCTCGAGGCGCAGGAGCACCGGGCGGCTGCTGTCGCCGAGAAGGCCGCGGAGCTCGAGGCGCGGTGGACCGAGCTAAAGGACGAAGAACGCATGCACGACTCGGCATCGCGGCAGTTCGACACACGCGCGGCGGAGCTGGAGGCGCGCACGGCCGACCTCGCCGCCAAGGAGAGGAAGCTCGAACAGGCGAGGAGCGAAGTCGAACCGCGTCTCGCGGCGGCGACGACTCTCCAACGCGACCTCGAGCAACGCGAGCAACAACTGGTAGCGCTGGAAACTCGACACGCCGAGCAGGAGAAGCAGCACGGACGGCGTGCGGCGAAGCTGGCGGTCACCGAGACACAGCTTGCGAACAAGCTGCGCGACGTTCGCGAGGCGGAAGAGCAAATCCCCGTCTTGGAGGAACGCGCACAAGATCTCGACGCACGTGAGCGCGACCTCGAACGCGTTGCAAAAGAGCTGGACGAACGCGGCGCCTGGCTGACGGAGGCGGTGGCCCGTGTCGAAGCGCGCGAGACCGAAGCGGCCGAGCAGGTCGAGCGCGCGGCAGCGGAGGTGCGACGCGTCGAGCGGCGCGAGCAGGAGCTCGAAGAATGGTCGGCGCGCCTCGACGACCGCGACCGGCGCCTGACAGAGGCGTACGAAGCACTCACCGAGCGGCGCCGGCGCGTCCGGGAGGACGAGCTCGGGCTCCTGCCGGAGGAGACTGCCTAGCCCGTTAAAGGTCGTACGCCATCAGGATCGCGTCGACGTACTCGTCCCCACGCAGGTAGTGCTTGCGGCGATAGCCCTCCTGGACGAACCCGAAGCGCTCGTAGAGCTTGATCCCTGCCTCGTTCCACGGGAAGACGTGCAGCTCGAGCTTGCGCACACCCGCGTGTCGCGCCCAGTCCACCGCCGCTTCGAGCAGGGCAGTGCCGATGCCGCGGCGGCGGTGCGAGGCCGCGACCATCAAGCCGATGTCGGCGACGTGACGGCTCGCAGGATGCTGGTCGCGCGCGATCGAGAGGCGGCCGACGATGACACCCTCGTCCTCGGCCACGAAGACGGCCGCGTTCGGATAACGGCGGATCGCGCGTAGGTAACGCCGCTCGTCGGAGACGTTCCGCCAGCCGTTCGTCGTCACGAGCCACCCCTCCGGCTCGGAACCGACCGCGGCGCCGAGCTCGGTCAGTCCTTCCGCGTCGCTCGCGTCCGCCTTGCGGATGATCATTCGACGACCACTCCCGCCCCGCCGCGCCTCGGGTCCCCGGCCGCGGCGAGCTTCCCGTCCTCGAACGTCACTGCGGACGCGCCGCCGAAGTAGAGGTTCTGGTTGCGCCAACGGGTCACGTTCCAGCCCATCGCCTCGAGCTTGTCGAGCTCGGCCGGATCGTGTCCGCCCTCGCAATGCAGATCGTCGCCTTCGAGGTGGACGCGCGGGCGGTCGATCGCGTCCTCGACCGGCAGGTTGTGCGCGACGACGTTGACGACGTTCTGCATTACCGAGCCGCGCAGGCGAAGGGAGCCCGCGCTGCCGACGACGAGGTGCGCGCGACCGTCACGAAGGACGACCGAGGGGCTCATCATCGACGAGAGACGCGCGCCGGGCGACGGCGGCTTCGCGAGGTCGAACTCCCCGATCATGTTGTTGACGTGGATGCCCGTTCCGGGGACGACGACACCCGAGCCGGCTCCCGTGGATGCCGTCAGCGCCACAGCGTTGCCCTTGACGTCGACGACCGAGATGTGGGTCGTGCCCTGCGAGACGACGGCGGCACGTGTTTCAAGCGCCCGCGCGAGGCCGCGGATCGAGCCCGCCGCTATGCGGGCGTTCGCCTGTTCGCGCATGACGCGTGCGAGTGCGTCGATCGCCTCGGCTTTCCCTGGCTCGCCGGGGCCGAGCTCCTCGAGTAGCGGCAGCCCGTAGGCGATGAGGATCCCGCCGGCCGACGGCGGTGGATTCGAGAGGTACTCCTCCCCACAGAAGCTCGCGCGCACCGGCCGGCGGCGGATGACGCGGTATTCCTCGAGGTCGCGTTTCGTGATGTAGCCGCCGTGTGCGCGGACGTGGTCGGAGATCCGGTCGGCGAGCTCGCCTTCGTACAACACCTTGCCGCCGTGTTCGGCGATCAGCTCGAGGGTCCCTGCGAGGTCGGCCTGGATCAGCGTGTCCTGCAAGACGAGGCGTTCGCCGTTTCGTTCGTAGACCTCCCGCGATTCGGGCGTGTGGCGCAGGATGAGGTCGAGGATCGCGTGCAGGTATGCCTGTCCGTTGTTCAACTGGACCCCGTTCCGCGCGAGGTCGACCGCCGGCCCGAAGAGCTCGCGCCACGGGAGCGTGCCGAAGGAGCGATGCGCCTGCTCCAAGCCGACCGCCGCGCCGGGGACCGCGCAAGAGGCGGCGCCGATGTGGAAGGCCTGGGTCGAGCCGCCGCTGAAGTCGACGTCGACGCGGTCCATCTCGGCGAGCTTGCTCTGTGAGAGCCCGAGGCCGGGGACCGAGACGAAGAAGTCGAAGACCCGAGTGGACCGGTCGCGCGCGCGATGGACGAGCATGAAGCCCCCCGAGCCGGGGCCCGTGAGCGGGCTCTCGGCAACCCAGGAGACGAGCGCGGCGCCCACGGCTGCGTCGACCGCGTTCCCTCCGACTGCGAGCACGTCGGCACCGGCCTGCGCGGTCAACGGATGCCCGGCTGCGACTGCCCCTCTCATGCGTGCAGGGTAGCCCGAAGTCTTAGGCCGTTCTTACTCGGCGCTTAAGGCGCTCTCACGGAAAGCTGTTGAGCTTTGGACATGTTCTACGTCTCGTACATGTTCAGCGAGCTCCGTCGGCGCAAAGGCCGGACGGTCCTGACTGCGCTCGGTCTTGCGCTCGGTATCGGTGTCGTCGTCACCGTCGGCGCGCTCTCGACGGGCCTAGACCGGGCGCAGGCCAAGGTGCTCGCGCCGCTGACCGGCATCGGCACCGATCTCTCCGTGACGCGGCCGATCAAGTTCGGCAACAACGGCCCGCAGGGCTCTCGGCCTCCGAGAGGCAGCACCTCCAGAAAGAGAACGGTGGCGCGCGGTTCGGGTTGCGGGGTCTCGGGAAACCCGGGAGCCACTTCTCTCGGGACGACTTCGTCTCCGCGTCGCAACTGAGCTTCTCCCAGAGCGAGGTGGCGAAGATCCGCGCCCTCGACGGTGTCAAGTCGGCGTCGGGCTCGCTGACGTTGACGTCGCTGCACATCGAGGGAACGGTGCCGACACAGGCCGGCGGTGGGCGATTCCAGGCGCCCGGCCCCGGAGGGCCCCCGAACAGCATCAACGCCACCCCGCGGACGATCACGGGGATCGACCGTTCCCGGTCTACGATCGCTCCGCTGACGCCGGGCCAGATCACATCGGGCCGCTACCTGAAGGCGAAGGACGAAGCTGTGTTGAACCTCGCCTACGCGCGGCGGAACAACATCAAGCTCGGCGACACGATCAAGGTCTCCGGCAAGACATTCAAGGTCGTCGGCTTCGCGCAGATGCCGCTCGGCGGCCAGGCGTCCGACATCTACGTGGAC
>VAXG01000021.1:352-7201 GCA_005883355.1 Actinomycetota bacterium | reverse complement strand
AGCTCGCGGGCGAGCCGGGCGAGCTCTGGCTCCGAGCGCGCCACCAGCAGCAGGTTCGTGCCCCGGGCTGCGAGCGCCCGGGCGATGTACGGCCCGATCCCGTGCGAGGCCCCAGTGAGAATGGCGTTCCGCGCGTCCATGACGCATACTCCTTTCAGTCGCTCTCCGAGACAGTCGAAGTGATAGATAATCTTCTTATTAGACAATCTACAGGAAGGACGACCTCTGAGCACGAAACGCACCGAACGGGTTGGTCAGCTGCTGGTCGTCGCGGCGGGGGCGGCGCAGACCTTGGCGACCGAGCGGCTGGAGCCGTTGGGCCTCTCGCCGCGCGCCTGGGGGGTGTTGAGCACCCTGGTCGAGTCAGGCCCGCTGACGCAGATCCAGCTGGCGACCGCGACCGCGACCGACCGGACCGCAATGGTCTACCTACTCGACGAACTCGAGCGAAAGGGACTCGTCGAGCGAATGCCAAACCCCGGCGACCGCCGCTCCTATCTGATCCACCTGACCCCGCAAGGCACGCAGACGCAACGGAAAGCAGCAGCCGAACTCGCCACGCAGGCCGACACCCTGCTCAAACCCCTCGCCGCAGCCGAACGCCGCCAGCTTGTCGACCTGCTAACCAGAATCGCCGATCACTGGGACGAGCTGAACCCCGGCGAAGCAGCCAAGGAGGGCGTGCGACCTGCCCAAGCGCTACAGGCACTGCAGAACCTCGCCGACGCCGCCGAGCACGAGGGCCCACGGCCTCCCGCACGAAAGCGCCGCTCGCGGCCCCGCTAGCGCGCCCCCCGTCTCGTACGGACGCGCATCCTTTCAGCCACCCGCGTGAGCCCAATTCCTCACTGCCGCGCCTTGATTGCCAGACGCGCAGCACTGCGAACGAGCAGAGGTTCATCGTCACGACGAGCCACCATTTCGGAAGGCGAGTTCAGTTGAGGCGCGATGACCACCTCTCTCCTACAGAGGGCGCGACGCGTTCGAGCTGGCGGGGCAGCAAAGCTAAAAGGCGCGTCGCGTTGGTTTGGCGGAAGCGGGCGCTCGGAGCGCCCGCTTCCTGGTGGGAGGATGGTGTTTACGACCGATTAGGTGACGACGATGCCGAACGGCGCCGAGCCTGCGGGAAGGGGCGTCGGGGACGAGGGCAGTTGGGTCAGGTTGCCGCCGTTCACGGCGAAGGCACTGACGGCGCGAGCGCCGGTGTCGACGACCCAAAGCGTGCCGCCGTTGGGGCCGAGCCGAGCGTCCTCGGCACCCACGTTTGCCGAACCGAGCGAGGTGCTGCCGAGCAGGCTCAGCGAGCCGTCGCCGGCGATCGCGTATCGAGCGATGCTGTTGCTGGCCGTGTTGACCGTGAAGAGGAACTGCCCGTCGTGGCTGATCTCGACCCAGCATGGCGCGGTCTGGAAGTCCGGGAAGGGAGAGGTGCCGATCGATGTGAGCGTGCCGTCACTTCCGTCGCTGAAAGCGGAGATCGTTCCGTTGCCGGGGCCGCCGTGTGCGTTGGAAACGAACAGCTGCGTCGGATCGGTGGGGCGGTACTCACTCCCGAACGGGCCGGGGCCTTGAGCGGCGAACGGCGAGCCGGGCGCGGCCGTGAGGAGGCCGTTCGCGCCGATGACGAAGCTGTCGATCACCGAAGGGCCGACCTCGGCACCAATGAGCCTGGTTCCGTCACTGTTGAAGAGGACGTCACCGGGAGAAGATCCGGCAGGCAGAGCGACGGTCGAGCCGGCGATCGGTCGCAAGTGGCCGCCGGGATTGAGCGTGAAGCCGGTGTAGTTGCTGCCGCCGTCGCCGGCGTTGGCCACATACACCAGGCTTCCGTGGACGGCGATGCTGACGGGCTTGACGCCGCCGGAGGAAACCGGGCCCCCTCCGACGGGATTCAGCTCGCCGTCGTCGTTGATCCGCAGCACCGAGATCTGGTTGCTGCCGGCATCGACCGCGAGCAAGTACTTGCCGTTACTCGTGATCTGCAGCGCTCCCTGTGAGCCGATGCCTGTTCCGGTGCCGGCGCCGCCCACCGTAAACGGCGAGCCGGGCAACGGCGTCAGTGTGCCGTCCGCGTGGCGGTCGAACGCCGCGATTGTGTTCGTCCCCGCGGTGTTGTCGTTCACATAGAGATGCCCGACCACAGTGGATGCGGCCGAGGCGCTTGCCGACGCGGCCGCGGCCGTGACCACGGTGACCGCGAGCAAGGTGAGCATTGTGGCAATGCGCGTGCGCAGTTGCATGCGTTTCTCCTTCCGATTGAGGAATGCCCGGCCCATGCTCAGGGCAGGAGATTGCGTGTTCCTTGCGCGGTGGTGAACAGTTGGTGAAATGGCTCGCGACTACGATTTAAGACGCGTGCAACCTCTTCCAGCCGACAATCAAGCTGTGCCGACGATTCTTGTGGTCGACGACGAGCCGATCGTCCGCGAGGTCGTCGTGCGCTACCTCGAGCGCGACGGCTTCCGGACGCTCGAGGCAGCCAGCGGTGATGAGGCACAACGTCTGCTCGAGCGGCAACCGCCTTCACTGGTCGTGCTCGACGTGATGCTGCCGGGGATCGACGGGCTCGAGCTCTGCCGCTGGGTCCGGTCGCGGTCGGACCTGCCGATCGTGATGCTGACCGCGCTCGGCGAGGAGACGGACCGGATCGTTGGACTCGAGCTTGGCGCGGACGACTACTTGACGAAGCCGTTTTCGCCGCGCGAGCTCGCCGTTCGCGTGCGCAACCTGCTCCGCCGGACGACGCGGCCGTCGCTCGAGAGCGGACGCGCGCTCGAGTTCGGTGACGTCGAGATCAACGCGTCCACGCGTGAGGTGCGTAAAGGCGGCGAGCCCCTCAGGCTGACGCTCAAGGAGTTCGATCTTCTGTGGTTCCTAGCCTCACACCCGCGACGCGTGTTCACCCGCCAGGAGCTGATGGATCGAGTCTGGGGCTACCGGAATGCGCTCGATACCGGCACGCTGACCGTTCACATTCGTCGGCTGCGCGAAAAGATCGAGGACCATCCGGGACGGCCGCGCCACCTGGAGACGGTCTGGGGCGTCGGCTACCGGTTCGGCCGATGATCGAGGTCGCGTTGATCCTCGCGGCTGTGACGCTCGTCGTCGGCATCGGCGCTGCGCTCGGCCTGCGCCTGCTGCCGACGCTCAGGTTGCAAGTCACCGGCCTGGCGCTGCTCGCGGTCGTCCTGCCGCTCGTCGCCGTTCTGGCGTCGGGCTGGGTCATGTTCCACATGCACGACGACGCCAAGATCCTCGCTGTCTCGTCCGCGGCAGCTCTTTCGGCGGTCGTCGGAGCGCTCTTGCTCGGACGCTGGATCGTCGGTCCGCTCGAACGGTTGCGCAACGTCTCGGGCGTCGTGGCGGACGGAGACCTTGCCGCACGCGCAGCCGAGCAGGGGCCACACGAACTGATCGAGCTCGCCGTCGCCTTCAACAAGATGGCCGATTCGATCGAGCGTCTGTTCGAAGCTCGCCGCCAACTCGTCGCCGGCGCGAGCCACGACTTACGTACGCCGCTGTCGTCGCTGCAGGCGATGCTCGAGGCGCTCGAAGACGGTCTCGCCCAGCCCGACGAGTACCTACCGGCGATCCGCGACCAGGTACGAATCCTGTCCAACCTCGTCGACGATCTGTTCGAGCTGACGCGGATCGATGCGGGCACGCTCACGTTGGAACTCCACGAGATCCCACTCGACACACTCGTCGAGTCCTGTGTTCGCGGCTTCGAAGCCGACGCGCGCGCCAAACGCATCCGACTCGAGACCCGCTGGCAAGAGCGATTGCCCACGGTTCGCTGCGCACCGGAGAAGGTGGAGCGTGTCCTGCACAACCTGCTCGCCAACGCCCTCCGCCACACCCCCGCCGACGGCGCCGTCGCCGTCGTGGTCAGCGCGCAATCGAGCGCCGTCACGGTTGCCATCGAGGACAGCGGCGCCGGTCTCACCGGCGAGGTTGCGCAGCGGATGTTCGAGCGCTTCTGGCGCGCCGATCCGTCACGGACCGCCGACGGCTCCGGACTGGGTCTTGCGATCGCGCAAGGCTTAGTCGAGGCGCAAGGCGGACGCATCTGGGCCGAGAACCATCCGAGCGGCGGCGCTCGCGTGGCGTTCACGCTCCCGGTCGCGCGGACTCAATCGCTCGCCGAGGCCGGTATCGACTGATGCCGACCGGCGATGAGCGGCACTATGGACGGCGAGGTTTTCTGCTGCTCGTGGGTGGCGGCCTGTCGTCGCTCGTCTGGGCCGGGCCCGTGTCGAGACTCTTCTCACCGCTGACTTCCGCCGCGAGCCAGCTGGTCGGCAACCTGGTGCCGGTCGGCGGTTGGCGGATCTACACGATCTCCGGGACGATGCCGCTCTTCGATCCGTTGAGTTGGCGACTGGAGATCGACGGGCTCGTCAAACGCCCTCGCACGCTCGATTACCGGCAGCTCAAGGCGCTCCCGAAGGCGGAGCAGGTCTCAACCTTTCACTGCGTCACCGGCTGGACGGTGAACAACGTGCACTGGGGCGGCGTCCGTTTCCAATCGCTCTTCGATCTGGTGCAACCGCTGCCGGCCGCGACTGCGGTGCGTTTCATTTCCATGGAGCGCCCGTACGAGGACTCGCTTACGCTCGAGCAGCTGCGCTTGCCGGACGCGATGCTCGCCTACGAGCTGGGCGGCAAACCACTGTCGCGTCCACACGGCGCGCCGGCACGCGTCGTCTTGCCCGAGATGTACGGCTACAAGGGCGTGAAGTGGCTGACGCGGATGGAGTTCGTCGCCCGCCAGCCCGAGGGCTACTGGGAACAAAACGGCTACGACCAAAACGCCTGGGTTGGACGCTCGAATGGTTACCACGCCTAGCCTCGTTCGCCTGCCGCGCTTCTCGCGCACCGAGAGGACGCTGCACTGGGTGCACGCAAGCGCCTTCCTCGTCTTGCTCGCGTCCGGCCTTTGCCTCTACCTGCCCAGCCTTGCTGAACTGATCGGAAGGCGTCCACTGCTGAAAGACATCCACGTCTACACGGCACTCGCCTGGCTCGCGGCACTGGCGCTCGTTCTGCTCGCGGGGGACCGCCGCCGGCTGCTCGCGACCGCACGCGAAATCGACACCTTCGACGCCGACGACCGCGCCTGGCTCCGCGGCCGCCGCACCCCACAGGGCCGACTCAATGCCGGTCAGAAGCTCAACGCGATCGTCACCGCGGCGCTCGCCGTGCTGTTCGCCGTCACCGGCTTCTTTCTCTGGTACGGCGAGCGCAACCACGCCTTCCGACTCCAGAACGCGCTGATCGTGCACGACTGGCTGATGTACATCTCCTTCTTTCTCCTGCTCGGTCACCTCTATCTCTCGTTGATCAATCCAGGCACTCGCCACTCGCTCAGTGCGATCACACGCGGCTGGGTACGCGAAGACTGGGCGCTCCGCCACCATCCGAAGTGGGTCGAGCAAATGCGCCAAGGCGAGCGCTGATCTTCTAGGTGTAGTTCCTGAGCACGTTGGTTCATCCGGGTCTCCTTGGAGGCTGAGAGCTGCCAAGTCACTCAGTCAGGGGACGCTAATTCATCAGCGTGTGCTGCGACCGGGCTCGCGAGCTTTTAATTCGCTTCTGGCTGGAGGTAGCTTGACGGGGTGAGTCATCTCCGCGGGCCAGACGGCACCGTGCTTTGTCTTCACGAGTCCGACCATGAACCTGAGCAGGTCGGGTTACGGCTCGTTGAAAACAAGCGCGAGGAGCACGAACATCCGCAAGGGCTGGTCGATCGTTCGATCCTTCGCTCCCGCGCTGGCATTCGAGCCGTCTCCTGGAGCCTCGCCATTCTCACGATCACGGCAGTCGCGCAGGCGTTCATCTACTCGCGCACGCTTAGCGTCGCGCTGCTCGCCGATCTGATCCACAACTTCGGCGATGCGCTGACTGCGATCCCTCTGGGCCTTGCCTTCTTCTTCCGCAGCGTCAAAGGAGAACGTCTGGCCGGTCTTGCGGTCGTGCTCGCGATCCTTATCAGTGCTCTCGTCGCGCTCGGCCAGACGATCGAGCGCTTCATCCATCCGCGCAACCTCTCGCACCTGTGGCTGCTTGCCGCCGCAGGGGTGATCGGCTTCGTCGGCAACGAGATCGCCGCCCAGGTGCGCTTGCGCGCCGGCCGCAAGTTGCAGAGCCCGGCCCTGGTCGCGGACGGACAGCACGCCCGCGTCGACGGCTTCGTCAGCCTCGGCGTGCTCGCCAGCGCCACCGTCGTCGCGCTCGGGCTTAACCTGGCCGACCCGATCATCGGCCTCGTCATCACCGCCGTCATCCTTCACATCACCTGGGAGAGCTGGCACACCATCTCAACGACCGACCCCGGCGAGATGCTCGAACACGAACAACACTGACGGAGCGGGTCTTCCGGGCGCCGGCGCAATGACCCCCTCTCTACACAAGGGGTCAGCGTCTGGTTTCAGCTGCCGGCCGACATTCAAACGGCCTGTTTTGGGCCGATTGGGATGGAACAGTTATGGAACAGAGGGGCGCAACCCGTGGCAAAGGTTCGACTCGCCGAAGGCCGGAAAATGGCTTGAACTACCGCCAAACCGTTGCCACCGGCTGCCACCTGTTGCCGTTTGGATCGCATGGTAAGCAGGGCCTCTGCCGTGGGCTGCCACCCGTTGCGGGAGGTCCCCTCCCTGAGAAGGAGGGGGTCGAGTTCACGGACGCTCGGGCGGTTGGTCAGGAGAGCGGGTGGGCCGCGCGAGTCACTGCTGCACCATTATGCGATGTCTGCTATCCGCGCGCGCGCGTGTACGTGCGTAGTGCGTCAAGACGGCACAGAGGCGCACCGCGGGCGAGGGCCTGGCGAGAGTACGCTCGCGCATACGA
>VAXG01000021.1:0-251 GCA_005883355.1 Actinomycetota bacterium | reverse complement strand
CGTACGAGCGAACGGCGATGGACGCGCCAAACCCGCGACGATTCCAGACGGCGCGGGCGCGGATGAGTAGTTGCCCACGCGCAAGGCACGTGAACCCGTGCAGCCGGTCCGGCGGCCCCGGAAGCCCTGCATGGATCAAAGGCACGAAGGTGCTCGTGTTCCGACATCGGTTTTGATCGGCGGAGACGCCCTTTTGCTGGTTCTGGAATGTCTCGGAAAGGATGAAGGCCAAGGTGGTGCTGTGGTACGCG
>VAXG01000020.1 GCA_005883355.1 Actinomycetota bacterium | reverse complement strand
AAACCGAGCGTCAGCACTCGGGTCAAGACCACTGCGAGCCGCCAGGGCCGGCCCCTAAGGCCGATTCGGTGACGCACCGACTTCTGCACAGGACCTTCGTATGCACAGAAGTATTCGACCTTCCAGCCGCCCCAACGGGCGTGTGACAACAACGAAGACCGGCGCAAGCTGAAGGAGTGGACTGCCCGAGCAGGATGGCTCCCTGGGCCGGCTCGCAGAACGCGCGCATAGAACCAGCGATGCACTGACCCTGGAGTCAGGCGCACCACGAGACTCTTGAGCGAGACGACATTGGGGAACACGGTCACGAGGATGCCACCGGGCTTAAGGGCATCCCGCATGATCGGGAAAAGAGCGAGAGGATCGCCGGCGTGCTCGAGGACGTTGTTGCAAAGGACGACGTCGTACGCCTCGCTCTCGAGGTCCACCCGCTCCAGATCCATGACCCGGAACTCGTCGGCGTCGGGACGATGTCCTCGCTCGGCCTGCAGCACGTCGACGCTCACGGCGTAGATCGGGCTCCGAATCTCGAAGCGCTGGTCTCCGGCCTTGATGTCCAGAACGTTCAGAACTCCGTCGCGCGGGAGGAGCGAGTGCACGAATCGCTCTGCTTGCGCCTGTTCGTCAACGACTTCGTGCGGGTCAGTGCCGGCTGTCATCCGCGACTGCTGAATGAAGAGTGCGAGCCGATCCGGCAGATCCACTCCGTCCTTCTAGCACGGCCGAAGCGGCCGCTGGAAGCGTTCGATGTTCGAGTTACGTGCGAGAAGAATGCGAACGTCGATCGCCCACATCTGCGCCAGTGCCGATCTCTAGGGCCGCCGCCAATACCTCCGGCTCGCGGGTCAGCGGCGCCGACGTCCACGGTTCTGCTTCCACAAGCTCAGCGATCTCCTCGCCGATCATGCCGAGGATTCTTGCTATCGCGACGCCGATCAAGAGCGACAAGGCGAGCATTCCCGCGAGTCCTGCACCAATCCACATCCAGAGTGTCATCCTTTCAGGCTCATCGGCAACACGAGGGGCTTCCTGAAGCGGCTCTAGGCTACTCGATGATCCGGTAGCGGTCGACGGCCGGCTTCAGGCTTTGCGAGCGGCCGCTGTCCCACTTGACGAGAATCTGGATGTGGTCCGAGTAGAAGACCGTCCCGCGGATCCGAACGCCTGTTTGGGGGGATAGCAGCTCAATCCGGTCCCCTTTGCTGGGAATCGGAGAGCTCTCCTGGTTGCCGAGGGCCTCATCGCGCATAGTCCGTGATGATCCATCGGCATTTCTTATCGATCTCACAAGCCGACCGACAGGCGTCCCCGCGCGCTGCTAGGTTCGCGGCTGGCGTGCAACCGGAGCCCGTCAGCCCAGAGCTCGTTCTGATCGACCCGGAGCTCGCTCGACGTGAGCGAGCACGGCTCGAAGAGAAGGCCTACCTCAAAAGCGTGCTCGACGTCGCCGCTCTCAGGCGCGCTGTGGAAAGTCAGCCGCCCGTTGTGGCCGAGACAGTGCCGGTTGTGGCAGAGACCGTGCGTCGCGGCGCGCAGTGGCGTGACGCAACGACCTTCGCCAAGCGGCGCCTTGTTCCGGCTGCCCTCTTGTGCAGCTTGGCAGCGAACGGATTCCTGGTCGAACATCTCGTCGCGCGCGCGGGCAGCCAGGAGGCTGCGCCGGTTGCGGTTCGAATGACGACGCTGGCGGAAAGTGCGCCGACGGTCCCGCCGGTCGCCGCCGTGTCCACGGCGGTCCTGGATACGAAGGCTGCAGTCGAACGCAAAGTGGTGACACTGATTCTCTCGGCGCCGCCGCGCAAGTTGCCGCGCGCGTTCATCGATTCGACCACAGGACTCGTGAGGAACAACGTTCAGGTCGTCTGCTCGAAGAAGCAGCACAAGCGTTCATTCGTTTGCGCAATTCGGCTTCCCTCTGACAGCGCGAGCAAGCCGCTTTACGTGCGCTACCGCACAGACAAGTACGGGCACGCTGCGTTCAAGTGGTACGGATATAGACGCAGTTGAGACAAGACTTAATGTAGCCTTGCGCAGGTTTGCGCTCGACGCGGGAAAGTTTTGCGCAGAGTCGTCGAACTTTCTTAACGAAGTGGACAGTGAGACGTCCGAAATGCATGCTTCCCTACTACTGTGCTCCCGCTTACTCAAGAGCATGTGGATCGCGCGTTCCGGATCGCGCGCTGGTACGGGCGACGCACGCGGCGCGCGGACCTTCCGGATCTTGAAAGCGCAGCGCTCGAAGGACTCGCCAAGGCTGCGCACGACTGGGATCCTGATCGCGCCTTGCGGCGCAAGCGCCCGGCTAGTCGCACGCGCTGCTTCTGGAGCTTTGCGTGCACGAGGATCCTCGGCGAGATGCGCGACGAGCTTCGCCGCTTGGACCACTTGACGCGCGACCAGCGGGCCCTGGTCACCGAAACAGCCAACGGTGAGCTGGCTCTCGAGGGAGACGACCTGAGCTGGATCAATCCGCAGGAACCACTCCCGCTTGATGCCACACTCTCGAGTGTCGACGGCGAGGCTGTGCGACCGATCGTCGACTTGATCGAAGAGCCGCGGAATCCAATCGACGACTTCGAGCTGCGCGATGCGTTTTGCCGAGCGAGCGCAGCCCTTCCCGAACGCGAGCGGTTCGTCGTCGTCAAGCGGGAGATCGAGGGCTTCTCGAATATCGAGCTCGCCGAGGCGTTCGACGTCACCGAAGGCCGCGCTTCGCAGCTCAAAGGCGCCGCGCTCGACCAGATGCGCGACCAGATCGGCGATTCTCTTCTCGACGCCGCTTAGCGCGGGCGTCCCGACGCAAAGAATTCGCGAATTGCGTCGGTAACACGGCGGATCTGCTCTTCGGTCAGCTCGGGGTACATCGGCAGAGAGAGCGTCTCATGCGCGAGCCGCTCCGCGTGTGGAAACGCACCCGGGCCAAGGCGGAGATCGCTATACGCCTCTTGGAGGTGAATCGGGATCGGGTAGTGAATCCCAGTCTGGATTCCGCGCTCTGCCAGGGAATCGCGCAACGCATCGCGCTCAGCGGTCTCGACGACGAACAGGTGATACACGTGCGTCGACGAGGGCGAGCGCTTCTGCAAGCCGAGATCGCCGACGCCTTCCAGCTCGACTGTGTACATGTCGGCGTGACGCAGGCGCGCCTCGTTCCAGCTCGCTAGGTGCGGGAGCTTGACGCTCAGGAAGGCCGCCTGCAGGCCGTCGAGTCGCGAGTTGACGCCCTTGACGACGTGGTCGTACTTCGCCCGTTCGCCGTAGTTGCGCAACCGACGGGTTCTCTCGACGACCACGGGGTCGCTGGTCGTGACCATGCCGCCGTCGCCGTACGCGCCGAGGTTCTTGCCGGGATAGAAGCTGAAGCACGCGACCTTGCCGAGCGATCCACACGGCCGTCCCTCGTAGAGAGCTCCGTGGGCCTGCGCCGCGTCCTCCACCACTTCGACGCTGTTGCTTGCTGCGAGCTCGAGCAGCGGCCGCATCTCTGCAGCCTGGCCCGTGAAGTGCACGGGCAGCAGCGCTCGAGTTCGCGATCTCAACGCCGAGGCGACGGCAGCCGGGTCGATGTTGTAGGTCTCCGGATCACAATCGACCAATACGACATCTGCGCCGACCTCGCTGACTGCGAGGGCGGTCGCGATGTACGTGTTCGCCGGAAGAATCACCTCGTCTCCACGGCCGACCTCGAGAGCCAGCAAACCGAGGCGGAGAGCGTCGAGGCCGCTGCCCACTCCAACGGCATGGTCAACACCGACGAAAGCCGCGAACTCCTCTTCGAAGCGCTCCACTCGCGCTCCGAGGATGTATTGGGCGGAGGCGGTGACTTCGTGGAACGCGCGGTCTACCTCCCCGGCGATCGACTTGTACTGCGCCACCAAGTCGACGAAGGGGATTATTCCTGCCACCTCTCACGGGCGGGGACGCCGGCCACGATGGAGTCGGGGGCAACGTCTCGCGTGACCACCGCGCCGGCCCCGACGAGAGATCTCGCCCCGATGCGAACGCCCCCGAGGACGATGACTCCGGAGCCGAGCGAGGCTCCCCGCTCGACGACGGTGCGCAACAGGGTCCAATCGGCGTCGCTCTTGGGAGCGCCTTCGCCGGTTGTGGCGCGAGGGAACCTGTCGTTCACGAAGAGAACGCCGTGGCCGACGAAGACCTCATCCTCGATCGCGACACCGTCGCAGATGAACGAGTGGCTCGAGATCTTGCAGGAGTCGCCGATCGACGCCCCCCGCTGGACCTCCACGAAGGATCCGATACGGGTGCGACTCCCGATGCGGCAGCCGTAAAGGTTCGTGAACGACCAGACAGTTACGTCTTCACCGAATTCGACGTCGTCGATTAGCCGGAAGGGAGCAGCGTTGGCCGGGTTGTCGCTCATCTGCAAAACCTATGTGTTGTGTGGTTCGACGAGCCGTTCTACTGCAGGTAGACGGCTATCCACGCGCCGATCGCGAAGGAGAAGACCACGGCCACTGCGTAGAAGGTGACCTTCGGCAGGTAATGGCGCACCAGGCGGGAGTTCGATCTGGTTGCCTGGACGGCCCGGCTGGGAGTGATGCGACCGAAGCGGTACAGCGTGATCCAGCCCGTTCGCCAGTCGAACGGGACTGCTAAAGCCGGTCCCCGCAACCGAAGGCCGATTCTGGGGGGCTCCAAGAGGAAGCGGGCAGAGCGCACGAACCTCGCCAGCGCAAGCATGGCGAGGAGGGCGGCGAAGGAGATGGTCGCTACCAGCAACTCTGTGGTCCCCTGGACGTGGCGTCCTGAGGGCTGCGCCGCAGAGCCTGCGGCAAGTGGTTGACGAGCCGGATCGTCGAAGTGCTGCGCGGCGGCGGGATGACGCTGCGACCAGAGCTCGTAGGTTGAGCCTCTCGAAACAAGCCAGGCCGCAAAGTCCTCGCGCGTCGGGAAGACTCGATTCGACCACACGAGGCTTGTCTGCTGCTGCGAGACCGCGTCGATAGGACCGACGAGATGGGTCACCCCGGCAACCAGCCCGAGGCTGAAGCCCGGCACGAGAAAGAGGATCGCGAGCGCCCGCATGACCCGGCTCAATGTTGAACCTCGATGCCCGTCTTCTCAAGGGCCGGGCCGCCCGTCCGGGGCCGAGACGCGCATCGGTGGGGGTGGCAGGAACTCTCCCGGAGTGGTCGTAAGGACTCCGTAAAGGGGTAGGACACAGCCTCCGGCCGCTGGGCTACGATGAGCCTCCCAGCCAGGAAAGGACGAGTTTGTTCGAACGATTCACCGAACGGGCCCGGCAAGTGGTCGTTCTCGCGCAGGACGAAGCTCGCGCGCTCAAGCACAACTACATCGGCACCGAGCACATCCTGCTTGGACTGCTGCGCGAAGAGGAAGGCCTCGCCGCGCGCGTGCTCGAATCGCTCGACATCACGGTCGAGGAAGTCCGCGCGCAAGTCGCTCGAATCGTGGGCCAGGGCGACGAGGTCACGACCGGCCAGATCCCGTTCACACCCCGCGCCAAGAAGGTGCTCGAGTTGGCACTGCGCGAGGCGCTTTCGCTGGGACACAACTACATCGGCACGGAGCACATCTTGCTCGGCCTCGTGCGTGAGAACGAGGGAGTCGCCGCGCGCATCCTGCTCGACTTCGACGCGGATGCGGACAAGATTCGCAACGAGATCATCCGGATGCTCTCCGGTCCCGGCCGCCGCCAGCAGGGTGGCGCCGCAGCTCCCGGCGAGAAGGCGAAGAGCTCCAAGCTCCTCGACCAGTTCGGCCGCAACCTCACCAAGCAGGCTTCCGAGGGCAAGCTCGACCCGGTCGTCGGCCGCCAGACGGAGATCGAGCGTGTAATGCAGATCCTGTCGCGCCGCACGAAGAACAACCCCGTGCTGATCGGCGAGCCCGGCGTCGGCAAGACCGCCGTCGTCGAAGGTCTCGCGGCGCGGATCTCCGCGAACCAGGTTCCCGAGCTCCTGAAGAACAAGCAGATCTACACGCTCGACCTCGCTGCGCTCGTCGCCGGCTCGAAATATCGCGGCGAGTTCGAGGAGCGCCTCAAGAAGGTGATGAAGGAGATCACCCAGCGCGGCGACATCATCCT
>VAXG01000073.1 GCA_005883355.1 Actinomycetota bacterium | reverse complement strand
GGCGGAAGCGCGAGACCATCTCGACCCGCACGGGAAAGTCGCGGTAGCGCTCGCGGAAGGTGTGCCAGTGCTGCTCGGCGAGGATCGTCGTCGGGGCGAGCATCAGCGTCTGCTTCCCGTTGACGGCCACGGCGAAGGCGGCCCGAATCGCGACCTCGGTCTTGCCGAAGCCGACATCGCCGCAGACGAGACGGTCCATCGGACGCGGTGCCTCCAGGTCTTCCTTGACGGCCTCGATCGCAGCCTGCTGATCGGGCGTCTCCCGGTAGGGGAACTCCGCCTCCAGCCGCTCGAGGTATTCGTGACGCAGGTCGTAGGCCACCCCGGGTGCCTGCTGACGCTGCGCGTAGAGCGCGAGGAGCTCGCCGGCCAGCTCACGCACCGACTCGCGGGCGCGGGTCTTGAGGTTGTCCCACGCCTTGCCGCCGAGCTTCGAGAGTGCGGGCGCGGAGGTGTCGGCGCCGATGTAGCGCGACACCTTGCCGAGCTGCTCGTGCGGGACGTACAGCCGGTCGTCGCCCCGGAAGCCGAGGAAGAGGTAGTCGCGCGTGACGCCCGCGACCTCCTTCGTCTCGAAGCCGAGCAGCTTTCCGACGCCGTGGTCCTCGTGGACGACGAAGTCGCCGCTCCGCAGATCCGCGAACGACTGGAGCGCGCGCCCACCAACTCGCCGCTCACGCGGCGGTCGCTTGCGGAAGACCTGCGTATCGGGCAGCAGAACGAGGCCGAGGTCTCGCCAGACGAAGCCGCGTCGTGCAGGCGTGACGGCGAACGTGAGCCCCGCATCGCGTGGCAGTTCTTGTCCTTCTGCGATGACGTGCGCTTCGATGCGGCGTAGGAGGTTCTGCTGTCGCAACGCCTCGCCGAGATGCGGGAAGGCGACGACGACGCGCTGTCCGGAGCGAACGAACGCCGAAAGCTCGTTCTCCGCTTCGGCCAGGCCGCGGGCGACGAGGGCCGGCCGCTGCGCCTCGAAGGCGAACGGCTGTCCCGCGGGAAGCGTGTCGAGGAGTGCAGCTTTGCCGAACGGCACCGGCTCGAGGCCCTCTTCCTCCCAGACCGTCCGGACCTCGCCGGCCTGCCACACGAGATCGGGACCGCCCGGGACGGGCCGCACCAGATCGCTCGGGATCGGAGTCGCCGCACCGTCGTCGCGGAGGGTCGGCTCTACGAGATCCAGGCGGCGCTCGACCGCCGGATAGATGACCGCCGTTTCGACGGGATGCAATGCGCGCTGCGTGAACGGCGAAAAGGCACGCATCTGCTCGATCTCGTCTCCCCAGAACTCGATGCGAAGCGGTTCCCGCCCCGTCGTCGGGAAGACGTCGACGAGGCCGCCCCGGACCGCGAACTGCCCGCGCTCGTCGGCACGCTCGACTCGTTCGTAGCCCGACAGGGCAAGCGTCTCGGAGAGCTGCTCGAGGCTGATCTCCTCCCCGGGTGCAATGCGAAGCGGCTGCGGCCGCGCAGTCGGAGGCGGCATCGGCTCTGCGAGCGCCGCGGCCGAAGCTGCGACGAGCCCGCCCGCGGCGAGGACGTCGAGCGCGCGCGCCCGCTCGCCGACGAGGTGTGGCGCTGGATCGAGGCCGGAGCCCCAGTGGACACCGCGGCTCGGCAGCATCGCAACGCGTTCGTCACCGAGGAACCACGCGGCGCCTTCGGCGGCGTCGCGCGCGTCCTGATCCTCCGGAGCGAGCAGAACGAGCGGGCGGCCGAGCTCCTCGTACAGCGAAGCGAGCAAAAGCGGCAGCGCCGGCTCGGAAACGCGGGCAGGAGCAGGGAACGCCTCGGCGTAGCCTTTGAGGCGTTCGGTCGCGCGGAGCTCCGCTACGAACGGGTGCAGGATCGAGTGGTCCATCACAAAAGGCCGAACCCCGCGGGTTCGGCGCTTGTCATGGTACCCCCGCATGGATGGTCGACCCGCCTCGAAGCGCGAGCCGGTTCCGCTTCGACGGAATCGGGATTTCGTCCTCCTCCAGATCGGGCAGGCGCTGTCGACGGTCGGCTCCGAGGCCTCCGGAATCGCGTACACGCTGCTGGTGCTTGCGCTCACCGGGTCGCCGGCGAAAGCGGGCCTCGCAGGGTTCGCGCGGCTCGTCCCGTACGCGTTGTTCGCGCTCCCCGCCGGGGTTGCATCCGACCGCTTCAACCGTAAGTGGCTGATGGTCTGGGCCGACGTCGTGCGGGTGCTCGCGCTCGGCTCGCTGGGCGTGAGCGCCGCAACCGGGCACGTCACGTTCCCGCAGATCCTGATCGTCGCGTTCGTCGAAGGGACGATGTTCGTCATCTTCAACATCGCAGAGATCGGCGCTGTCCGCTCGGTTGTTCCGTCGCTGCAGCTCCAGCGGGCCTTCGCGACCGAGCAGGCTCGAATGTCGGGCGTGTATCTCACAGGCCCACCGCTCGGAGGCGCACTCTTCGGGCTCGCGCGATCGCTGCCGTTTCTGGTCGACGCGGTCTCCTACGCGTTCTCGACCGGAACCCTGCTCGCAATGCGGACGCCGTTCCAGGAAGAGAGGGAGCAGGGCGAGACCGCCGGCCTCTTGACGCAGATCAAAGAAGGGCTCGCCTGGCTCTGGGGCCACGCCTTTCTCCGCACCTGCGCACTGCTCTTCGTCGGGGGGAACTTCCTCTTCGGCGCGCTGGAGCTGGTGCTGATCGTCGCCGCGAAGCGTCAGGGCTACTCCTCCGCGGTGATCGGCGGTCTGGTGGCCGCAACCGGTGCGTTCTCGTTGCTCGGCTCGGTCGCCGCGCCGCGGTTCCTCCGCCTGCTGCCGATGCGCACCGTGCTCGTACTGTCGGCCTGGCTGTCGCTCGGGATGGTCGCGTTCGTCATCGAGCCCAACGTCTTCGTGCTCGTTGCCGGAACAGCTCCGCTGATCTTCTTCAACCCGACCGTCAACGCCATGGTGATCGGCTATCGCGTAGCGATCGTGCCCGACCGGCTGCAAGGACGAGTGAACAGCGTCGCCAGGTCACTCGCGCTCCTCGCCTTCCCGCTGGGCCCGGTCGCAGCGGGACTCCTCCTTGCCTCGTACTCGGCGAGGACCACCGCAGCGTTGTTGCTTGCCGGCTTCGTCATCCTGGCGATCGTGACCACGGTGAACCGCTCCATCCGCGGAGCGCCGAGCTTCGACGAAGTGACAGCCGCCGCTAGTTGAACTCGGTCTGCGCGCGCTGGAGCCCCTCGGCGTCGAGCTTCTCGACCGCGTCTGCCGCGCGCGCGACGAGCGTGTCGGCGTCCTCCTCGGCGGTGAAGTTCGAAAGCACGTAGTCGGCGGGCCTACGCGGATCGCCTCGGCCCGGGCGGCCGACGCCCACGCGCAGGCGCAGGAAGTCCGACGTCTTGAGATGCGCAGCGATCGAACGAAGCCCGTTGTGGCCTGCGAGGCCGCCGCCGCTGCGGGCCTGTAGGCGTCCCGGCTCGAGATCGATCTCGTCGTGCACGACGAGGATCGCGTCGGGCTCGAGCTTGAAGAAGCGCGCGGCCGCACCGACGGACCGGCCCGATTCGTTCATGAACGTCTCGGGCTTCAGCAGCCCGACCCGGTGGCCGTCGAGGCGGATCTCCGCGAGCTGACCCGAGAACTTGCTCTTCCACGATGCGCCGTGCCTGCGCGCAAGCTCCTCGACGATCATCCAACCGACGTTGTGGCGATTGCCGACGTATTCGCGGCCTGGATTGCCGAGGCCGACGACGAGCAACTCGAGCGACGAGGCCCGGTCGCCTCGACGCCACGGGAGACGCATGGCTAACTCTCGGGCTGTTCGCCCGAGCCCGCTTCTGCGGCTGGGGCCTCGCCTTCGGCGGCACCTTCGGCCGCCTCGCCTTCCGGCACCTCGCCCTCGGGCAGCTCCTCGCCCTCTGCCGGCTCCTCCGGCTCGGGTTCGATTTCGCGTGCCGGTAGGCCGACGCTCGCGAGCACGGTCTCCTCCGGGTCGTCGAGATAGCTGACGCCGTCGATCGACGCCAGGTCGGCGAGGCGGAGCGTGTCGCCGATGGCCATGCCGCTGACGTCGAGGTCGATGTGCTCGGGAATCTCCATCGGCAGGGCCTCGACGTTGATCTCGCGCTGTACTTGCGAGAGCACACCGCCCTCCTTGACGCCGGCCGGCTCGCCGATCAGCTGGACGGTGACGCTCGCCTGGATCGGCTGGTCGAGTCGTACCTCGTGCAGATCGATGTGTGAGATGTGGCCCCTGATCGGATCCTGCTGATAGTCCTTCAGGATCGAGGCGTGTGTGGTCGACTGCCCCTCGAGGACGACGTCGAGGATCGCGTGGAGGCCGCCCGCGCCGCTCAGCACGCGCCGGAGCTCGCGCTCGGGCACGGCGATCGCGTACGAGCTCTTCCCCTTGCCGTAGAGGACACCGGGGATGAACCCCTGCTTGCGCAGGCGCCGCGCGTCGGCAGAGCCGCGCGAGTCGCGTTCCTTGACCGTCAGCTTGATTCGTTCGCCAGCCATTTTCGGCGGCGAATGGTAGCTACTTCTTTACGTGGAGGTTGATCCCGAGCAGGATCAGCGGCCAGAGGAAGACGGCGAAGATTGCGGAGAGCACACCCCGCCAGCCGTTGATGTGCTGGAAATAGTGGTGCGTTGCTGCGATCGCCACGCCGACCCCGATATAGACGAGGGTGAAGAGACTGACTCCAGGGCCTCGGCGCATGGCGGAGTCCTAACCCGGGAGAGCGATTCGAAAACGCCGCCAGGCCGAAAGCCAGGCGCCGGAGTTAGAACAGGGCGTTCATGTCGCCAAAGATGGCGGAAACGGAGTCATCGGAGAAGACGTTGTGGATCGTCTCGGCGAGGATGTCGGCGACCGTCAGCACGGTCACACGCTCCGGCTTCGTCAGCGGATCGATGGGGACGGTGTCGGTGACGATGACGCTATCGAGGGCACTCGCCTCGATGCGCTCGATCGACGGGGGCGAAAAGATGCCGTGCGTCGCGCACGCGAAGACTCTCTTCGCGCCGCGCTCCTTCAGGAAGTCGGCGCCCGCCACGAGCGTGCCGGCGGTGTCGACCATGTCGTCCGTCATCACGGCGCACTTGCCCTCGATGTCGCCGATCACGTTCGTGACGCGCGCGACGTTGTGTGCAGGCCGATCCTTCTGCAGCACCGCCAGATCGCCTCCGATCATCTCGGCGAACTTGCTTGCGAGCCGAGTCCGGCCCGTGTCGGGCGCCACTGCCACGACCTCCTCCGCCAGACCCAGGTCGCGCACGTACTGCGCCAGCATCGGCAGGGCGGTCATGTGATCGACCGGAACCTCGAAGAAGCCCTGGACCTGTCCGGCGTGCAGGTCCATGGTCAGGACGCGGTCGGCGCCGGCCGACTGGACCATCTCCGCCACGAGCTTGGCGGTGATCGGCTCGCGCGGCCGCGACTTCTTGTCCTGTCGGGAGTACGGATAGAGTGGCAGCACGGCCGTGATGCGCTTCGCGGAAGCGAGCTTCGCGGCGTCGATCATGATCAGGAGCTCCATCAGGTTCTGGTCGACGGGCGGCGAGCTCGTCTGGACGATGAAGACGTCGGCGCCGCGAATCGACTCTTCGTAGCGGCAGTAGGTCTCGCCGCTGGCGAACGTGCGCAGCGACACGTCGCCGACCTGGATGCCGAGCTTCCCCGCGATCCGCTGCGCCAGCTCGGGGTGCGAGCGGCCGGAGAAGAGCATGAGCCGCTTGGACGGCCCGCGCTCGATCCAGTGTTCCGGCTTGACCTCGGCTTTGGTCTCTGCGACCTCGAGCCCAGGCAAGCGAGTCAGCTCAGTCGTTGCGCTTTCCACGGAGATAGCCCTCTTTCGTGATCTGCTTCGGCGGGAAACCAGCGAGCGATTCGGGAGGGACATCTTCTGTTATGTACGAACCGCCTGCAATCCATGCGTCGTCCCCGACCTCCACCGGCGCCTCGAACCCATTGTGAATGCCGGTGTGGACGTTCCGCCCGATCTTCGTCCTCCCCTTCGGCCGGTCGGGCTGGTGGGGGAAATTGGCCGTGATGTTCCCGGCGGCGATGTTGGAGTCCTCTCCCACCTCGGCGTCGCCGATGTAGGAGAGGTGCGGCACCTTCGTCCGAGCGCCGATCTCGGAGTTCTTGATCTCGACGAACGTCCCGGCCTTGGCCCCCACCCCCAGCCTCGTGCCGGGCCGGAGGTAACAGAAAGGGCCCACCTTGGCGCCGGCGCCGATCTCGGAGTCAGCGGCGACGACGTGCGGGCCCACCTCGGCGCCCGCGCCCACACGAGTGCGTCCGCGCAACACAGTGAACGGATGGATCGTCGAGTCGGGCTCGAGCTCGACATCGGGATCGATCCAGGTCGTCTGTGGGTCGACGATGGTGACGCCTGCAAGCATGTGTTCTCTGTTCACGCGCGCGCGTAGGAAAGCAGCTGCGTCCGCCAGCTCTACGCGCGTGTTCACTCCTTCCACTTCATCGGCATTCGGAGCCTTGAACACGACAACCTCCTCTCCTCCTTCGACCAGCAGCCGCACCGCGTCCGTGAGATAGAGCTCGCCCTGCGCGTTCGCCGGCTCGATGCGCTCGAGCACGGGCCAGAGCTTGTCGGCGGCGAAGACGTAGATCGACGAATTGACCTCTCCGATCGCCCGTTGGGCGTCGTCGGCATCCGCATCCTCCACGATCGCCTTCAGACGGCCGTCATCGTCACGAACGATGCGGCCGTACGCGAGCGCATCCGGCGGCTCGAACGAGAGCACGGTCGCGCTCCCCGTGGCAGAGCGATGCTCTGCCACGAGCTGTTCGAGCAGGTGCGAGCTGATGCGCGGATGGTCGCCCGATACCACGAGCAGCGTCTTGGCATTGCCCACACTCTCGCGCGCGGCGCGAAGCGAGTCGCCGGTGCCGAGCGGCCGCTGCTGGACGGCGACCTCGACTCCTTCGAGCGCGTCAGCTGCCTCGGGCGAGAGCACGACGACGAGTGGATCCGCGCCGAGCGGGCGCACCGCTTCGACGACCCAGTCGACGAGACGCCGGCCGAGCAGGGGGTGCAGGTGCTTCGGGGTCGAGGACTTCATTCGCGTGCCGAGACCTGCCGCCATGACGACCGCCGCTAGATCGTTCGTTGCCATCAGAGCTGGGGCGCCAGGATTCGAACCTGGGATCGCGGGACCAAAACCCGCTGCCTTACCTCTTGGCTACGCCCCATCAACCGTTTTCTCTACCAAGTGTCGCAGCCGAAGTGCCGACGCTGCCGGACGGCGGCCGCGCCGGCAAAGCCGACACGGCCTTGACGGTCGGCGCCGCAAAGCGGCGCCTCAGCTCTTGGCTACGCCCCATCAACCGTTTTCTCTACCAAGTGTCGCAGCCGAAGTGCCGACGCTGCCGGACGGCGACCGCGCCGGCAAAGCCGACACGGCCTTGACGGTCGGCGCCGCAAGCGGCGCCTCAGCTCTTGGCTACGCCCCATCAAACCGTTCTCTCTACAAAGTGTCGCAGCCGAATGCCGACGCTGCCGGACGGCGGCCGCGCCGGCAAAGCCGACACGGCCTTGACGGTCGGCGCCGCAAGCGGCGCCTCAGCTCTTGGCTACGCCCCATCAACCGTTCCCTCTACAAAGTGTCGCAGCCGAATGCCGACGCTGCCGGACGGCGGCCGCGCCGGCAAAGCCGCCACGGCCTTGACAGTCGGCGCCGCAAGCGGCACCTCAGCACTTGGCTACGCCCCACAGGGAGAGAGCTTAAGCGCGCCGGGAATCCGAGAAGAGATACGCAAGGGCGACCAGCGCGAAGATTACGACCGCGACGATCGCCACGAGCTCGAGGACGAACGCGAGGATGACCACGAGAATCGCGAGCGCCTGCGACGCTGCGGCGATCCACGTCAGCTGACGCGCGACGTCCCAGCGCATGTTGCGGCCCGCGACGATGTAGAAGGCAAGCAGGATCGTGCCGATGACCAGGACCGTCCACTTCGTCAGGTCGGGCGTGATGGCAACGAGAAGCCCTTCGATCACGGCAACCCAAAGAGCGAGACGCAGTCGCCGTTCGCGGAGCCACCGGCCGATGCGCGTGCTGCCGCCTTCGATCATCGGCTGGCTGTACGCCATGTGATCAAAGGTACCACGCAGGTGCCGTCAGCCAGGTACGCCCTTCGCGGGAGATTCGCTTCTGCGCTGCTCGCGCCTGGTGGCCGTGCAAGAAGAGTCCGTAGACCATCGGTCCGGCACCGGTGACGTCTGCTCTGAACGCGCCGAGCTCCACGAGCGCACGCGCCAGCGGCGACGATGCGAGGTCGTTCGGCGGGAGCGCTGCGAGGTCGCGCGGACGCTTGACGCGTTCCAGCGAAGCGAGGAGCGCTGCGCGGCGCTCCTCGTAGCCGCTCTCACCTCCGCGCGTGTCGAATGCGGCGTATACCTGCTCGGTCGAGCTCTTGATCACCTTGCGCGGCAAGACGAGCAGGACCCAGTAATCCTGGGGGAGCTCGAGGGCTTCGAGTTCGCTACCGTCGCCCGTGCCGAGCTGCGGTCCGTCCTCCAGGAAGTACGGAACGTCCGCGCCCAACGTACGCGCAAACGCGCGTAGCTGCTCTGCGGGATAGGGATCGCGTCGCAACGCGTTTGCCAGCCGCAGCGCGGTCGCGGCGTCGGAGCTGCCGCCGCCCAGCCCCGCGGAAACCGGAAGACGTTTCTGGATCCGCGCGCTGAAGCTCGCGCCGTCGCCGTCGATCACGCACTCGAGGGCGCGACGAACGAGCGTATCGCCGGCGAACCCCGCGACGCTCAGCGCGGGCGAGCGGTCGACCGCGATCCGGTCGGAGAGCGCAACGCGCTGGTAGACCGTGACGAGCTCGTGGTTCCCGTCCTCACGGGCAGGACCGACGACGAGCGACAGGTTGATCTTGGCGGGCGCGGGTGCGCGACTCACTCCAGGGCCTCGGCGAGCGCGAGGAACTCAGCAGGTGCGAGCTCTTCGGCGCGAACGTTCGGCTCTCGGCCGATCGTCGCGATCGCGTCCTCCGCGCGACCGCGCTCCGCAACTCCCGCGAGCTCCAGTGAGTTCGCGAGGCGCTTGCGCCTGTGCGCGAAGGAGGCTTCCACGACGTGCTTCACGCGCCGAAAATCGTGCGGCAGCCCGGTGCGCCGGAAGGCGACCAGCGCAGAGTCGACGTTCGGCCGCGGACGGAACACCGTTGGGGGCACGGGATGGAAGCCCGTTCGCTCCGCCACGAGTTGCACGAGGACTGACACCGCGCCGTACGCCTTGGTCGAAGGCGAAGCGAAGAGGCGGTCCGCCACTTCACGCTGCACCATCACGGTCCAGAGCTCGATCCCCGGCAGGCGATCGAGGCTCTCGGCAATCAACGGCGTCGCGACGTTGTACGGAAGGTTGGCCACGAGCTTCTTCGCGCCCGGCGCCGCCTCCGCCAGGTCAAGCCTCACAGCATCGCCGAAACGCAACTCGACGTTCGGTCGGCCGGCCAGCCGCTCGACGAGTTGCGGCCCGAGGGACGTATCCACCTCGATGGCATAGACCTGGGCCACCCGGTCCGCGAGGTACGTCGTCAGGATGCCGAGGCCGGGCCCGATCTCGAGCACGACGTCGTCATCGGCGAGCTCGGCCAGGCGACCGATCACGCCGAGGATGTTCTCGTCGACCAGGAAGTTCTGTCCCAGCCTCTTCTTTGCCCTCACCATCAAGGCAGTCCGAAGGCCACAGTTGCGTTCACGTCGATCTGCGCGGCCAGGGTGTCGGGCTTCTCGCCGCGAGCCTCGGCGAGCGCCGTGACGGTGTGCACGACGTACGCGGGCTCATTCGTCCGGCCGCGGACCGGCTGCGGCGCCAGGTATGGAGAATCGGTCTCGGCGAGGATCAGCTCGGCGGGAACGGCACGCGCGGCATTACGTAGGTCTTCCGCGTTCGCGTACGTCACGTTTCCGGCGAACGAGACGTACCAGCCGCGCTCGACTGCCTCAGGAAGCAACGCCGGCGACGAGAAGCAGTGCAGGACGACCGTGCCGTCGAACCATTGCCGAATGACTGCGGCCGTGTCGTCGTCAGCGGCGCGGTTGTGGATCACGACCGGCAGTCGTGCTCGTTTCGCGAGGCCGAGCTGGTAGACGAAGGTCTTGGTCTGGGCATCGCGCGGCGCGTAGTCGCGGTAGTAGTCGAGCCCGATTTCGCCGACGGCGACGATCTTGGGGTGCGCGAGCAGGCGCCCGAGCACGTCGACGTCGAAGTCCGACGCCGCCTCATGAGGATGGATCCCGGCGACGCCGTAGACGCCTTCGTGCTCCTCGACGATCGGAAGCATCTCGGCCCAGGAGGTCGGATCCGTTCCGATCGTGAGGATCCGTGTCACGCCCGCTTCGCGGGCGCGCGCGATTGCGGCTGCGGGATCGTCGAGCGCGTCGAGATGCGCGTGCGTGTCGATCACGCCGAAGTAAGACGGGTGAGCTCTTCCTCGACGATTTCGGGATCGAGCTTGCGGAACAAGGGCTCGGGCTCGCGAAGCCTCTGCCCGGCGCGCAGTTCGCTGGGCTCCCAGCGTCCCACCCAGGTCGAATAGTCGCCCGTGAGGATTGTGTGCTTTTCACCGTCGTCTTCTTCGATCTCGCGGAACTCCAGCGGCCCCGCAAGCCAACCTTCGTACCCGAGCAACTCGTGCAGTTTCTGGCTCGAAAACGGCAGGAAGGGAGTGAAGAGGACCTTGAGTGAATCCACGACACGAAGCGCGACGTACAGGATCGTCGCGGCCCGTTCGCGGTCTTCCTTGATCACCGCCCAGGGCGCCTGGTGGTCGACGTATTGATTGCCCAGGCTCGAGAGGCGCATCGCTTCTGCCAGTGCCTGCTTGAACTTCGACTCTGCGATCGATCGACCGACTACGCCGAACCCGGACTCGATGGCGGCAAGCGTCTGGCGGTCTTCCTCGGTCAACTCCCCCGGCGTGGGGACCTCACTGAAGTTCCGGTAGGCGTTCGTGAGCGTCCGATTGACGAGATTGCCCCAGTTGGCGAGCAGTTCGTCGTTGTTGCGCCTCAGGAATTCCGCCCAGGAGAAGTCGCTGTCCTGTGTTTCCGGGCCGGCAGCTGTGAGGAAGTAGCGCACCGGATCCGGGTCGTACCGCTCGAGCACGTCTCGCACGTAGATTGCGACCGCGCGACTCGTGGACAGTTGCTTTCCCTCCATCGTCAGGAACTCGCTCGCCACAACGTCGTCGGGGAGGTGCAACTCGCCCTTCCCGGCACCGAGCTCACCGCCCTCGCCGTAGCCCAACAACATGCTCGGCCAGATCACGGTGTGAAAGACGATGTTGTCCTTGCCCATGAAGTAAGCGTGTGCCGAGTCGGGGTTTTGCCACCACTCGCGCCACGCCTCCGCGTCGCCTCTGTTGCGTGCCCATTCGACGGCCGCCGACAGGTAGCCGATGACCGCGTCGAACCAGACGTAGATGCGCTTCGTCTCCGGCGGATATCCCTCCACCGGCACCGGAATTCCCCAGTCGATGTCGCGTGTCATCGCACGCGGCTTCAGATTCCCGACGAGGGAAAGCGAGAAGTTGCGGACATTCGCACGCCAACTCGTCTTCGACTCGATCCAGGGACGAAGCCGGTCCGCAAACTGCGGCAAGTCGAGAAAGAGATGCTTCGTCTCCCGAAACTCCGGCGTCGAGCCGTCAATGATGGAGCGGGGATTGATCAGGTCGGTTGGGTCGAGCTGGTTCCCGCAGTTGTCACACTGATCGCCGCGAGCCTCGGTATAGCCGCAGATCGGACACGTGCCTTCGATGTAACGGTCGGGCAGCGTGTTCCCGGTCGACGCCGAGAATGCGCCGAGCGTTGTCTTCTCGATCAGACAGCCGTGCTCGTAGAGCGTCCTGAAGAAGTCGGTCGTAACTCGCGCATGATTTTGGGTCGTGGTGCGCGTGAAACAGTCGTACGAAATTCCGAGATCGCGAAGATCTTCTCGGATCAGCTTGTTGTAACGCTCGGCGATTTCATGCGGCGAGACGCTTTCGCGGTCCGCCGTGACCATCACCGGCGTACCGTGCTCGTCCGTCCCGCTCACCATCAGGACGTCGTTGCCCTTCAGCCTCTGATACCGCGCGAAGATGTCCGCCGGCACTGCAAACCCGACCACGTGGCCGAGATGCCTCTTCCCGGCTGCGTACGGCCAGGCTGGGGCCACCAAGATCTTCTGCCTCTGTCTCTCTTCTGCCAAGGACGTGCTCCGGTCGGGGGAGGACCATGATACGAGCCGTCTTTGCCTTGGACGAGCGGCGGAACGCGACAGCGATCCCTCCGGCGAGCGTCAGCGCAACAAGAAGGACGACCCGCGAATCGTCGAGCAGACCGAACGGCGACGCGACCTCCTCCTGTCGCGCCGGCGTCGCTCCGGCCGGGGTGCGCAGACCGACCTTGTTCGAGCCCGAGCTACCCAGCATCTTCCCGATGTTTGCAACGACGGACTCCGGCGACGAAGACCCGGCTTTCGCGTGACTGACCCTGTTGTGGCGGGCCGCAGTTGCGGGAGCCGACGGCTCTGTCGCGGCGGGCACCACATGCGGGGCCTCTACCGCACCCGCCTCGCCCGGAGCATCGGCACCTCCGGCCGCGGTGACGATTGTGGCCGGGTGGGTCGCGACGGGCGCCACCGTTTGCGTCACCGGAGCCGTCGCCGCCGCAGAAGTCGCCGCGGGCGTTGACGAAGCAGTCGCAAGCTTCACCGCCTCCGAGGCAGGGCTCGGAGCGGCTTCGAGAGCGGGTGTGGCACCGGTCGCGAGAGCGGGGACCGCGGTCTCGACCGAGCCGGCGTTGGACCCGCTGACGACGGGCCCGGTGGCCGGGGACGGCCGGGGCGCGACGTGCGGAGGCAACAAGGCGAGGGGATCGACGTACCCCTGTGGATCGCTCGTCGTGCGTGCACCGAAATACACGTAGGGGTCCGCCAAGTCGACCACCCCGCTCGGCCCGACGGTCCCCACGACCGAGCCTTCTCCGACGAGCGCCCCGCGCACCACGGCGATCGACCCGAGGTGGACGAGCGTTTCGGTGTAACCGAACGGTGTCTCGATCGACACTGTCTTCCCGCCGGTCGGCACCGTCCCCGCGAACGACACGATTCCCTCTGCCGGGGCGAGCACGGGGCTGCCGCTCGGAGCTCCGAGATCGACGCCGCGATGTTGGCCGCCCGCATAGGGATGCGCGCGGTCGAACGCGAACGGACGCAGCACCGGGCCGTCGACAGGCCAGGTCCAGGCGCGCGCGCCGGTGACAGGGAGCGCACACGCGCAGATGACAAGGATCGCAAGTCGCCGCACAGTTCCCTCCTTGTTGCCAATTTTGCGAACAACGCGACCGTAGCAAGGTCGATCGCTGTTGTCAACACTGGCTACAAAGTACGGCGGTAGAGCTCGTTGCGAGAGACGCCGGTCAGGCGCAAGACGACATCGGCCGCTTGCCGCCGTGGGACCCCGGCGGCAACGAGCTCGGCGACCACTTCGAGCGCGACGGCGACGTCGCGTTCCTCCCCGGCCGGCCCGAGCACGAGCGTGATCTCACCCTTCGGTGCTTCCGAGAAGCGCGCCGAGACTTCCGCCGCCGGCCCCCGGACCACCTCCTCGAACTTCTTCGTCAGCTCGCGGCAGACGGCTACCTCCCGCCCGGGCTGCACCGCCGCCAGCGAGCGAAGCGTCGCAGGCAACCGCTGTGGAGACTCGAACGCGACCACGGGATACGGCCAGCCTGCGAGCTCGCGCCACAGAGCTGCCAACGCACCGGCGCCCCGCGGCAAGAAGCCGACGAACTGGTAGCGGTCGGCCGCGAACCCGCCGGCGACGAGTGCCGTATCGACAGCCGATGGACCGGGGAGCACGGTCACGGGCACACCGTGCTCGAGTGCCGCTCCGACGAGACGTCCGCCGGGATCGCTGATCCCGGGCATACCCGCGTCGCTGACGAGAGCGACACGCTCGCCGGCCAGGAGCCGCGGCAGGAGCTCCGCAGTCCGCTTGGCCTCGTTGTGCTCGTGGTAGGAGAGCAGCTTCGCGCCGGAGATTCCGTGTCTGCCGAGCAGCACGCGGGTGTGTCGGGTGTCCTCGCAGAGGATGACCTCGGCGGAGCGGAGCTCTTCGAGCAGGCGCAGCGTGACGTCGTCGAGGTTCCCGATCGGCGTCGCGCAGACGGCGAGCGGCACGGTGCTACCCGGCTGCGTCGAAAGCGACGAGGCCGGCGCCGATCAGGCCCGCCGCGGTCCCGAGCTCTGCTCGCACGATCGGCACTCTGTAGCCCGCCCGCGCAAGCGCTTCACGGCGCAGGATCTCGCGCGCGGGGTCGAGCACGAAGTCGCCGGCAGCCGCAAAGCCGCCGCCGATCACGATCAGCTCCGGATTGAAGATGTTCACGAGGCTGCCGATGCCGGCGCCGAGGTGGCGGCCGATGCCGTCGAGAATCTCGATCGCCCGGGCTTCCCCCTCGTTCGCCAGGCGGACGAGCCGATGCGCGTCGACCGCGGGCCCGAATTCCTCCGCCGCGAGCTTCCCGGCCGCGACGCCCGTGACGTACGGCTCGAGATGCCCGCGCCCTGTGCACGACCCCTGACAGGGGAGGCCGTCGTACACGATCACGATGTGCCCGAACTCGGCCCAGCCGCGGAAGAGCTGTCCGGCCACGACTGCGCCGCCCCCGCAACCCGTCCCAAGTGTGAGCATGACCATCGAGTCCACCTCGCGTGCAGCACCGAAGCGGAACTCCGCGTAGGTTGCCGCGTTCGCGTCGTTCTCGATCCCGACGGGCAGGCCGAAGCGCTTCCGCATCCTCTCGCGGAAGTCGATGTCCGTGAGCGGGATGTTCACGGCCTGAAGGGCGCGGCCGCTCCGCTGGTCGACCGGAGACGGGAGGCCGAACCCGAGCGCGGCGATCTCGTCCGTCAGGAGCTCCTCGACGGCCTCGTCCAACCCGGCCAGCAACTCGTCCTCGGAGGCGGTCCGGGTCGCGTGCTCGCGGCGGTGCTCCACGTGCCCGTCCCGGTCGACGACTCCGGCCAGGATCTTGGTGCCGCCGAGGTCGACGCCGATGACACGTTTTTCGTTCAAAGCGCGCGGCTACCCTACTGGCTCGATGCCGACGGAAGAGAAGCCGTACCGCGTCTACCGGGGCGGGCGTGTCAAGGGCAAGGTTCCGCTGGAGCGGCCGGAGCAGGCGCGGCGGCCGGACCGGAACGGGCGTGGCGCACGCGAGCCGAAGGTCCGCCGGCCTCGCCGTCGCTGGAGCTGGAAGCGGCGCATCGGCCTGGGGCTGATCGTAGTGCTCGTGGTCGCGGTTGTCTGGGGAATCGCGGGCTACCTGGCCTTCCGCAGCGGAGTCGACAAGGCGAACGCTCGGCTCGACCAGTCCGTGCTCCCGGTGCTCGCGAAGCAGAACGGGCTCATGCTGTCGAACCCGACGACGATGCTGCTGCTCGGTCGGGATCACGAGAACACCGACCGGCGCGTGAGCCTGAACCATTCGGACTCGATCATGGTGCTCCGCACGGATCCGAGCCGGCACCGGCTCGTGTACCTCTCGATTCCGCGCGACCTGCGCGTGCCCATTCCGGGTCACGGCGAGGACCGCATCAACTCGGCGTACCAGCTGGGTGGTGCCGCGCTCACCGTCCGCACGATCCAGAACCTCACCGGGCTCCAGATCAATCACGTGATGATCGTCGACTTCCGCAGCTTCAAGACCCTGATCGACAACATCGGCGGCGTCGACGTCAACGTGCCGGCGCCGATCCTGTCCAACAAGTTCGATTGCCCGTACAAGGCGTCACGTTGCGCCGGCTGGCGCGGCTATCGATTCAACAAAGGTATTCAGCACATGAACGGGCAGCGCGCGCTGATCTACTCGCGCATCCGGGAGAACCAGCTCAATCCGGCCGACAGCGACATCACACGGGGCCTGCGCCAGCAGGCGGTGATGCGCGCCGTGATGGCCAAGCTGCTCGGCTTCGGGACCGTCGTGAGCCTGCCGTTCAACGGCGACTCCCTTCTGAAGCCCCTGACCACCGACCTCTCCGCCTGGCAGTTCATCCAGCTCGGCTGGGTGCTGAAGCGCGCGGGCCAGAAGAACGCGCTGCACTGCCGGCTCGGCGGGACGGCCACCTCGGTCGGCGGTGCGTCGGTGATCGTCGGAGACGAGCAGAACATCGCCGTCGTGCAGATGGTCACCGGTCGCGCGGCGCCTCAGCCGCCTCAGCCGGGATCGGGTCAATACGGGCCCGGCTGCGTCGTCGGCAACCGGCAGTTCCACTAACCGTTATCCGGCTTCTGCGGCCTTCTTCTCCGTCGGTTTGTCCTTCTTGTCCCCCGAGCCCGAATCCGACCCCGACTCGGAGGACGATTCCTTCGCCCTGTCCCGCTTGCGACCGCCGCGGCCATAGTCGGTCGAGTAGAAACCGGAGCCGCGGAAATGGACCGGCACCGGATAGAGCACGGTCTCCACGGGCGAGGCCCCGCAGACCGGGCACACCTCAGGTGGGGGATCCGCGATGCGCTTGAAGACTTCGAAAACGTGCCCGTTCGGACACTTGTATTCGTACGTGGGCACGAGATTTAGGACGCTAGCAGTGTTATCGGTCTGGACACCGTAAAGAGAGGGCCCGTGGTCGAGCTTGCAACCCACTCGTCCGCGCTCGCGCGCGCCCGCGTCAGGGTCCAGGACGTGGACGCGTTCTGGGCGGGAACGACCGCGGTGGCTGCGGTGCTGGCCGGAGTCCTCGCCTGGTTCTTGCGCACCTGGCCGCCCCACGAGGACGAGGCGCTCGCGCTCTTCGTCGGCCGTGGCTCGCTCGGGCACGTGCTGCACACGGTCGTGACGGAGCGCGGTGGCGCGCCGCTCCACTTCTTCTTTGCGTGGGTGGTCGTGCATCTCGGCGGCGGGCTGACCGGCCTTCGCATCGTCTCGCTCGTCTTCGCCGTCGCAAGCGTCCCGGTGATCGCACTCCTCGGCGCGCGACTCGCCGACCGGGCCGTCGGAGTGGTCGCCGCCGCACTGGCGTCGGGAAGCTGGGTGCTCTTCTTCCACGGAATCTACGGTCGGATGTACAGCCTGTTCCTGTTCACGAGTCTGCTCTCGTTCCTCGGGCTGTTGTACGCGCTCGACCGTGGCGGTCGGCACCGGTTTGCCCTCTGGGGCGTCGCGCTGCTGCTGATGCTCGCCAGCCATCCGTACGCCGTGCTCGTCGTCGCTGCTCAGGGACTGTTCGTCGTTCTCCGTCGAAAGCGTCTCCGCGCGGCCCTCGTGACGCTCGCCGCGGTTGGTGTCGCTGGGATTCCCTTCTGGTGGGCCGACCTCGTGTTGCGCGACCGCTTCGACGTCGGCGTGGGCGGCGGTGGGCCACGGCTCGGGTCACCCGCCTCGGTGCTCCACTACTTCTGGTGGGTCGCCGGCGATTTCAGTGCCGGTCACCGGGCGTGGTCGACGCCCGTCCTCGTGCTCGCGCTCGTGGGAACGATCCTGCTCTGGCGGCGCCGTCGCGAAAGCGTCGCGCTCTTCGCCTGTGTCATCACGGTCCCGGGGCTCGCGTTCATGCTCGCGACGTTGAACTCGACTGCATCGCCCGAGGCGCGCCACCTGATCTTCGCGCTCCCGTTCTTCAGCGTGCTGCTCGCGGTGCCGCTGGTCGAGCTCGGACGCCGCGGGGGACGGCTGGCGCCCGCCGTCGCGGTGACCGCGGTTGCCGTGCTCCTGGTCGGAGAAGTGCGTTGGACACATGAGAAGACGCCGCCGATCTTCGACGGCGACCCGCCCGGCGAGGCGCAGGCACGTGACGCTGCGGCGGCGTGGCTTGCGTCGACATATCGGCGTAGCGATGTCCTACTGGGCTACGAGCCCGTGTACCTGCAGGCGTGGGAACGCAACCCTTCGTTCGCCGGCCACACGCTCCCGCGGGCTGACCCGGCTTTGTTGGCGTCGGCATTGAAGGACATTCCGGAGCCACTGGGTCGCGGGGTCTGGGTATTCGACGCGAGCGACACGACGAACGTGACGGAACGGCAGACGATTCGGTATGCGTTGCCCACTCCGCAGGGCGCGTTCGAGGGCCGCGTCTACGGCCCGTTCCTCGTGATCCGTTCGCGGGGACCGCTGGTGACGCGCGCGCACTACGTTGCGGTCTCGGAGGAGGTGATGAGGCTCGGCCGGACGCTCGAGATCGGCGACGCGGACATCAACCTGCGCGCGCTGCTTCGCGCGGAGTCACGGCTGTAGGTCGTCCCGCTCCTTGTCGACGATCTCGCGGTAGCACGGTGCGCCTTCGAATGCCTCGAGCCCCTGGAAGACGGGGCGCTGCGGCTCGGTTCGCCGCCGCCTGCGACGCGCTGCGGCCAGGGCTGCGGAGGCCCCGAGCACCCCGCCGACGACGAACGAGCCGAGCCGGCCGCCCCTGTGTTCGTCGTCCATGGGACGATTGTAGGCGTGCTGGTCGTAACCCTCGGCGACGCTTTGCTCGACGTGATCGTGCGTCTGGGCGAGCCACTCGTCCCTGGGGCGGATGCGCTGGCGACCACGCAGACGGCGGCCGGAGGACAGGCGGCGAACGTCGCCGCGTGGGTGGTGGCGCTCGGCTCCGAGGCGCGAACGGTCTCGAAGCGGGGCGAGGACCTGGCCGGTGAGCTCGTGACCGCTGAGCTCGAGGCACGGGGTGTCGACGTTGCAGGGCCCGTTGCCGGCCGCAACGGCATCGTCGTCTCCCTCGTCGGAGCTGACGGTGAGCGCACGATGGCGTCGGATCGCGGCGTCGCGCCCGAGCTCTCTTCGGCCGACCTCGATCCGGCGTGGTTCGCGTGCGACTGTCTTCACATCTCCGGGTACGCGCTTCTGGCGACGCCGATCGACGGCGCCGCGCTCCATGCTGCGAGCCTGGCACGCCGAAACGGTGCGCGGGTGAGCGTCGATCTCTCCGCGTGGACTCGCATTCGCGAGTACGGGCCGGTGCGTTTCCGCGAGCAGCTCGAGGCGCTCGAGCCCGACCTGATCTTCGCCAACGAGGCGGAGTGGGAGATCGTCGGGGCGGCGTACAGGCTCGCGCCGACGGCGGTCGTGAAGCGCGGTCATCGCGGGCTGCTCGTCCTCGGTGAGGAGCGGGTGGAATTGCCGGCGCGCGACGGCGTGGTCGTCGACGCGACCGGTGCCGGGGACGCTCTGGCGGCAGGCTTCCTCGTCAGTGGGCCGGAGCTTGCGATCGAGGCAGCGGCCCGGTGCGTGGCGAAGCCGGGAGCGATGCCGTGATCGTCGTCTCCGACGAAGTGCGAGAAGCCGGCGCGGTCGTCGCGCTCGAGACGACGCTCGTCGCACACGGCTTCCCGGCTGGAGATGGTTTGGCGGTCGGACTCGAGGCCGAGCGCCGCGTTCGCGCGGCCGGCGCCGTGCCTGCAACGGTCGGCGTGCTCGGCGGAAAGATCCGCGTCGGTCTGTCCGAAGACGAGCTCGCACGGTTCGACGCGAACGCGCGGAAGGCCGGTCCGCGCGATCTCGCGGCCTGCGTCGTGCAGGGCGCCGTCGGCGCGACGACCGTCGGCGGAACGCTTGCGGTTTGCCGCGCGGTCGGCATTCGCTTCATGGGGACGGGCGGGCTCGGCGGCGTGCATCGCGGCTTCCCCGCTCCACCCGACGTGTCTGCGGACCTCGGCGAGCTGGCGCGCACGAAGGCGCTCGTCGTTTCCGCTGGAATCAAGTCGCTGCTCGACGTCCCGGCGACCCTCGAGGTGCTCGAGACACTCGGCGTGCCGGTGCTCGGCTTTCGCACCGACACAGTCCCGCTGTTCTACTCGGCACACGGTGGGCCGCCGGTCCCGGCGCGGGTGGAGTCCGCGTCGGAGACCGCGCGGCTTGCGCGGGCGCACTGGGAGCTGGGCGGCGGCGGGCTGCTGCTCGCACGCCCGCCGGACGACAGCCTCGACGGCATCGAGCCGCTGATCGAGGAAGCCCTCGCGGCGGCGTCGCGCGAGGACGTGACAGGGCAAGCCGTGACGCCGTTCGTCCTGACCTACCTGCACGAGCACAGCGGCGGCAGAACGCTGCAGGCGAACCGAGACCTCGTCGTCGCGAATGCCGGGCTCGCTGCAGAAGTCGCCCTGTCTCAGTAGCCCACGTCGCGACGGGCCACGCCGGGGACTGTCCCCGACATGACTGCAACGGGCGCGTCCCGCCCTGGTTCGACTCGGACGGGATGCGTGTGACGAAGGTGTGACTTCTCTTCCACAGCCGGCTCGGCGGGACGCGGCTTTCCGTTGGAGCCCGCATACGTTCGAGGGCGGCACGCCGCGGTCCAACTCGAGATTCGGACAGGTGCGCTAGAGATCTCGCCGCGCGAAGCCGGCGACCGCGATGGCACCGACGAGCACGATGTACGCGACCGCCCAGAGTCGCAGCGCCGCCCCGCCCTGCTCGGCGCCGCCGAACGGGCCGAGCCGGAGCAGGAAGCCCGTCAGCCCCGAGGTCTTCTCCGTGATCGCGCGCAGCGCGTCCTGGTAGAGCGCTTCGAACGGAATCGCCCACGCGGCGATCTTCGCGGCGTGGGTCAGCCCCGGCGAGTTGAGCACGTGGCCGATGTTGCCGAGCAGCCCGGCGACGAGACCCGAGCCGAAGAGCATGAAGATCGCGATCCCGTTCGCGATCGAGCTCAGGAAAACCGACCCGAGAAGCGACAACGCAGCGACGATCAGCACCCCGCCGGCAAGCTCGAGCCCCGGCGTCACGATCCGGTCCGGCCACCATGAGCCCTCGAGCCCCGTGAGCAGCATCGCCGCGAAGTAGAGGATCAGGACGTAAGGGACGCACACTGCCGCAGCGCCGAGGAAACGCGCGACGAGCAACGCTGACCGCCCGATCGGGCGCACCACGAGCGGCTGCAGAAGCGCGCGCTCCGCATCGCCGCGGACGGTCCCGAGCGTGAGGAAGATCGCGAGGACGACGCCGAGAAAGAGCGTCCCGAACATCGCCATCCCGAACAGGAACGCACCGGCGAACGTGCGCGCATCGACACCCTCCGGCGGCACCACACCTGCGACGTGGTGGAACGCGTAGCGCGCGCCGAGCCAGTAGAGGCCGAGGAACGCGATTGTCAGAAAGCAGACGACGACGAACACCTTGCGGCGAAGCGCCTCGCGAAGGCCATACTCGGCGATCGTCCAGATCGCGGTCACGAGCCCTCGCCGCCCACGGCCTCGACGTAGACGTCCTCGAGCGTCGAGGTGAGCAGACGCGCCCCGTAGACGTTCTTTCCGTCTCGAACGAGCTCGGCGATCAGCCGAGGGATGTCTTCGCGCCCCGCCTCCGGGTACATGCGCTTGCCTGCGTCGGTCTCGATCTCGACGCCGCGTGGCCTCGCGAGCTCGGCCGGTGTGCCCGCGCTCACGACACGTCCGCCGAGCAGGATGACCACGCGGTCGCAGACGAGCTCGATCTCGCTGAGGAGGTGCGAGTTGAGCAGGACGGAGACGCCGCGCCGTTGCAGCTCTTCGAGCAGCTTGCGTACGGTCCGCCTCCCGACCGGATCGAGCGCACTCGTCGGCTCGTCGAGCAGCAGCAGCCGCGGTGAGCCGACGAGCGCCTGCGCAATCCCGAGCCGCTGCTGCATTCCCTTCGACATTGCCTCGACAGGTCGCCGCCGCGCTTCCCGCAAGCCGACGAGCTCGAGTAGCTCACCACGCTCGCGCTCGCCGCCACGTGAGCCGGCCAGACGCTGATGCAGCTCGAGCAACTCGTCGGCGGTCATCCAGCCAGGGAAGCGGAAGAGCTCCGCGAGATATCCGAGCGCCGCCCGGGCCTCCCGCGAGCCTGCCCGCGCACCACACACCTCCGCGTGCCCGGTCGTGGCCCGCACCAAGCCGCACGCGATCTTGACGAGCGTGGACTTCCCGGCGCCGTTCGGCCCGAGCAGACCGACGAGCTCGCTGTCGCCGACCTCGAGGTCGACACCGCCGAGCGCTTCGACCGCGCCGTACCGCTTGACGAGGCCGCTGACGGCGAGCGCTGCGGACACGACGCCGAGCGTACACTCACCCTTGTGCCGCGCGGTTACGAAGAGGGGCCGGTCGCCGAAGAAGCGGAGGCGCGCCGCGACGCGCTCGAACGGGGCGAGCCGATCGAGCCGCTACCCCACACGCCGGACCGGCGCGCCGTCTACGGCTCGACCGACGAAGAGCCGGAGAGGCACTTCCTCGGCTGGGCGGACGAGGTCGATCCGGACGAGCTGTTCGAGTCAGGCCGCGCCTGGGGAATCACCGTGCTCCGCGAGCACATGGACTAGCGCACTAGCCGAGCGCCGTCAGGAACTCGTCGATCGTCAGCGCGGTGAGCGTGCGGATCTTCGTGCTGCCACGCGCACCGAGGGAGACCGAGACCCGGGCTATGGTTGCGGCGTCCGGCGCCTCGACGATGTTCACGAAGTCGTAGTCGCCGAGAGTCGCCCACTGGTGTAAGACCTTGGCCCCCAGCTCCTCCACGTCCTTGTTGACCTCGCGGAGACGATCAGGGTTCGACTTCAGCGTCTGAACGCCCTGCGCCGTCAGACTCGAAAGCAGAATGTACGTCGGCATCGCGCTTCCTCCTCGGTCGGGAGCTCGACTCTACTCGCGCCTCCTGGTCGACGTACAGGATCGCCGCACCGAGCATGAAGATGGGCGTCAGCACGAGCAGCGCCAGCAAGGCTGCGACGCGCAGCGCCTGGTCGCTCAACGCGCGCAGCGAGAAGAACAGCACGAGGCCGGTGAGGAAGATGGTGATGAGCAGCGTTGCGAGTGAGCCGAGCACGTGGACGTAGTCCGCACGTGCGAGCTGCACGCCTCGCCGCAGCGCGTCGATGAAGCCGCGACGCTCGACGAGGGCCGCCGGCACGGCCAGGCAGAAGAACGCGAGCCATGCGACCGCCATCAGGTTGATTCCCGGAAAATCGCGGAAGAGCCGCGCCAGGCAGATCGGTAGGAACGCGACGAAGCCGGCCGCCAACGCCACGACCACGTAGCGGCCGCGCCCGATCGGCCTCACCAGCGCGACCGCGCCGCCGTACGACGCGGCGAACACGACGGGCCCGAGGACGACGTCGAAGACCGCCCGCGCCGCGCCTTCCAGCTCTCTGTCCGCCACGCCGAACAGCGCCGGCCCGATCCCGAGAGCCAGTGAGGGCCAGAAACGTGCGCCGTAGAGCTTCACCGCTTCGGCGACGAGCTGTCCGACGGTGCGGGTCTCGGGTGGAAGTGGCGGAGGAAGCGGTGGACGAGGCACGCGCTCGAATCTAGCTGCGACCCGGGAAGACCGCCTTACCGCCCGCCCAATCCACTTCCAGCTGCACCCGCGAATTGTGCAGCGCTTCCAGATTGGCCACGATCTGGCGCGTGTGCGTATCGATCACGTCTCCGGCGTCGCCGACGTACACGAAGCGACCGTCCTTGCCGTGCAGAAGTGAGCCGATGCGGCCACATGCATGCGTGCACGGATTTTCGTCACCGGAGATCGGCTTCGACAGGCGAATGTCTTCGAGTGGCCGCGGCGGACGGCCCGGAAGCTCACTCACGTCGAAGACGTGCACGACACTGTTCGGCGCGTCCAACACCCAGAGCTCGGGACGGTCCGGGGCGAGCGACAGTCCGTGGCTCGGCGGGTCCGGACCGAACCGGGGGTTCCAGGTGAAGCCCTTGAAATGCGTGACGTAGAGCGCTCTGCTCGTACGGAGATCGAAGACGCGAACACCGAGCAGGCCACGCTGTGTCGCGAACGCGACTTTCTGCCCGACGTCCTCGACACGGATCGTGTCGGATGGCCCAGGCAAGGCCGCGGAGAGCCACTTCGCCTGCGAGAGACGCAACGCCCCGACCAGACGCTGTTGGTGGTCCATGTCGAAAAGACACGCGGAGCGATCGAGGATCACGACCTCGTAGCGGTGCGTCTTTCCATCGGACGGCGGTCGCCAGGTCTGCACCCCCGACGCGAGGCAGCGCGGAACCTTCTCCGTGCTGAAGTAGACCGTCAGGCCCGCGACGGCAGCCACCACGACCACG
>VAXG01000072.1 GCA_005883355.1 Actinomycetota bacterium | reverse complement strand
CCCGTGCCGCATTGCAGGTCGAGGACTCGCTTCTTCTGGAGGTCGGCGAGCGCGCCCCGGACCTGCTTGGGGAGCCCGCGCTCGCCGGAAAGCGCTGCTGCGCGCTGCCGGTGGATTTCGTCCCACGCGCGCCGGTTGTGCTCGGTGGGTTCCATCAGGCGAGCAGGGAGTAGCCGCCGTCGACGATCAGCGTGTGCCCGCGCACCATCTGCGCGTCGGGCGAGCAGAGGAACGCGACCGCGTCGGCGATGTCCGCGGGCTCGACCAGCCGTCCCGCAGGCGTTCGCGTCTTCCCTGCTCGAAGCATCTCTTCGCGATTCGGAAAGTGATCGAGTGCTTCCGTGTCGATCACACCGCCGGACACGGCGTTCACGCCGATGCCACGCGGGGCGAGCTCGACGGCGAGGTAGCGCACCACAGACTCCAATGCGGCCTTGGAGGTCCCGACGAGCACGTAGTTCTCGAGCACGCGCTGCGCGCCCAGTGACGAGATTGCGACGATCGAGGAGCCACTCGCCATGTCGGGCGCGCACGCGCGCGCAAGCGAGAGCAGCGCGCGCGCATTTGCATTCAGCGTCCAGTCCCAGTGCCGGTCCTCGGTCTCGAGCGCGGGCTCGATCACGCCGGTGGCGGCGTTGTGAACGACGGCCGCGTACGGCCCGTGCGACGCAATCTCGGCGATCACCTTCTCCGACGCGATGTTGCCGCGCACCAGCACCGGTTCGGCGCCGGCCGCGCGGATCTCCTCCGCAGCCGACTCGGCGGCTTTGTCGTTCCGCATGTAGCCGAGGACGACGCGTGTGGCGCCTTCCGACACGAGCCGAAGCGCGATCGCCTTGCCGATCCCCCGCGTCCCGCCCGTCACGACGACGGAGCGGTTTTCGAGCGCGTTCATCGTTGACGGCTTTCAGTCAAGAACGGAAACGGCCGGGTCGGCAAAGCCGACCCGGCCTCCAATGGTCGGCGTCGCGAGCGACCGCCTTCGCCCAGATTCATTTCCGACCGGGAAGCGGGTCGTGCGCCGTGGCCGTGCTCGGGATCTCTTCCCATCCAGGCCTCGACCTCGGCTCGCGGGGGCCCTCTTCCGCCTTCGAGGAAGCGAAGGCAAGCCGTTCGAGCAGCTCGATCTTCTCCTGTCCGTACTTCCGCACGGGATGCCCGTCCGGGAGGGGCAGCACGAGCTCCTCGACGCGCGCGCGGAGCTGGGGGGCGAAGTGCGGCGTCGCCGGTCCGACGAGTGCGTCGACGTCCTCTTTGGTGGGCTCCCGCATCGGCGGAAGCCTAACTGGCTCTAGCCCTGAACCGGCGAGGCGACGTAGACGCGCACTTCGAGCGGCCCGAATGAGTCGGTGAACGACCCGCCGCTCGCAGTGACGGTCTGTGAGCCGTCCAGGCTCCGGAGCACGCGGTCGCCCACCGCCGGGACGTTGATCGACGCGGTCGCGGGCGCGCGGCTTGCATTCACCGCGATCACGTACACGGCGCCGTTGTGCTCGCGGCCTCCTGCCTTCACGGGGCTCCCCGGCGCCACGCTGGTTGCGATCGGCGGCTCGACGAGGGCCGGGACGAGCGACTGGATCTCGTGATTCGTGCGGGCGATCTCGGCGCCCACGTCGACGCTCCAGTTGTTCGGGAAGTAACCGATCGCGTGCGCGCCGCCGGCGATCGACAGCCAGGCCTCTGCGCGAACGGTCTCCGGAGTCGGGTCGAGCTGCGCGCCCATGCAGTCCATGCGGCGGGCCTCGATCCACTGGAATGTCGGCCGGCCCCGAGCGAGGGCGACGAGGTCGAGCTGCGAGTCGAACACGTCGCCGAAGCTGTCCCAGCGGCACCAGTTCTGCAAGGGGTAGAGATCGAATCCGAGCACGTCGGCGCTCGCGGCCAGTGCCGGATACATCCCCTTCCCTTGCGGGAGTGCGCTCGCGCGGCTGTAGAAGTGGTTGGTCAGCGTGAGGAAGCGGGGGCCCGACCCCGGGGTCTCCGGCACGAGGCGCAGCGCATCGGCCGTCGTCAGATCGCCGGGAAGATGCGTATCCCATTCGTCGGGCAGGTGCGTCCCCACCGCGCCGGCGCGCGCGCTTGCGGGCGCCTGCGCGTCGGCGAGGACGAAGGCTCGACCCCCGACCCAGCTCGCGAGGTCGGCAGCAGTACCGCAGCCGTTGCCCATGAAGAGGTCGATGCCGACGGCGAGATTCGCAGCGACGGCGTCGGGGCATTGCGCCCAGACCATCTTCGGGAAGGACGGCTGCTCGTTGAGCAGGATGACTCCCCCTGAAGTCGTCGCCTTTACCGGCCCGGAAAGTGCCGGTGTGGTGAGCAGGTACTCGTCGACACGGCCAGGGCCTCCTTCGTTGGCGGCCGTGACGGCGACTTTGTAGGAGCTCGAGAAGCTCAGGCCGGTGAGGGTCGCCTGGTGCTCGGTGGACGCGACGCTCGGTGCTGTCCAGAGGACAGGCGCATCGAGGCCGTAGGCGATGCGCGACGTTGCCGGCACGTTCGTCCGCCACGCGATGGTGGCGGAAAACGGGGTGAGGGAGATGGTGTGCACGTTCGCGATCTCAGGCGGCGGGCCGGTGGGCGCAGGTGTCGTGGTGGTCGCCGTTGTGTCGGTCGGCGATCCGCTCGCCGGCGGAGTGGTCACGACGCCCGGCATGGCGAGGAACCTCAGGTCGCTGACGTACGGCGAGTTGAAGGTGACGTCGGCACCGCTGCCTGCGCTCGATCGCGAGGCGTACGTTGCGACCGCTCGCCCGGCGGTGCCGGAAAGCCGGTGCAGGCCCGGGCTCGAGGGACCGCCGGTGTCAAGGCCGATCGGGATCACGGGCCGCCCGTTGGGCGTTGCGAAGGCGAGCGGCGCCTCGGTCGCAGAGCGGGTGGCTGAAGCGGCCGCGACCGGGGTGGAATCGGAGCCGGGCAGGGCAAGCTTGAAGCCGATCGTCGAACCGGTAACGACGGCAAGCAGGAGCCAACACACAGCGCGCAGAGGCACCTTTTAGGAGTCGGCTTTCTGGGGCCGCACCTGTCCCTCAATCGAGGGATATGAGCCGCTAGCGTGCGGCCTCCGTGCGCCGACCGACCGCCGATCTCATGCTGCTCGCGACGGTCAGTCTCTGGGCGCTCAACTTCACCGTCTCGAAGTACATCCTCGATCACGGGTTCCACCCGCTTGCCTACTCGTCGATCCGCTACACGTGCGCCGCCCTCATCTTCGCTGGCATCACGCTTGCATGGGAGGGCTCGTTGCGGATCGCGCGCCGCGACGCGGCGATGATCGCCTTCGGCACGACCGTCCTGTTCGTGAACCAGTTGAGCTTCGTCTACGCGCTCCGTTTCACGACCGCAACGACGGTGGCGCTGATCTTCGGGACGCTCCCGATCTTCACCGCGCTCTTCGCCCGCGGGAGCGGTGTCGAGCATCTGCCGCTCCGCTTATGGGTTGCAGCGGGCTTGTCCTTCGCCGGAGTCGCGCTCGTCGCACTCGGCTCCGGCGGGAATCTCTCCACGAATTTGAAGGGCGACGTGCTCGCGCTCGCGGGCGCTGCGACGTGGGCTGCCTATTCCGTCACGATCGGGCCCCTCATGCGCCGGTACTCCCCGTTCAGGCTGAGCGCCGTCTTCCTGCTCTCCGTCACCGTTGGACTTCTCGTAGCAGGGTCGCGGCAGCTCGCAGATCAGACCTTCCACTTCGGGGCGCTGGTGTGGATCGGCTTCGCGTTCGCCGTGCTCGGGCCGCTCGTGATCACGAACCTGCTCTGGTTCACGGCGATCGCCCGCGTCGGGCCGTCGCGGGCGTCACTGTTCGCGAACCTGCAACCGTTCCTCGCCGCCCTGTTCGCGCTCGCCCTCCTGTCGGAGCCGATTACGACGGTGCAGATCGTGGGCGGTGTGGCGATCGCGGGTGGGATCCTCTTGGCATCGCGGCGGGGGCCGGTCACCGTGCCACCTGCCGAGTAAGCTAAGGCCGTGGGTCAGAACGCGGACTTCATGCCCATCGACGGGTGGGATCATCTCGAGCTCTACGTCGGCAACGCGAAACAGGCGGCGTTCTACTACGAGAACGCGTTCGGCTTCGCCAGGACCGCATACGCGGGACCGGAGACGGGCGTGCGCGACCGAGCCTCCTACCTGATCGAGCAGGGCGACATCCGCCTCGTGCTGACGAGCGGTCTGCGGGGGAACAGCGAGATCAATCGCTTCGTCTGTGCGCACGGGGACGGCGTCAGAGACACCGCGCTCACCGTTCCGGACGCAGGTGAGGCGTATCGCCAGGCGGTGCAGCGCGGTGCGCGCGGCGTAGTCGACCCCCACTGGGTCGAGGACGACTTCGGGCGCGTCGAGCTGGCGACGATCGCGACGTACGGCGAGAACGTCCACACGTTCGTGAACCGCAACGAGTACACCGGTCCGTTCCTCCCCGGTTTTCAGGAAGTCGGACGGACGAACGGCCGGCCCGCGACCGGTGTCGGCCTGAAAGCGATCGACCACGTGGTCGGCAACGTGGAGCTCGGCCGGATGGACTACTGGGTCGAGTTCTACGAGCGCACGATGGGCTTCACGAACATCATCCACTTCGCCGACGAGCAGATCCACACCGAGTACTCCGCGCTCATGTCGAAGGTGATGGCCGACGGGGAGGGGAAGATCAAGTTCCCGATCAACGAGCCCGCCGAGGGGAAGCGCAAGAGCCAGATCGAGGAGTACCTGGAGTACTTCGGCGGCCCCGGCGTCCAGCATGTCGCGCTGCAGTCGGAGGACATCGTGCGCACCGTCGAGACGCTCGAGGACCAGGGAGTCGTCTTTCTTTCGACGCCCGACGCGTATTACGAGGACGTCGGCGAGCGCGTCGGCGAGATCGGCGAGGACTGGGACGACCTCCGCAGGCTGCGCATCCTCGCCGACCGCGACGAGGACGGCTACCTCCTCCAGATCTTCACGAAGACCGCGCAGGATCGCCCGACGCTCTTCTTCGAGGTGATCGAGCGCCACGGCGCACGGGGCTTCGGCGAGGGGAACTTCAAGGCCCTGTTCGAAGCGATCGAGCGCGAGCAAGCCCTCCGCGGCAATCTCTAGCCCGAAGACCAGTACCCGGGCAAACCACAAGCCTCGAAGCTCGGCGGCATCTACTCCACAGGCAGCGAATCCAGCCAAAAGGGGTGGAAACAGATGCGGCGCATGATCATTCCGTTCGTCCTGCTCGTCGGGGTTCTGACGCTCGCTGCGTCCGGTCTCGCCGATCCGGGCGACAAGGGCAAGGGGAAGGCGCAGGGCAAGAACAAGTTCAGCTTTTCGCTCACCACGACCGACCGTCGCTGCGACTTGACCGAGCCGTGGGCGACGCTGACGGAGACGCGGACGTATCAGGTGCACGCCAACGGCGACGGCACCTTCCGGCTTCGCCGTGTCGACAAGGGCATATTCACGACCGTCGCCGGCAAGAGTCCGGGCAACTGCCCCGCGAACAAGAGCAAGCATGGCCAGATGGTTCGCGCGAATGTGACGGGTCGTTTCGGTGGCTATCTCGAGGGCACGATCATGGGCGGCGTCTTCAACAGGAAGGCGACGTGCCCTGTCGCTGCGTGCTTCACGGGTGACTTCCTCAAGGCGTTCTTCGGCGCCGGAGCAGTGTTCTCGTGCGACGGAGCGACGAACAGCACGGACTGCAAGTTCAACTACAACTACACCGCGCCGACCAGCGGCGGAAACGGGAAGCTCGTCGTCCGCCACTGGCAGGACCGCGGCAAGGGCTCCGGGACGACGCTCGTCGAGCACTTCCACGGCGACATCGCCAGCTCGTAGCTTCAGGGGATACGAGAGGAGCGAAGAGCCCGCCTTCCCGGCGGGCTCTTCTGTTTCACTAGCCGGGTGGACCCTCAACGACGGACCGCGCTCGTCTCCGTGGCCGCGGCGATTGCGCTCATCGCGCTCAAGCTCGGCGCGGGTCTCGCGTCGCACAGCCTCGGTCTCATCTCGGAGGCGTTGCACTCCGGCACCGACCTCGTGGCGGCGCTGCTGACTTTCTTTGCGGTTGGCGTCGCGGTCAGGCCCGCTGACGTCGCGCACCAGTACGGGCACGGCAAGGCGGAGCATCTCTCGGCTCTTGCCGAGGCTGCGATCCTCGCCGCGGCCAGCTTCTTCATCGCCTGGCGTGCAGCCACGCATCTCGTCGGCGAGCGGGCGGCGTCGGTCGAGGCGCGGTGGTACGCGTTCGCCGTGATCGGGATCGTGATCGTTGTCGACATCAGTCGCACCATCGTCCTGTGGCGCGCATCGCGTCGTTACCGAAGTGCGGCGCTGGCATCGAACGCGCTGCACTTCGCCAGCGATCTCGGAGGCTCGATCGCAGTGCTCGTGGGGCTCGTCCTGGTGCACGAGGGCCATAAGCGTGCAGACTCGGCCGCAGCACTCTTCGTAGCCGTCCTCGTGCTACTTGCCGCCGCGCGGCTGATGAAGCGAAACGTCGACGTTCTGATGGACCGGGCACCCGCGGACGCACAGGAGGCGGCCCGAGCTGCCATTGCGGGGATCGATCCGCCGGTCACGCTTCAGCGGCTCCGTATGCGGCAGGCGGGACCGCGGCAGTTCATGGACGTTGTCATCACCGTTCCGCCGGGCGCGGCCGTGGGGCAGGGTCATGCAGCTGCCGACCGCGTCGAGGATGCCCTCAACTCCGCGTTGCCGGGAAGCGACGTCGTCGTTCACGTCGAGCCGCAGGAGGACGAAGCGGCCATCCGCGACCGAGCGCACGCGGCGGCGCTCGGAGTTCCTTCGGTGCGCGAGGTTCACAACGTCAGCGTCCTCGACGTCGGTGGGCGGACGGAAGTGTCGCTCCACCTGAAGCTTCCCGGCGAGCTGACACTCGAGGAGGCGCACGAAGTGGCGAACCAGGTCGAGAGTGCGATCGCGGCGGCCGTGCCGGAAGTCGACTCGGTGCAGACGCACATCGAGCCCCTCAGTGAGGAGGTGGAGGGACGGCGGATGGACGACGACCGTGCCGAACGGGACGTCGTGCTCCGGATCGTCCGCGAGGTCACTGGGGAGGAGCCACGCGAGCTGCGCTTCGTCCGCACGGACGAGGGTCTGCTTGCGTACCTGACGCTCGGGCTCGATCCGTCGAGCCAGCTGGCCGAAGCGCATGCGCGTGCGAGTGAGATCGAGGAACGGATCAGGCGCGCGCGTCCCGACATCGCCGACGTCATCGTGCACACCGAGCCGTGACGCGCGACGGGCTCCTGGAACGTACCGGTGTGCCAGGCACGGGTGCGTTTCTGTGACGAGTGACGCACACGACGCAGCATTCGCGGATGCGGTGCTGGCTTCCCGGACACGTACCGGTGCCAGGCACCGGTACGAAACAGAGACGAGAGTGTCGTGAGACTTTGCATGTTCACTCCGAGGGATCTGCAGCTCGAGCGCGGCTGGCCGGGGATCATCGAGGGCAACACCGTCGTCCAGCTCGCGGCACAGACGCTGCAGGCGTTCTTCACCGGCGGTGGAATCGCGCGCCGGCATGCCGAGTATTCGCTCGACGAAGTCGACTTCCGCCCACCCGTTCTGCACCCACCCGCCGTCCGCGACTTCTACGCCTTCGAACAGCACGTGAAGACCGCCCGTGCTCTGCGCGGGCAAGAGGTTCCGCCCGAGTGGTACGAGATCCCCGTCTTCTACTTCTCCAACCCGGCCGCGATCTACGGGCCCGGCGACGAGATTCCCTGCCCGCCCGACACGAAGGAGCTGGACTACGAGCTCGAAGCGGCGGCGATCATCGGTGCGGACGAACAGATCGCCGGCTTCACGATCATGAACGACTGGTCCGCCCGTGATCTCCAGCGGGCCGAGATGAAGGTCGGGCTCGGTCCTGTGAAGGGGAAGGACTTCGCGACCAGCCTCGGGCCCATTCTCGTGACGCCCGACGAGTTCGACGGAAGGAGCGGCACCATGATCGCGCGCGTCAACGGCGAAGAGCGGTCGCGCGGCAACCTGGCGGACATGCACCATTCCTGGGATGCGATCGTCGCGCACGCCGCGCGCAACACGCACCTTCGACCCGGCGACGTGCTGGGATCGGGAACCGTGGGGACGGGGTGCATCCTGGAACACGGCGACGGACGCTGGCTGCAACGTGGCGACGTCGTCGAACTCGAGGTCGAGGGCATCGGAGTGCTCCGGAACCGCGTAGCTTGATCCGAATGCAGGCCGAGGTCGTCGTCGTCGGAGCGGGGATCATGGGCTCTGCGACGGCGTACGCGCTGGCGCGTCAGGGCCGAGACGTCCTGCTCCTCGAGCAGTTTCACGTCGGCCACGGGCACGGCTCGAGCCACGGCCGGTCGCGGATCGTTCGGCTTGCCTACCCGGAGGTCGAGTTCGTCGAATTGGCGAGAGAGGCATTCGCGGGCTGGCGCGACCTCGAGCAAGAGTCGGGGCAGAAGCTGCTCGAGCTGAACGGCCTACTCGAGCTCGTCGAGAGTGCTGCGCAGAGCACGGCGGGCGCGCTCGAGGCGGCCGGAGCCGAGTACGAGCTACTCGACGCGGACGGAGCACGGAGCCGCTGGCCGGTCGGCGTGCCGGACGGCTGGACCGCGCTCTTCCAGCCGGAGGCCGGCATCGTCCGCGCCGACCTCGCCCACCGAGCGTTCGTCGATGGCGCGCTGGCGCACGGCGCCCGCCTCGAGGAGGAGACCCGAGTCGAGTCTCTCGACGAGCTCGACGCAAAGGTGATTGTGGTGACTGCCGGCCCATGGGTCAGGAACTTCTTCCCGGACTTGCCGGTCCGGACCACGCGCGAGACGGTTGCGTACTTCCGCCGCGAAGGCGATTCGCTTCCGGTAGTCGCGCGGTTGGATCCGGAGACGCGCGGACACTTGATGTACTCGCTGTACGATCCTGTGCACGGTTTGAAGGCCGGCGTGCATCACGCCGGGGTCGCGGTTGATCCCGACGAGCCGGGCGAGCCCGACCCGGCGATAGTCGAGCGGGTCGCCGCGTGGGTTGCCAGCACCTACCCCGATGCCGACCCGGATCCGGTTGACGCGGAGACGTGCATGTACACGACCACCTCGGACGAGCGCTTCATTCTCGAGCGCCGCGGCAAGATTGTGATCGGCTCGGCGTGCAGCGGGCACGGTTTCAAGTTCGCGGCGGCGATAGGTAGCCGCCTCGCCGCTTTGGCCGCCGATATCCTCTAACTGTGCCGTTCTACCAGCGCCTCGGCGACGTCCCGAGAAAGCGTCACATCCAGTTCCGCGACAACGGAACGCTCCTGACCGAGGAGGTCATGGGCATGGAGGGCTTCGTCGGGATGGAGTCGATCCTCTACCACCTCCAGTCGCCCTGCCGCGTCATGAAGATCGGTGACTTCGTGGAGATCAAGCGGGACGAGTGGGTCCCGGACGCCCACGCGCACCGTCACTTCAAGACCTACGACATCGACGCGGAAGGAGACGAGATTACCGGCCGCAGAACGCTGATGTGGAACGACGACGTCGAGATCGCCCTCTGCCGACCGGCAAAGAGCATGGACTACTTCTTCCGCAACGGCGAGGGCGACGAGGTCGTGTTCGTGCACGAGGGCACCGGCACGCTGGAGACGATCTTCGGCAACGTCCCGTACAAGGACGGCGACTACATCGTGATCCCGCGCGGCACGACGTATCGGTTCAGGCCTGAGGGCGAGCAGCGCTACCTCGTCTTCGAGACGCCGGGCCTGATCGAGATCCCGAAGCGCTACCGGAACCAGTATGGGCAGATGCTCGAGGGCGCTCCGTACTACCACCGCGACATCCATCCGCCCGCGGAACTGAACACGCATCGCGACAAGGGCGAGTTCCCCGTCAAAGTGCGCGTGCGCGGCGGGTACCAGACCTACGTGCTCGACTACCACCCGTTCGACGTGGTCGGATGGGACGGATTCCTCTATCCGTGGACGTTCTCCGTGCACGACTTCGAGCCGATTACGGGACGGATCCACCAGCCGCCGCCGTCACACCAGACGTTCCAGGGCCGGAACTTCGTGATCTGCTCGTTCTGCCCGCGCAAGCTCGACTTCGATCCGCTCGCGGTGCCGATTCCGTACCACCACTCGAATCTGCAGTCGGAGGAGATGATCTATTACGTCTCCGGCAAGTTCGGCTCGAGAAGGGGCGTCGACGTCGGCTCGATCACGCTGCACCCCTCCGGCTTGCCACATGGCCCGCAGCCCGGGTTGGCGGAGAAGTCGATCGGCACGCACGAGACGCACGAGCTCGCCGTCATGTGCGACACCTTCCATCCTCTGAAACTGACGAAGTTCGCGAAGGACCTCGACGACGGCAAGTACGCGTACTCCTGGTACGAGAACGCCGAGGACGGCGCAGCGGAAGAGGCCTCGGTCGACGGCGACGCCAGCGGCGCCGGTCTCACCTCGCACTTCTAGAGCTCAGTAGACCTAGGCGTCCTCGCCCGCCGGCCTGTAGATGAGAATGGCTACACCGTCGCCGACGACCTTCGAGTCGACCAGCCGCAGAGGCTTCCCGTCGCTTGTGTCGCCGAAGAGTCGCTTGCCGCTTCCCAGCACAACCGGGTAGACCATCAGCCGGAACTCGTCGACGAGGTCATTCTCGATCAGCGCTTGCACGAGCTGGGCGCTGCCGTGGACGACGATGTCGTCCTCCTGCTCCCGCCTAAGCTTCCCGACTTCCTCCGTGATGTCGCCCTTCAGCACCGTCGAGTTGTTCCATTCCGGCTCGTCCAGGGTCGAAGAGACGACGTACTTCGGCATGCTGTTGAACTTGTCCGCGAACTCGCCTTCCCGCGACGGCCAAGCAGCGGCAAAGCCCTCGTAGGTCACCCGCCCTAGCAGCAATGCCTCGGACGAGAACGCTTCGTCGAGCTTGAACTTGTCGCCCTCGTCTCCGCGGCTGATCTTGAAACTCCAACCTCCTTGTCCGAAGTTCTCGGAGCCGCCCGGGTCCTCCATGACGCCGTCCAGCGATACGAACTCCGTTACGACGATCCGTCCCATGCGATCCTCCTTCGGTTGGTTCTCGATTGCTAGACCGAGCGCCGACGCAAAACTCATCGGTTCCTACGAGTAGACGTGAGTCCCAGGGTAGGTTTTTCGCACTTCCCCGAGTACGATTCCTCACATCGGCGCGGCGGACGACGTGCAGGGGGGCGGGGAGCGATTCCTCGCCGAGATCATCTCGACGGTGGGGTCCTCGCTCGACCTCGAGGAGGTGCTCGACGCGGTCGTGCGGCTGCTCTCGGATGCCAGCGCCGTGCATGCCTGTTTCGTCTACCTCCTCGACGCCGACGGTGACAGTCTCGATCTCTACGCGGCGTCGGAGCCGTATCGGGATCTGGCCGGCCGGATCAGCCTGAAGCGAGGGCAGGGCCTCGCCTGGTGGGCGCTCGAACGTCGCGAGTCGGCGTTCATCCGGGACAACGCACTCGACGACCCACGCTTCCACCACGTGCCGGAATTGGAGGAGGAGCGGTTCCAGTCGTTCGTGTCGGTGCCTCTGCTCGGGCGCGCGGAGAAGCCGATCGGCGTCATCAGCCTTCATACCGAGGCTCCCCGCGAGTTCACCGAGGCCGAAGCGGCTTTCCTCGCGTCGAGTGCGGCGTTGGTCGCAGGCGCGATCGAGAATGCCCGGCTGTACGAACAGATGGGGGAGCGTGTACTCGAACTGGAGCATCTGACCGAGCTCGGCGAGGAGGTGGCCGCGGCCGAGACGCTCGACGAGCTCGGCCCGCTCGCCGTTCGGCGCGCGCTCGAGCTGCTCGGCGCCTCGGCGGCGCACCTCTATCTCGCAGAGGAGGACGGCGAGCGGCTGTTCCTCCGCTGGTCGGCGCCGCAAGGTGCCGACGCGCCGCAGGAGCTCGGGCTGAGCGAGCTCGGCGGTGAACTGGGTCGTCGCGGGCGGCGCGCGCGTGTGTCGGTCTCGCTTGTTGCGGGCGGAGAGCTACTGGGCGCTCTTGTCGCGCACGGAACGACGAAGCTCGATCTCGCCCGCACGGTCGCGAACCAGGTTGCGGTTGCGGTGAAGAAGATCGAGCTGATCGAGCGCCTCGCGGAGAAGAACCTGATCAAGGACTTCTTCCAGCAGCTCGCGGGAGGCGCGGCGCTCGGCGATGTCGACGTCCGGGCGGAGCGACTGGCTGTCGATCTCGACGAACCGCACGTCGTGCTTGCCGCGGTGCCCGCCAGCGACGCGCTCGAGCGCGCGCTCGCACGGATCGCCGCGCGATCGGTGTTCGACCGGCAGGACAACTCGTCGCGTGCACTGCTCCGCATTCCCGCCGCCGGACTGGCGAGCGTCGTGGAGGCCGTGCGCCGGGTCCACGCGGAGGTCGCGCCGGAGATCGCGATCGGCATCTCGAACCCCTGCACAGGAGCGGATAGCTTTGCTGCCGGCTTCGAGGAAGCTGCCCATGCACTGCTCGGCACCGGCGTGCTCCGCACCCATCCGCGCGTGCTCACCTATGACGACCTCGGCGTCTACAAATACCTGCTGCGGATGTCGCTGGATACAGGGGAGCGCGACAAGCACCGCGAGGCGATCGCCAAGCTCGCCGACTACGACGAGGCTCATCGCACCTCGCTGCTGCCGACGCTCGAAGAGTTCCTCGCCCGTCGCGGGACGATCAGCGCCACTGCCGGCGCCCTCTACATCCACCCGAACACCCTCCGGCAGCGGTTGCGCCGGATCATGGAGCTCACCGGCCTCGATCTCCGGCGCGAGGACTGGCTCATGGTGGAGATCGGGGTCAAGCTCGCGGCGCTGGAGCGGGCTCTCGACTCGGAAAAGAACATCTCCGCGCCCGCACGAATGTAGGAACTCTCCCTTCCCTTGCCGCCGCGGACGGCGTATAAGCGGCTGGGGGGAACCGAAGGGAGAGCAATGGCAACCATTACCGAGCCCACCGTCGAGGACATTCGTTCGAGATCGGAAGACCTCGGGGTCGAGTTCTACTTCGCACAGTTCGTCGACATGTACGGGCGTCCGAGCGCGAAGCTCGTGCCCGCCGAGTACCTCGACGATCTCGTCTCAGACGGAGCAGGCTTTGCCGGCTTCGCCGCCGGGGAGATCGGCCAGCTGCCGAGCGACCCGGACATCGCAGCGATTCCCGACCTGAACAGCTTCACGCCTGTGCCCTGGGAGCCTTCGCTGGCGCGCTTCGCGTGCAACGTCACCGTCGACGGCGAGGAATGGCCGTATGACCCGAGGACGATCCTGCGCCGGCAGCTCGAGAAGGCGCGGACCAAGGGCTACGAATTCATGATGGGACTGGAGCTCGAGTACTTCTTGCTCAAGAGCGACGGGAACGGCGGTGTCCAGATCGCCGACGCGCTCGACGATCTCGAGAAGCCCTGCTACGACCTCCGCGGCTTGACACGTAACTACGAGTTCCTCCGCAAGGTGTCGAACTACGTCAATGGCATGGGGTGGGGGAACTACGCCAACGACCACGAGGACGCAAACGGGCAGTTCGAGCAGAACTTCACCTACAGCGACGCCCTGACGAGCTGCGACCGGGCGATCTTCTTCCGCTACATGGTGCACACGCTCGCACAGCAGGAGGGCCTGCTAGCGACGTTCATGCCGAAGCCGTTCACCGACCTCACGGGCAACGGCTGCCACTTCCACATGTCGCTCTGGGACGGTGACACGAACCTGTTCCTGGACGAAGACGACGCGCGCGGGCTCGGCCTTTCCGAGACCGCGTACCACTTCATCGGCGGGCTGAAGAAGCACGCCAAGGCGTACAGCGCCGTGACCGCGCCGACGGTCAACTCGTACAAGCGGCTGAAGCTCGGCTCGACGTCGAGCGGCGCCACCTGGTCGCCGGTCTGGATCAGCTACGGCTACAACAACCGCACGCAGATGCTTCGGATTCCGGCTCCCGGCCGCATCGAGGACCGGACGGTGGACGGATCGACCAACCCGTACCTGGCGGCCACCGCGATCCTCGCGGCGGGTATCGACGGAATCGAGAACAGGATCGATCCGGGCGAGGCGAACTCGGACAACCTCTATTCGATCCCCCACGACGAGTTGCGGGCACGAGGGCTGGACACGCTTCCCAGCAACCTCCTGCAGGCAACGATGGAACTCGAGCGCGACGACGTGATTCGCGAGGCGCTCGGCGAGGCGCGGAACGAGGACTACGTCGACTACTTCATCCGGGTGAAGCGGGAAGAGTGGAACCGCTACCACGAGCAAGTCACCCCGTGGGAGATCAAGGAGTACCTGACACGCTTCTGAGTCGTATATGGAGGAAAGCTCCATAGGAGACCGTGGAACAGTGGGGGTCTGACTGGGGCAAAAGCCCTAGAGTTCGTGCGGCCGAGTGTAGGAAGTCACCATATGTGCGGAATCGTCGGACTCTTCTGCAAGTCCCCTGAGCTCGAGCCTCGGCTCGGGGAGTACCTGGCCGCGATGCTCGAGCAGATGAGCGATCGCGGGCCCGACAGCGCCGGCGTCGCCGTCTACAGGGATCCGGCGCCGAGCGGCTCGAGCAAGGTCACGGTCTACTCGTTCGATCCCGAGATGTCCTGGGACGCCCTTCGCGCCGAGCTTGCCGCGAGGTTCGGCGGCGCGCACGAGAGCGGAGTCCGCGCGAATCACGCCGTCTTCGTGGTGGAGGGCGAGGCGGACGAGGTGGAGGACTGGATCCGGCGCCATCGCCCGGACGTGCGGGTCATGAGCGCAGGCCGGGCGATCGAGATCTACAAGGAGGTCGGCCGTCCACGGGCGTTTGTGGAGCAGTTCCGGCTCGGTGACATCGAAGGGAGCCACGGCCTCGGCCACACGAGGATGGCCACCGAGAGCCGCGTGACCACCGAAGGCTCGCACCCGTTCTCGACCGGGCTCGATCTCTGCCTGGTTCACAACGGTTCTCTCTCGAATCACAACCGCCTGCGGGAGCGGCTGCGCCGCGAGGGGATCGAATTCCAGACCGAGAACGACACCGAGGTCGCGGCCGGCTACCTCGCGTGGCGTATGCGCGAGGGCGCCTCGCTCCAGGAGGCGCTCGAAGGAGCGCTCGCCGACCTCGACGGCTTCTACACCTTCCTGGTCGGGACCGCCGACGGGTTCGCGGTGTTGCGCGACCCGATTGCGTGCAAGCCTGCGGTGCTCGCCGAGACCGACGACTGGGTTGCGATGTCCTCGGAGTACCGGGCGATCGCCGTTCTTCCCGGCGCGTCCGGCGCACGGCTCTGGGAGCCCGAGCCGTCCGTCGTATACGCCTGGGAGAAGGCGCTCGTCTGATTCGGTGGGGACGGCGGAGCTGGCGGGAGTGGAGGTCGTCGATCTCGCGTCGACGCCGCTGCGTGAGCTCAACCGGCGACTGCACGAGCCCGCCGACGGCGTGCGGACCTGGCGCATCCTCAACCCGAACGGGGCGCACGCGGTTGCCTGCGGGCTCGACTCCGAGATCGACGTGGAGATCGAGGGCCACGTCGGCTACTACTGCGCCGGCATGAACAAGCTCGGGACCGTGCACGTACACGGCAACGCGGGCACCGGGCTGGCCGAGAACCTGATGTCCGGCGCCGTGATCGTCGACGGGAGCGCGAGCCAGTCCGCCGGCGCCAGCGGCCACGGCGGGCTCCTGGTCGTGCACGGCGATGCCTCGGCACGCTGCGGCATCTCGATGAAGGGCATCGACATCGTGGTGCGGGGCTCGGTGGGTCACCTGAGCGCGTTCATGGCCCAGACCGGCCGGCTCGTCGTCTGCGGCGACGCGGGCGAGGCCCTGGGCGACTCGATCTACGAGGCGCGGCTCTATGTACACGGCGAGGTGGCCGGCCTCGGCTCGGACTGCATCGAGAAGGAGCTCCGAGACGAGCATGTCGCCGAACTGTCCGAGCTGCTCGCTCGGGCCGGGGTGGACGACATCGAGCCGCGGGAGTTCCGGCGCTACGGGTCGGCGCGGCAGCTCTACAACTTCAAGGTCGACAACGCGGCGGCCTACTGATGTCGAACGGCGACTGGCACCCGGGCCTGCGCGAGTCGTACCTGTACGACCGCAACGTCATCGCCGAGATCCAGCGAGCTTCGCGTGAGGGGATCTACGACATCCGCGGTTTCGGTGCGAAGCGCCGGCTGCCGCACTTCGACGACCTGCTCTTCCTCGGCGCAAGCGTGTCCCGCTACCCGCTCGAGGGCTACCGCGAGCGCTGCGACACCGACGTCGCGTTGGGAACCCGCTTCGCGAAGAACCCGCTCGAGCTCAAGATCCCGGTCACGATCGCCGGGATGAGCTTCGGTGCGCTGTCCGCACCGGCGAAGGAGGCGCTCGGCCGCGGAGCGAGCGAGGTCGGAACGGCGACCACGACGGGCGACGGCGGGATGACCGAGGAGGAGCGCACCCACTCGAAGACGCTCGTGTACCAGGTGCTGCCGTCGCGCTACGGCCTGAACCCGGACGACCTGCGCCGGGCGGATGCGATCGAGATCGTCGTCGGCCAGGGTGCGAAGCCGGGCGGGGGTGGGATGCTGCTCGGCCACAAGATCTCCGACCGGGTCGCGGCCATGCGTGCGCTGCCGAAGGCGATCGACCAGCGCAGCGCCTGCCGGCATCCGGACTGGACGGGGCCCGACGACCTCGAGATCAAGATCCACGAGCTGCGCGAGATCACGGACTGGGAGAAGCCGATCTTCGTGAAGATCGGCGCGACGCGGACGTACTACGACGTGCAGCTCGCGGTGAAGGCAGGGGCCGACGTGATCGTGGTGGACGGCATGCAGGGCGGCACCGCCGCGACGCAGGACGTCTTCATCGAGCACGTCGGCATACCCACGCTTCCGGCAACACGCCTCGCCGTGCAAGCACTCCAGGAGCTGGACATGCACCGGAAGGTCCAGCTGGTCATCTCCGGGGGCATCCGCACCGGTGCCGACGTCGCGAAGGCGCTCGCGCTAGGCGCCGACGCGGTCTCGATCGGGACGGCGGCTTTGATCTCTCTCGGCGACAACAGCCCGGAGTACGACGACGAGTATCGGAAGATCGGCAGCGCGTCGGGCTTCTACGACGACTGGCAGGCCGGCCGCGACCCCGCAGGGATCTCGACGCAGGACGACGAGCTCTCGGCCCGGCTCGACCCGGTGCTCGGCGGGCGCCGGATCGCGAACTACCTCCGCGTCCTCACGCTCGAGGCGCAGACGCTCGCCCGCGCGTGCGGCAAGTCACACGTGCACAACCTCGAGCCGGAGGATCTCGTCGCGCTGACCGTCGAGGCCGCGGCGATGGCGGGCGTGCCGCTCGCCGGCACGGATTGGATCCCGGGACTGCGCTCGGGGTAAGCAACCCCGCCGCCCAGTAGCATCCGCGCATTCCTGTCCTGGCTGACGTGATGACCCGAGGCGTGTTCGCGGTCGAGCGCGGGCTTGGCCTCCGCGAGGCGGCCCGCCGAATGGTGGAACGCGGAGTCGGCGCCGCGATCGTTCTCGAGGGCGAACGTCTCGTCGGGATCCTGACGGAACGGGACGTCCTCTTGGCTGTCGCCTCCGATCGGGACCAGAGCGCCGTTGTCGAGGACTGCATGACGAGGCATCCAGAGACCGTCGAGTCCTCGGATACGACCGACCAAGCCGCCGCTCTCATGATCCACGGCGGCTTCCGTCACCTCCCCGTAGTCGACCGCGACAGGGTCGTCGGAATCGTCTCGATCAGGGACCTGATGCGCGTCACGCTCGGCGACACCTCGCCTCGCGGCGCCTGATGATGCGAGCCGCCGGACGAGCCGAACCGCCGGCGAAATCGAGAGGGATGGCGGCGTTCTTGCTCGGAGCGGCGGGCATGTTCGCCGTCACCTATTCGACCCAGGCGATCCTTCCCGAGCTCGGACGATCCTTCGGTGTCACTCCCGCGCAGGCCGGCCTGACGATCTCGGTCGTCGTGCTCGCGCTCGCCTGCGGCGCGTGGATCTGGGGCCCTCTCTCGGACCGGTACGGCCGGAAGCGCTCGATCGTGCTCGCCTGCGCGCTGCTCGTCCCGCCCACTATCGGAGCGGCGCTCGCGCCGAACTTCGGCCTCTTGCTTGCGTTCCGTGCGCTGCAGGGTCTGTGCATGCCCGGCCTGCTGACGGCGGGCGTCCCCTATGTGGCGGAGGCCTTCGCGCCGACGATCGGCGGTCGGGCGATGGGCTACTACGTCGCGTCGCTCGTCGCAGGAGGCCTGATCGGCCGTGTCGGTGTGGGGCTGCTCGCCGCCGTAGTCGGGTGGCGCTGGGCGATCGGGGCCCTCGTGGTCTTCCCTCTCTCGGCGGCGGTCGTCATGCAGCGCTCGCTCGTCGACCTGCCGGTCGAGCTGCCGCGCGCAGGCATGTTCCGGGGCGCGCTGCGTCAGGTGCGCAACGCGACCCTCCTTCGGGCGACCGTGACCGGGACCGCCTTCTTCTTCACCTTCGTCGGCTGCTTCTCGTACGTCGTCTACCGTCTCGAGCGCCCGCCGTTCGCCTTCGGTCCCGCTGTCGGCAGCCTCATCTTCGTGCTCTGGATCCTCGGCGCCGCCGGGCCCGCAATCGGCCGGCTCGCAGATCGGATCGGCTGGGAACGGCTCGCGCTGTCGGCGCTCGCGCTCGCCGCGCTTGGACTGGCCCTGTCCCTGCCTGCAAACGTGCCGAGCATCGTCGCCGGGCTCGCGCTCGTGACGCTCGCCAACTTCAGCGGCGTCACCGCGGCGCAACTCGGCGTGGCCGAGGCAGCCACAGTCGACCGCGGTGCCGCGAGCGCCGTCTACTTCTCCCTCTACTACGGAATCGGATCGTTGGGCGCCTATCTACCGGGGCTCGCGTGGGAGCGCTACGCCTGGGACGGCGTCGCCGTCACCGGGTTTACCGCCTTGGCGATTGCGGGCACCGTGCTGCTTCTGGCTGCTGCTCGGCGCGGCTCACCGCCGCCATGACGCATACGGGCGATCCCTTATTGTTGGCGCGATCGTGCCGCGGACTGGACAACCAGCGATCAGGCTCGTCGGCTCGGTGCAACGCGCATTCGCCGTCATCGACGCTCTCGCGGAGGTGGACACCGAGCTCGGAACGAACGAGATCGCGAGACGGACCGGCGTCAACCCGAGCACAGTCTCCCGGCTGCTCGCGACCCTCGTTGCAGGCGGCTTCGTCGAGCACGTGCAGGAGTCCGGTCGCTACAGGCTCGGCCCTCGCCTTCTTCAGCTCGGGAACGTCGTTCTCGGCCGCCTGGATCTTCGCCAGATCGCGCGGCCGCACCTGCTCGCGCTCGTCGACTCGACCCGTGAGACGGCGACACTGTCGGCGGCCGGGCAACGAGATGCCGTGACGGTCGACTTCGCACAGAGCCCGTTCTCGGTCCAGAGCGTCGCGCAGCTCGGAAGGCCGAGCATCGCGCATGCGACCGCGACGGGGAAAGTGCTACTCGCCTTCGGTGGGCGTGCCCTGCCGCCGGGCCCGCTCAAGTCCTACACGAAGCGGACGATCGCCAAGCGATCGGAGCTGACGGCGGAACTCGATGCAGTACGGGAACGCGGCTACGCCTACAACTTCGGGGAGCGCGAAGACGACTTGCACGCGATCGCGGCCCCAGTTTGGGGAAACCATGGCGAGCTCGCCGCGATCCTCGGTGTACAGGGACCGGCGTCGCGATTCGACCGTCAGGCGATGGAGGCGGTCGTCGAGCCACTGCTGGAGCACGCGCGCGAGGTCTCGCTGGAACTAGGGTGGGCCGGCCTGGTTGGCGAGGCGGTGGAGAGATGAGCGCCGAGATCGTGGGCACGGCTTTCGACGCCGTCCAGCGCGAGCTGGGCTGTGAGTTCATGGACTGGGAGGGGTGGCGGTGGCCCAACCACTTCGGTAACCCCGTCGCGGAGCACCGCGCCGTCCGGGAGAACGCCGGAGTGTGGGACGAGTCGCCGCTGCGCAAGTGGGACTTTCGAGGAACGGACGCGCTGCGCGCCGCCGACCGGATCTTCACCAACGACATGGCCGGTCTGGAGGTCGGGCAGATCCGCTACGCGCCGTTCTGCGACGAGCACGGGAAAATGATCGGCGACGGCACGGTCTTCAAGTTCGACGACGAGCACGCCTGGGTGATCACGGCGCTCGACTCGGACCTCGAGCATTTCGAGCAGGTCGTCGACGACCTCGATGTCGAGATCGAGCCGATCACGCTCGCGTTGCCGCATCTCCAGCTCCAGGGCCCGCGGTCGCGCGACCTGCTTGCCTCTCTCTGCGACGCCGACGTGCCTGCGCTGCGCTACTTCCGATTCTTCCCCGAGCAGGCGCGGGTCGGCGGAGTGCCGGCGTGGGTCTCCCGCACCGGGTATTCGGGTGAGCTCGGCTACGAGATCTTCTGCGGGCCGGAGAACGCGACGGAGCTGTGGCGCACGCTCACGAGTGCGGGCGCTACCCCGTACGGGCTGGCCGCGGTCGAGACGCTGCGGATCGAGTCAGGATTGATCTTCATCGGCTACGACTACTTCCAGCACGAGACGGATCCCTTCGACGTCTCACTCGACAAGGTCGTCCGTCTCGACACCGGAGACTTCGACGGGAAGCGGGCCCTCGCCCAAACCGCAAAGGCGCCGCCTCGGCGCATGGCCACACTGGCTTTCGATGGCACCGAGGTTCCGGAGTACGGGGCGGCGGTCACGAGAGCCGGCGAGCCTGCGGGCACTCTGACGAGCCCCTGCGAGAGCCCGACACTGGAGAAGGTGATCGGCCTTGCGGTCCTGGAGAACCGGTTCGCGGAACGCGGCGCGCGCCTCGAGGTCGTAGTCGGTGACGGGACCGCTTCGGCCACCGTCGAGCCGCTCCCCATCTACGACCCCGACAAGCGCCGGCCGCGCAGCTGAGTCGTGGAGAGTTGGAGTAGCGAGCAACTCGGTCGCTTCAACCGGGACGGCTTCGTCGTGGTCGAGGAAGGCTACGTCGACGCGGATACCGTGACGCTCTTACGCGAGCGCTTCGAGCCCCTGTTCGCCGGCCGCTACGAGACCGGGATTCGCCCTGACGAGGTGAACTGGGTCCCTGGACGCGATCCCGAGGATCGCACGCGTCAGATCTGCAACGGCTGGAAGGCCGATCCAGGCATCGCCGCCCAGACGCTTTCGGAGCGGACGGGCCGGCTCGCCGCGGCGCTGATGGGGTGGGACGGGGTGCGGGTCGTCCAGGACAACTGCATCTGGAAGCCGCCTGGTGCGAAGTCGCTCGGCATGCACCAGGACGGAAGCTACCTCGATTACATCGTGCCGCCGGAGATGATCACGTGCTGGATCGCGCTCGACGACACGTCCGCGGAGGCCGGCACCATCACGTATGCCGCCGGCTCGCAGCGGTGGCCGCGCTCGCCCGAGAACAGGGGTGAGTTCCACGCGCCGCCCGACTGGCTGGCCCCGCTCGAACGTGCGCGGCCGGCGGAGGAGGAGTTGCGGCTCGTCCCGCTGGTTGTCCGTGCCGGCGGAGCCGCCTTTCACCACTTCAACACGTTTCACGGCTCGGGGCCGAACACCGGCTCGGTGCACCGGCGCGCGGTGATCTCACATCTCGTTCCCGCAGAGACGCGCTTCCACCCCGAGCACGCCGATCCGGTCTACTCGCGGTATCGCCGCGCCGGCGACACGACGATGGACGAGTCGTTCTTCCCGATCGTCTGGACGCGGGACGGACGCCGGAGCCGCTGGCTGGCCGACTAGGCCAGCCAGACGAGGCAGGTGGCGCGCTCGCGGATCTTCTTCGCCGCCCGGCGGTACCGTCGCGGCTTGAGCAGCGACCAGTCGGGACCGAAGACAAGCAGGCCCGGGTTGCGCTCGGCCGCAAGTTCCAGGAGGGCGTCGATCGGGTGCGGGCTGCACACGCGCAGCCTCTCAACCCAGACGGCCAGCGACTGGGCGAGCTCCGCAGGCTTGCGCAGCTCGTCCTGAAGGTCCTCCCTCTCGATGTAGCCGTATCCGAGGAGGCTCCAGGGAGTGGGTTGTATCTCCGCAGCGTTGACGACGAGGAGCGGTTGCCCGGTCTCGACGGCCGAGTCGACAGCGAAAGCGATCGCCTCATCCGCAAAAGGAACGTCGAGCGTGGCGAGGAGCACGGGCCTACTCGCAGAGGAGGGGGACGATACGTCCGTGCCCGGACCGCTGCGTCGAAGGGTGACCATGCTAATCGGAGTGGAGCTCCCACCGTGGCGCGCCGCGCGCCGTGCGGTGGTACCTCCGCCGCCAGAACGGCAGAAGCACGAAGAGCCAAAGTGCCATCACCATCGGAACCACCATGATGAAGCGCGAGCTGACCACGACGATCAGAGGCACGAGGATGGCTGCCATCAACCCGGCCACGGCGAGCACCTCGAGCTTGTGGCGCCTCATCCGGCGC
>VAXG01000044.1 GCA_005883355.1 Actinomycetota bacterium | reverse complement strand
CGGGATGACGATCGTCGCCGTCGGGTTCGGGTTCGGCGGTGGGCTCACGCGACGCGAAGGCGCCGCGATCGTCGCGCTCTACGTCGCGTTCGCCGTTGTCGTGGCGACGACGGGCTAGTTAAGAGGCCTGATGCGAAATTCGGCGGGCCGGATGACGCACCAGACACGGCGGCGGATCAGCACGTTCGCCCATCAGACCTCAGCGTCCGTCGCGCTCGATGCGGATGTCGTGGCCGCGTGGGCACGACAGGTGCCCGCGCGCATGCTCGAGCGAAAGCGTTCCCTGAACGGACGGGAAGCCTTGACCCGACTCGGCGCAGCGTTCGCACACGACGGTGAAGCCCGTCGCCAGCGGGGAGATCCAGACGACCTGCTCGCCGACGACTGCCCAGGACGCCATCAGCCGGCCGCCAGGTCCGCGAACTTTGCATAGCGCTTGAGGAACGACAGCTTCTCGACGCCTGTCGGCCCGTTGCGGTGCTTCGACAGAATGACCTCCGCGAGCCCTTGCTGGTCGCTCTCCTCGTTGTAGTACTCGTCGCGGTACACGAACATGACGAGGTCGGCGTCCTGTTCTATAGATCCGCTTTCTCTCAAGTCGGACAGGATCGGCCGCTTGTCGTGCCGCTGTTCGACTGCGCGAGACAGCTGCGACATCGCGAGGATCGGGACGTCGAGGTCGCGCGCGAGGACTTTGAGGTTGCGGGAGATCTGCGAGACCTCCTGGACGCGGTTCTCCGCTGTCGTCCCCGAGGTCATGAGCTGCAGGTAGTCGACGATGATCAGCCCGAGATTCGGCTCTCGGGTCTTGAGACGCCGTGCCTTCGACCGGATCTCCATCATCGTGATCGAGCCCGTGTCGTCGACGTAGATCGGCGCCTTCATCAACTTGTCGCCTGCCGCAACGAGGCGGGGCCAGTCGTCCTGCGCGAGCTTGCCGGTCCGCAGCCGCTGCGACTCCACCTTTGCCTCGCTGCAGAGGAGGCGCTGCGTCACCTCCGACTTCGACATCTCGAGCGTGAACAGCGCCACCGGGATCTCATGCCTGAGCGCAAGGTTCGCTGCGACGCAGAGGCCGAGCGCCGACTTTCCCATGCTGGGGCGCGCGGCGATGATGACGAGGTTCCCGGGCTGGAACCCGGACGTCAGCCGATCGAGGTCGCGGAAGCCTGAGGGGACCCCGGTGACGTCGGCGCCGGCTTCGTAGAGGGCGGTGATTCGCTCGAAGCTCTCTTTCAGCAGCTCTTCGATGTGACTGAACTCGGTTGAGACGCGACTCTGCGAAAGCTCGAAGACGACCTGTTCGGCTCGGTCGACGAGGATCTGCGTCTCGCCGGGGCGTTCCCAGCCGAGCTGGGCGATCTGCTGTCCCGCGGCGATGAGGCCCCGCAGCGTCGCCATCTCGCGAACGATGCGGGCGTAGTGCGCAGCGTTCGCGGTCGCCGGCACGAGTGCCGCGAGCTCGTGCATCCGCACGCGCCCGCCTACGGCTTCGAGCTCGCTGCGTTCCTCGAGCTCGTCGACGAGCGTGATCGCGTCGACCGGCTCGCCTTTCGCGTACAGCGCGAGGCCCGCGCGATAGATCTTCGCATGACTCTCCCGGTAGAAGTCGGAAGCGTCGAGCACCTCGCTGACCGCTCCGATCGCGCCCGGGGAGAGCAGCATCGCCCCGAGGACTGATTCCTCGGCCTCGAGGTTCTGGGGTGGCGCGATCGGAGCGGCTTCTGCGAGCTGGGCGACAGGTGTCACTCGATCGGAGTGAAGCACCCTGCTGCGCGGGTTTCCATCTGTGGGAAGGTGAGTTCTCGACATGTCCTTTTCGCCCTATTTGCAGCGGAAAAGAACACATGTTCCCATACGGTTCGGACGGAGCCTGTTGATGGTTCGTCCGCTACGAGCGGGAACTTCGTCGGCAAGTCCACAGCCAGTGGAAAGGCCTGTGAATGGTTGTACCCAGCCTTTCCACAGAACGGCGTGGACGCCGCTTGAAGACAGGGGCAGGATTGTGGACACGAAGGGGTCGTACGGTCTCGCGCACCCCTTGCGGGCTCCGTGCGGCTAGCTCTGCTCCTCGGCGCTGCCGGCGTCGACCGCGCGGTCGAAGTCGTCTTCTTGAAGCTCGCCTTCGACGTCCGCGCGTGACGGCTGCAGGTCGCCGGCCGCGATGAGCTGGGCGTCCTGCGCGGCAGCCGCCGCATCGAGCTCGTCGAGTGTCAGCTCCTGCTTCTCCCCCTCCGCGGGCGGTGACTGCTCGGCCTCCTCCGCGGCGGCCAGCGCCTCGAGCTCTTCCTCGGGCGGCAGCTCGCCGCCTTCGGGCACGACGAGCGTCCGTACCTCGACGGTCACATCCTGGAACAGCTCGATCGGGATCTGGAAGCGCCCGATCCGTTTGAGCGGCTCGCCCCCGATCTTGCGCCGGTCGACTCGGACCTTGTGCTTCTCCCACAACTGGTCCGCGATGTCGGTCGGCGTGACCGAGCCGAACAGCGAGCCGGTGGGCCCGGCCTTCACGTCGAAGCGAAGCTCGATCTGACCGAGCCGCTCCGCGACCGACTGTGCATCCTCGAACGTCTTCGCCTCGCTCTTGGCGCGCCGCTCTTCGACCTTGTGCACCTCGGCGACGCGAGCCGGCGTCGCCTCGTCGGCGAGACCCCGAGGAAAGAGGAAGTTCCGCGCGTAGCCGCGCGCGACATTCACAACCTCGCCGCGAAGACCGACCTTGTCGATGTCCGAACGGAGGATGACTTCCATCGTTGCCCTACTAACGCCCCTCGCGGCCTTCCGCGACGTACGGCAGGAGCGCCATCTCACGTGCGCGCTTGACGGCGACGGCGACCTGCCGCTGGTGCCGCCGGCACGCGCCGGTGATGCGCCGGGAGCGGATCTTGCCCCGCTCCGAGATGTACCGGCGCAACTGGTTCACGTTCTTGTAGTCGATCTCGTCGACCTTGTCCTTGCAGAAGAAGCACGACTTCCGGCGAATCGGACCGGAGGACTGGCCGGGACGCTTGCGCCCCGGCTGTCGGTCCTTGTCTCTCTTCTCTCCTCCTCCGCGTGGCGGCATCAGAACGGGATGTCGTCGTCTGCAGCGGACGAGCTGAAGTCCTCGTTGCCGGCCGTTGCAGCGGCCGGGACGAACTGGCGCTCGCCGTCACCGCCGCCGCCGCCTTCTCCGCGACTGTCGAGGAACTGCACCGATTGCGCGACGATCTCCACCTTCGAGCGCTTGCTGCCGTCCTGGGCTTCCCACGATGACCAGTCGAGCCGGCCGTCGACTCCGACGCGGCGGCCCTTGGCCAGGTGGTTGTTGAGGGCGTCGGCCTGGTTGCCGAACACCTTGACGTCGAAGAAGTTCGGCTTGTCTATCCAGTTGCCGCCTTCGTCTTTCTGTCGGCCGTTGACGGCGACACCCAGCTTGAGCACGGCCGTTCCGGACGGCAGGTGAGCAAGCTCGGGGTCACGGGTCAATCGTCCGACGATGGTGACGCGATTGATGTCTCCAGCCATGTTCTACTCCTCTTCCGAACTGGTGTTCGCTTCAGCATAGGTGGGCTCCGGGACGGATCGTGCGACCGGCTCGGGCTCCGGCGGGGGCGGTGCACCGGCCGTGCCTTCGACCCGGCGAACCGCGAGGTGCCGCATGACGCCGTCGGTGATCCGGAGGATGCGTGACAGCTCCGCGAGCGTCTCGGCGTCGGCGTCGAAGTTCAGGAGGTGGTACGAGCCCTCGCCTTTGTGTGCGATCTCGTAGGCGAGGCGGCGCCGTCCCCAGACGTCGTGGCGGACCCACGTTCCCTTGGCGCCTTCTACGAGCTCACGCGCGCGCTTGATGATTTCCTCCTGCCGCCCTTCGGGGAGGTCTGGATCGAGCATGAGCAAAATTTCGTACGCAACCACTATTCCCGAAACCTCCCTTCCTTTGGTCTGAATCGGCCTCACCGGCTGGCGCCACTCGGGAAAGGTGGCGCGATGGCGAGGCAGGAAGGCGGCCAGTGTAGCATCGCCGCAATGAAGCACCCGCGCGCGTGGTTGTTCGGCGGGTTCGCGCTGTTCGGTTTCCTGCGCCGCCGGCGCGAGCCTCCTGCCGGCCCCGATCCGCGCGCGGACGAGCTGCGCCGAAAGCTTGCGGAATCCAGGTCGATCGTCGAGGAACGCGACGAGTTCGAGGCTGCCGAGGTGACGGTCGACCTCGCCGAGCCCGCGCCCGTCGATCCCGAATCGCGACGCCGCGCCGTCCACGACGCCGGGCGGGCGACTGTCGAGCGCATGGGCGGCAGCCGTTAGTCAGCCCCGGACGGCCGACCAGACTTCGGCGGCGAGCACGACCGCCGCCGCGACCAGCACGGTCGTCCCGCCCGGGGGGAGATCTGCGTAGTACGCGATCGTGATCCCGGCGAGGACCGAGCCGAGCCCGATTCCCATTCCGAGCAGGATCGTCGAGCGCATGCTCCACGCGATTCGGGACGCGGCGATCACCGGTAGCACCATCAGCGCGGCGATCAGCAGGATCCCGACGATGCGCATGGACAGCGCAATCGTCACGGCGGCGAGCGCCACAGTGAGCGCGTTCAGCGCAGAGACCGGGAGCCCCGCGACACGCGCGCCTTCCTCGTCCACCACGACTGCGACGAGCGGCCGGTAGAGCAGCGCGATTGCGGCCAGCGCGCACGCGCCGAGCGCAGCGATCACGGCGAGGTCCCCTCGAGTAACGGTCAAGATCGAGCCGAAGAGGAACTGGAACAGGTTTACGTTCAGCGCGCCGGCCGCCGACACCAGGACGACGCCGCCAGCGATCCCGGTGTAGAAGATCAGCGCGAGAGCCTGGTCTCCCGCGGTTCGCCGGCGGGAGCGGATCCATTCGATCGACAGTCCTCCGGTGACCGACACGACGAGCGCCGTCAGCACGAGCGGCAGGTTGAGGAGATAGCCCAGTGCGACACCGGCGAACGCCACATGTCCGATCCCGTCGCCGACGAGACTGAGACGTCGTTGTACGAGAAAGAAACCGACCGCGGGCGCGAGGAGGCCGACGACGATTCCCGCGCCGAACGCGAGCCGCATGAACTCGAGGTCAAGCATGGGCATGCGAGGGGTCGTGCCAGACATCTGGCAGGGCCGAAGGAGGCCCGTCGAAGACGATGCCGCCGCGGACGAGGACGATTCGCTCGACGAAGCGCTCGACGGCACCGAACTCGTGCGAGACGTAGAGGATCGTCATCCCGAGCTCGCCCCGGAGCCGCTCCAGGAGCGCGGCAATGGTGTCTTGCGCCTCGACGTCGACCCCGGTTGTCGGTTCGTCGAGCACGAGCAGCTCCGGCTCGGCGGCGAGGGCTTTCGCGATGAAGGCGCGCTGCTGCTGGCCGCCGGAGAGGGTCGACAGGCGGCGATCGGCTTGCGACGTGAGCGCGACGCGGTCGATCGCCTCGCGCACCGCGTTCCTGTCGGTTCCGGAGAGTGGTCCGAGCAGTCGCGTGCGCGACGCGCGGCCTGTGTTCACGAGCTCGCGCACCGTGACCGGCGCGTCGATCCCGGCCTGCGCCCGCTGCGGGAGGTAGCCGACCTTCCGAACAAGCAGCTCGATCCGTCCGGACGTCGGCTGCTCCAAACCGACGACGAGCCTGACGAGCGTCGTCTTGCCGCCACCGTTCGGCCCCGCGATCGCCACGAACTCGCCGCGCTGGACCTCGAGATCGACATCGCGTAGGACGAGAGGTGTGTGCCCGTACGCGAACGAGACGCCGTGCATTCGAAGTGCTAGCGGCAGGCCAACGCCTTTCTTAGTGCCGCGAGGTTGCGCCGCATGAGCGTCAGGTAGTTGTCGCCACGCTTCTGCTCCACGGGCTTCAGACCCTCGATCGGGTCGAGCACTGCAGTTCGCGCTCCGACCTCGCGCGCAACCGTGTCGGCGAGCCGTGGCGAGACGAGCGTCTCGAAGAACACCGTGGTCGCATGCGTCCGCCGCACGACCTGGATCACGTGTGCCAGCTGCTTCGGTGTCGGCTCGGCCTCCGGAGCCAGCCCCGTGATCGAGACCTGCTCGAGCCCGTAGCGCGCTGCGAGGTAGCCGAACGCGGCGTGGCTCGTGACGATCTCGTGTCGCTTGCAATCACGCAACCCGCGGCGATACTCGCGGTCGAGCTTGCGCAGATCGGCGACGAGCGAGGCGGATGGGCGACCCAGCGCAGTGCCGATCCTCGTCACGACACGCGAGAACAGGATCGGGTCGAGCCAGACGTGTGGGTCCGCGGTCAGCCCCGCCTCCTGCCCGGCGTGTAGCGGCAGGCCGGCGAGGATGTCGACCTTCGTGCCCTGCGCCTGCTCCACCGCCTTGCTCACCGCCGGCTGAAACCCGTGGCTCAGGTAGAGAATGATGCTTGCCTCCTGGATTCGCGCGACTTCCTGCGGCGTCAATTCCAGGTCGTGCGGCTCAGCCCCCGGCGGGGTGAGGTTCGTGACGTCGAACGCCGGTCCTCCGAGTCGCTCGGCGGCATAGGCAAGGGGATAGAACGCCGCCACCACCGACTTCTGCCCGCTGGAGCTAGAGGTGCCCGATCCGCAGCCCGCGACGATTTCGGCCAAGACAAGAATGAGAACTATTCTCAAACACACGATCCGGAAGATACACTACGAACGTGATCTGGACGAGTCATGCGCTCGAAGCACTCGAAGGCGCAGGCTTTCGAAGCGGAGGCGCGCGGCGCGCCGTCGTCGAGTTGCTGGGCCGCCAGAACTGCTGCATGAGCGCGCAGGAGATCTTCGACAGCCTTCGTCGGGCCCGGCGGCCGGTCGGAATCGCTTCCGTCTACCGTGCTCTGGAGACGTTGACGGACCTCAGGCTGGTGAAGAGGATCGACGCGGGCGACGGGATTGCGCGCTACGAGCCGGCGCGGCCCGACGGCGACCACCACCATCACCTCGTCTGTCGCGACTGCGGCAAGGTCGAAGCGTTCAGTGACGTGCGGCTCGAGCGTGCGATCGACAAGGTCGCCGACGGCGTGGGCTATTCGGTCGAAGAGCACGAGGTCGTACTCACCGGCGCCTGCGCCGACTGCGCCGCCTAGGAGCTACACCTATGAGCGCGGCGCGAACGCTTCCGCGCCTGCGGCGAGACCTTGGGCGACCTTCAGTTGGTACTGCGCGGACTGCAGCAGCCGTCGCTCGGTGGGGTTCGTCATGAACCCGCACTCGACGAGGATCGCCGGGACATTCGCCCAGTTGAACCCCGTCAGGTCGGAGCGCTGCACAAGGCCGAGGTTGCGCGCGCCGGTCTGACGTGCGACCGCCGCCTGCACCTTGCGGGCCGCACGCACGCTTGACGCGTAGATGTCGTCCGTCCAACCGGGGTGCAGCGCGGGCACGAGTGTCTTGATCCCGTAGAGCGACGAATCCGCGGCGCCGTCGGCGTGAATGCGGATCATCAGCGCCGCGTGTCGCACGTTGCAGAACCGCGCGCGGTCGATGTTTCCTCCGGCGTATGTGGGACCTATGCGCGTCATCGCGACGCGATAGCCGTCTCGCTTGAGCAGCGCACGGGTCCGAAGTGCGATAGCGAGGGCGACCGGTGCTTCTCCGGCAGTGCCGCCGCCGTCCTTGATCTTCAGCTGCGAGGAGCCCGGCCCGATGGGCTCGGTCTGCCGGCCGATCGCGGGAATCGTGCCGTGGCCGGGGTCGAGGCAGATCAGAGGAGTTGGTGCGACGGCCATCTTGGGCAGAGAGTCTGCCTGCGTGTTGCGCCGCTCGCGCTTTCTCGGTCCGTTGCAAGGATTGCTCGTCGACGATTAATCAGCCGCGCCGGGGGCAACAGAGCGCGATGGCCTCTCGCCACGAGCTCCCAGCCGACGTCGCAACAGCATTCGACCGCGTGCCCGAAGCGGACTCTCAGTTTGCCGCACTGCCGGCCGACCGGCAGGCGGCCTGGCTCGATTGGATCGATCGCGCGCGCGGCCGTCCAGCTCGTGCGGCCCGGATCGACGAGCTGGTTCGCCGGCTGCTGCCTTCGGCAGCCGTCACGGAAGACGAAGTCGCGGAGCCCGTAGGCCCGCCGCCCGAGCGCTACTGGTGGTTGTGGCTCGTCCTCCTGCTGCTCCTCGTCGTGGGCGGGTTGTTGGCCTGGTACTTCCTCACCCGCGGCAGCGACAAAGCGACGGTTCCGAACGTGATCGGTCTGCGTGAGGACGCGGCCGCGGTGCGAATTCACGACCGCGGTCTCGATGTGTTGCCGCGCACCGGTACGAGCAATCGGCCGCCTGGCATCGCGTTCGCGGAGAAGCCGGGCCCGGGCACTCAACTCGACAAGGGCCAGACCGTCACCATCTTCATCTCGAGTGGCCGGCTTGCGGTTCCCGACGTCACCCGTCTGCCGCTGACCGATGCAGAGCAGAAGCTGATGGCCAACGGATTCAAGGTCGAGGTCAAACGAGTCGGGTCCTCGAAGCCGAAGGGGATCGTGGTGAGTCAGGAGCCTGTCGCCGGCGTGTCGGCGGTGAGCGGCACGACGGTGAAGCTCACGGTCTCGAGCGCCGTCAAGCCGGTCGTCGTCCCGCGGCTCGTCGGCCAGACGCAGGGCGCCGCCGTCGCCGCATTGACGAAGCTCGGCCTGAAGCCCGTTCTTCGGAACGTTCCGTCCGACAAGCCGGTCGGGACGATCGTCGGTCAGAACCCGCCGGCCGGACAGGAAGTCGACAAGGGCTCGAAGGTGATCGTCAAAGTCTCCACCGGCACCTCGACGACGACGACCGCCACCACGACCGCGACCACGGTTACGACCACCACGACGGTGCCCAGTGGGCCGGCACGCGTGCCAACCGTCGTCGGGCTCGCCCAAACGCCTGCGCTGCGACGGCTGAACGTCTTGGGGCTGCGGCCGACAGTTGTCTACGTGGCCTCGAGTCAGCAGGCCAACAAGGTCGTCGCTCAGTCTCCAGCGCCGGGCAAGACACTGCCGCATGGCTCTCGTGTGCGTGTCAGCGTCTCCACCGGCCCGAACCCGCAACCGGCGACGACGATCCCCACGGTCGTCGGACAGGATCAGGCAACCGCCGTCCAAACTCTGCGCGCCGCCGGCTTCCGCGTCGCCGTCCTCAATCGCCCGACCAGCGATCAGAGCAAGGACGGGATGGTGGTGGAGCAGCAGCCGAAGGCCGGAACGAGCATCCCCGCCGGCCTGCAGGTCACGATCTTCGTCGGCCGCTTCACCGGCTAGGAGCCCAGCGCTGCTCCAGCCGGCGGTGGACCGGCCACCACAGTCGAAGCGCGCCAGGCTCCGTTGAGGAGACCCACCCGGCCAGTGAAACTTGCACTACCCTCGTCGCGACATGGCCGGCGGGGAGGAGCAGCCGCAAACCTGGCATCACGGCATCGTCGCCAGATGGTGGGCGGAGTTCAACGTCGACGGTCCGGAGATCCCGTACTTCCAGAAGTTCATCGCGGACGAGGGTCAGCCCGCGCTCGATCTCGCGTGCGGCACCGGACGGCTGCTCATCCCTTATCTTCGCGCCGGCCTGGACGTCGACGGTTGTGACGTCTCTCCGGACATGCTCGCGCTTTGCCGCGAGCGAGCAGAAGCGGAAGGGCTCTCACCGAAGCTGTTCGCGCAGGCAATGCACGAGCTCGAGTTGCCACGTAGGTACAGGACGGTCGTCGTCTGCGGTGGCTTCGGTCTGGGCGCGAATCGTGCGCAGGGCTTCGAGAGCCTCAGGCGCATCTACGAGCATCTCGAGCCGGGCGGAGTCCTTCTCCTCGACAACGAGGCGCCGTATGCCGACGCGGGCCTGTGGCGCCATTGGCTCAAGGAGGAGCGGAGGGAATTGCCGAAGGCATGGCGCAACCTCGGCGAGGGCGACCGGCGTGAAGCTTCCGACGGCACCGAGTACGAGCTGCGGAGCCGGATCGTCGAGCTCGATCCGCTGGCCCAGTCCGTGACGATCGAGATGCGCGCCGACATGTGGCGTAACGGCGTCCACGAGGGGGAGGAGCACGTCTTGAGAATGTCGCTCTACTTCACGCCCGAGCTCGTGTCCCTGCTCGAGCGGGCCGGATTCGACGACATCATGCTCCGTGGTGACTACACCGACGAGGAACCGAACGCCGACACGGACTTCGTCGTCTTCATCGCGAGAAAGGCGGCCTAGAGGCGTTCAGCCGGCGCTGGTGCTCGCGAGCGTCGCACGCGCTCCTGCTGCCCGGACGGCCGCCGAGAGCGAGGCGATGTCGTACGCGCCGTGCTGCCGGCGGCTGTTGATGAAGAACGTGGGCGTGCCGGAGACGCCGCTCAGGTCCGCGCTGTCGACGTCCTCCGCTACGCGGGCGGCGCCGGCGTGTTCGCGCAGGCTGTTGGTGAAGCGTTCGACGTCGAGTCCCAGTTGCTCGGCGTAGCCGATCAGGTCGCTCGGCTCGAGGGCGTCCTGGTTGTCGAGCATGAGGTCGTGCATCTCCCAGAACGCGTTCTGGTCGGCCGCGGCCTCGGCGGCTTCGGCCGCAAGCTGAGCGTGGGGGTGGACGTCGTTCAGCGGCAGGTGTCGCCAGACATAGCGGACCTCTTCGCCGAATTCGCGGAGGAGCTCGCGGACGACGGGTTCCGCCTGCCCGCAATAGGGGCACTCGAAGTCTCCGTACTCGACCACGGTGACCGGCCCGTGGATCGCCCCGCGAATGTGGTCCCGCTCCGGGTCGACGTCGATGTAGAGGTCGATCAGCGGTTGGGCAGATCCGAGCAGCGCCCGGATGCGCAGCCGTCGTGGCAGCAGTGCCGTCGCGCGGAACAAAAGCCACGTGACGAGCGCCGCGCCCAGAGCGGCGCTCAGGATGCCGACCTTCGCCTCCTCGAGCTGACGTCCGTCGAAGGCGAGGGTCGCGATCAGGAGCGCGATGGTGAAGCCGATCCCGGCGATCGTGCCCCCGCCGGCGACCGCTGCCCAGCCCACAGGAGGCTGTAGCCGTCTGCGGCTCAGCCGCGTCACCAGCCACGAGCAGCCGAGAATGCCCACCGGCTTGCCGACGACGTATCCGACCAGAACGCCGAGCGTGATCGGCGAGGTGAACGCTCGTGCCAGGAAGCCGCCGTTGATCGCGATCCCAGCATTCGCAAGCGCGAACAGCGGGACGATGACGTAGCTCGTCCAGGGGTGAAACAGCTGCTGCAGGCGTTCGTTGAACGACGTCGCCGACCTGAGCTCGATGCCGGCGACTCGCGCCAGTTCCGCGGTGGGTTGCTCGCGGAACTCGCGGAATCGTTCCGTTGCCCGCTCGAGACTGGACCGTGTAGTCGGGTAGGCGTAGGCGAGGAGGCCCATGGCGAGACCGATGACCACCGGTTCGACCCCCGACTTGAGCAGGCTCACCCAGGCGGCAACTCCGAGCACTGCGCAAGCGAAACCGACGCGGACTCCCAGGCTGCGCGAGACGAGCACGCCGCCGAGAAAGGCGACCGCTGCAAGCAGCGGCACGATGTGCAGCGTCTTTGTGTACACGGTCGCGATGACCACGAGTGCGACGATGTCGTCGACGACGACGACCGTCAGGATGAACGCCCTCAGGCGATCGGGAAAACGCGGCCCGACGAGAGCGAGCAGGCCGAGCGCGAAGGCCGTGTCGGTCGACATCGCCATTCCCCAGCCGTGCGCAGACGGGCGGCCGGCGTTGAAGGCGAGGTAGATCGCAACCGCGGCCGCCATGCCACCGATCCCGGCGACCACCGGCAGGGCGACACGCCGCCGCTCGCGCAGCTCACCAATGTCGATCTCCCTGCGTGCCTCGAGCCCGACGACGAAGAAGAAGAACGTCATCAACCCGCTGTTCACCCAGTGGCGAAGATCGAGAGCGACCCCCGCGCCGCCGAGATCGATCGAAAGCTTCGTCCTCCAGAGCGAGTTGTACGACGACGCGTCGACGTTCACCCACACGAGTGCCGCGAGCGCCCCCGCCAGCAACACCGCAGCCCCGCCGGTCTCGGTCCGCAAGAACTCCCGCAGCGGCGTCTGCACGCTCCGGGCCCACGCCGTTCGCCCCGAGAACCCTGCCGGCCGGTCGTTGGAATCGCCGCTAGTGCTCGTGGCGCTTCACCTCCTCGGGCCTGGCGTATGCCTCGTCGCGCGCCGCTAGGCCGCGGCCGCGGGAGGCTCGGCCAACCGGGCATAGCGGAGCGCTTCCCAGAGCAGATCGATCGTCACCGTCAGGCCGGGAACCTCAGCTGTCGTTCCCGAGCGCCAGAGCTCCTGCCTCTGCTCGATGCAAGACTCCATCGCCGTCGTGATGGCCGCAACGTCGTCGCCGCAGCCACCGAGCAGATGATCGGCCCACACCGTGCGGAGCCGAGAGGCGTCCGTCGTCTCGGCGATGAATCCACAGACCGGGCAGACGATGCTCTCCATGGTTCGCATGGTAGACCCCGATCCTTTGACGATGACGGCGGCCACCCCGACCCTGGAGCTGCTCTAGAGAGAGCACCGACTAGGTGAAAATGAACCGGAGCGCTGCTTGCCCCGTTGGGTGACTGGTGACAGTCAACCGAACCTCATCGCTCTGCTCGACGATCTCGAAGTCGAGAAAGGTGCAGCAAGCGCCCTCCGCCGCAGCAAGGTCGCGAACGCGCCGCGCGAACACCGACGCCGGACGGAAGACGTAAGACATGCCCGCCGGCACCTCTGCCCGTGAGGCAGCAGACGCGAGTAGCGAAACCCAGGCGTCGAGACGAGCGCGTTGATCTTCGCCGTTCAACGAGCAGGCGACCAGAGGCAGCCTTCGATCCATAACCTCGATGATGCCCGCCTCGTCAAGCTTGGGATCCCTGCCCTCATCGCGCGATCCCAGCGTCGTCGGGCTATAAGAGCGCAGCGATGGGGGCAAACGGAACGACGTTCGACTACGACGGGCTCAGCCACCGCGCCGCCTCGTCGTGGGTCGCCATGCTCGGCCTTTTGTGGGGATTCGCCGAGGCGACGGTTTTCTTCATCGTTCCGGACGTCTTGCTTGGAGCGGTCGCCCTCTTTGCTCCTCGCGCAGCTCCACGCGTGCTTGCATTCACGCTTGCCGGGGCGCTCGCGGGCGGCGCCCTGACGTATGGGGTCTCGAGCGAACTGGATCCATCGCGGAGCGAGGCTGTTCTCGAGCGGGTGCCGACCGTGAACGACAGCGCCATCCACAGAGTCGAGCGTGAAATGCGCCGCGACGGGCCACGAAGCATCGTCTACGGCCCGCTCCGAATGGGTACGCCCTACAAGCTCTATGCTCGCGCCGCGGCCGTCGAAGACGAAGCGTTCAGCTCATTCTTTCTTTGGTCGATCCCTGGACGTCTCGAGCGCATGCTGCCGGTGACACTGCTCGCGGCCGTCGTCGGATTCCTCGCCCGTAGTCGCATCGCCCGCCGGCCGCGGGCAGCGCTTGCCTTCTACGGCACGTTGTGGCTTGCCGTCTACGTGGTCTACGTGATTCGGATCGGCCTCTGAGGGATCAGAAGAAGAACCGGGTCAGGTGGAAGAAGACCGGTGCCGCGAACAAGAGCGAGTCGACGCGGTCGAGGATTCCGCCGTGGCCCTCGAGCAGCGAGCCGTAGTCCTTGACGCCTCGGTCTCGCTTGACAGCGGACATGACGAGCCCGCCGGCGAAACCCATCAGGGTGATCGCGAGCGACATCAAGGCCGCCTGCCAAGGATTGAACGGTGTAATCCACCACAGTGAGGTGCCCAGCAGAACCGCGCAGACGATTCCCCCGAGGAAGCCTTCCCAGGTTTTCTTCGGGCTGATCGCCGGCGCGATCGGATGCCGGCCGATCAGCTTGCCCCAGACGTACTGAAATACATCGCTGAGTTGTACGACGACCACCAGAAAGAACAACAGCTTCGCGTTCTCGCCCTCGTATCCCTCGATGTCGAGCAGCAGTAGCGCCGGTGCGTAGCTGATGCAGTACACACATGTCATCAGTCCCCACTGGATCGTCGCCGCCCGTTCGAGGAAATGCGCCGTCTCTCCCGCGAGCACGAGCCGCGTCGTCACGAACAAGAACGCGTAGACAGGGATCATGATGCTGAAGAAGCCGTACCAATGGATGCCGACGAGGACGTACTGCAGCGGCGTGACGAGGAAGAAGCTCCAGACGAGCGCACCGTGATCGATCCGCCCTGTTGGGCTGAGCGTGACGAATTCGCGCAGGGCAAGGAGCGAGATCACTGCGAACAGGACGACCGAGCCCACGCCGCCGCTCGCCACCGCGATCGCGAAGGCAATACTCATCACCCACCACGCACGCACACGGGCGTTGACGTTGTCGACCGTCTCGCGTCCCGAGGGCGTCGCCACTACGCGGTCGAGAACCTGGCCGGCCGCGGTCGCAGTCAGGAGGAGGGCCGCCACTCCCGCCAGCAGCCAGAGCAGCTCGCGGTCGTCGAAGGAGCTCACGCCTCGCCCAGCCTCTGCACCGCCCGACGCGCCCGCTCGAGGAACGCTTCCTTCGTTTCACCCTCCGCCCAGGCCAGGGGCGGGCCGAACGTGACCCGACTGAGCATCGGCACGGGGATGAACTCCCCTTTCGGAAGCACGCGGTTCAGGTTCTCGAGATGGACGGGCACGAGCTCGACATCCGGACGTTCGCGCCAGAGGTAGTAGAGCCCGCTCTTGAACTCACCGACGTCATCGCCTGACCCCCGCGTTCCCTCCGGAAAGACGATCAGCGAGTCTTCGCGGTCGAGGCCTTCGATCATCCGCGCGACCGCTTCGCGCCCGCGCTCTCCAGGGCTGCGGTCGGTGCCTGACGCGGCCCGCTCGATCAATACGGCCCTGAACACCTTGCGGGCCAGGTAGCGCCGGATCGGTCCGGACTCCCAATAGTCCTGTGCCGCAACCGGGCGTGCGCGCCTGCGGACGCGTGCTGGGAGCGACGCCCAGATGAGAATGAAGTCGAGATGACTCGTGTGGTTCGCGAAAAAGACGCGTTGACGGTCGTCGATCGGGGCGGATGCCCACCGCACCGTCCCTCCAGCTACGACTCGTGCAACCGCCGCGAGCAGTGCGGCGATCATTGTTCCGACAACTCGCGCCTAATTCGCAACGTTCGCCGCGCGACGGTCACAATCGAGCCGGCCGTGATCAGGGCGAGGGCAACGGCCAACACGCGGCCTCTGTAGCCGAATGCGACCTCGATCATCGAGAGCAAGCACGCCGCGGTGAGAACGGCCATCCGATGGGGCTTCGCCATCGGTCCGCAGAAGTGCTCGGTTAATCCCAATGAACCGCCGAGAAGTCGGACATAGGCCGTCAGAACTGCGGCCACAGCCGCGCTCCACCCCAGAGCTTCGCCCCACGAGAACCATGTCACCCCGTAACCAGCCGCGAGGAGGAGAAGGACGTCCGCGATCCGATCCGGGATCTCGTTGAAGAGCGGTCCAGTCGGCGTCTGCCTCCCAGCCTCGATGGCAAGCATGCCGTCCATAAGATTCGCGAGCAGGCGAAGCTGCACGAGTGCTGCGGCTGCGGCGAGCAATCCGAGTTGCGCCCAATTTCCTACGTGAGGGAGGGCGGCGAAGCAAGCGGCAGCGCCAGCTGCGAACGCAATGCTCGCGAGGGAGACTCCGTTGGGCTCGACCTGCCTGTCGCTGAGCCAGCGGGCAAGTGCCGCCGCGGTCGAACGGCTGCGCGTCCTCAGCGGCCGGCGCGGTCTTTGCTCGACAATCAAGGGGGCGGCGTTGCCGATCGGCGAGCGGACTGCACACGTAGGACGTTAAGGCGGCATACGGACTGCGTCGACCCGACGCGTGATCGATTGTCTCGACGGACCGCACAGGAGTCGAAACTGCCTAGCGTCGGGCTACGACGCCGTACTCCGCGTTGGGTTCGGCCTGACCCAGCTGCGTGCGACCGTCGAGAGTGCCACAAGCAACAGACAGCACTAACACGATCCTCACGTTCCTCACGAAATCCTGACGATTTCCCCTGCAAATCGCCGGGTAAACCTCTATCTGAACCTCCCTGAAAGCGACTGATTGGAGGGGGTATCTCCAAATGCAGAAACGCTTGATTGCTCTTCTTGTGCTCATGCTTGTCGGCGCTGGATCGGCTGCCGCAGCAACAACACGACCTCAGAACACGGTTCTGCCGACGATCTCCGGTGCCGCCAAGCAGGGCGAGGTGCTGACGGCTGATCCTGGCACTTGGACAGGGACTCAGCCGATCGCCTTCACCTATCAGTGGCGGCGGTGCGATACGAACGGCGCCAACTGCGCGAACATCATCGGCGCCACCAGCAAGACCTACACCTTGACGTCGGTCGACGTCGGCAACCGGTTGCGCGTCCGCGTCCGCGCGGCGAACAGCGCCGGCGCAACGACCGCGACGTCGTTGCCGACCGCAGTGGTCGCCGCCAAGGCGCCCAAGTCGCTAGCGCTCGACACCAGCCAGTCGGTTGTCGCGTACGGCGGCTCGGTGACGCTGACGGGGTCGCTCGCGAACGGCCAGGCTGGTGAGTCAGTGACGATCACCGAGCATCGTGTGCCGTCGATCGACGGCCTCCAGGCGCAGGCCGTGATGACAGTGCAGACGGCGGCCGATGGATCGTTCAACGTGGACGTTCGCCCGTTGATCCACACGATCTACAAGGCGTCGACCGGCCAGACGGGCAGCAATGCCGTCTCGGTGCAGGTGCGGCCACGGCTGAGCCTGGCGCGAATGGGCGTGCACCGCTTTGTGGCGCGTGTCGTCGCAGCGCGGTCGTTCGTCGGTCGGTACGGCATGCTGCAGCGTTGGAGCGCAAGGACGCAACACTGGACAAGCGTGCGGCGCGTGTTCTTTACGCGCGCTTT
>VAXG01000071.1 GCA_005883355.1 Actinomycetota bacterium | reverse complement strand
CGGTCTCGGCTGCGAGCGGGCCCACGCCTGCGGTGCCGGCCATCGACGTCGCCCACGTTCCGCCCGTCCTCACCAGGCCGGGCGAGCCGGTCACCTTGCGCTATGCGATCGTTTGCGCTCCGAGAGACGACGGTGAGCCTTGTGACGGCTCCGGGTCGGTCTACGTGCGCCTGGGGCAGAGCGGCCAGTTCCGCCGGCTGGAGCTGGCTCGGGGCGAAGACTCCAGCAAGGGCCGCTACTTCGTCGGCCTGCCAAGCGAGATCACGTCGTCGCGCGACGGTTTCTCCTACTACGCGACTCTGCGCGACCGGACGAGCGGAGCGACGATGACGGTTCCCGCGGGCGGCGAGACTGCGCCGCAACGCAGCTTCCCGTTGCGCGTTGCGACCGAGATCGCTCTCGGCGTCCCTGCCTTCGGCGGTGAACGCATGCCGGACGAGCGGGTTGTCGCGGCGCCGTGGGGGAGCGACGTCGGGGAAGCCGGTCTCGCCGGCTCCCGCGAGCTCGGCTTCGTCGGTCCCTCGTCGTTCGACATCGCCGCCGACGGCGCGGTCACCGTGCTCGATCAGGTCAACGGACGAGTTGAACGCTGGTCACGCGCGGATGTAACGACGACGGACGTGAAGGTGAGTGGCGGGCTCGCGGACTTCGCTCTCGAGCCCGGCGGAACGATGGATGTCCTCGAGCCGCCGAGCCGGACGAGCCCGGCGCCCGTGCTGCGGAGCCTCCGCGCCGACGGCACGCCGCGCTGGTCTCAGCGCCTCTCCGATCGGACGTGGGCAAAGCTGGCCGCGGGGCCGGCGGGGCCGACCGTACAACAGCAGCCGTCGGAGCAATGGCTGCCCGTCGCTGAGCACGGTGCCGCGCTCGGCCGGACGGCGCAAGCCGACCGGGGTCGGCCCGGTCGGCCATTCGCCAACGGGCGCGAGGTGTTGGTCGAGCGCGTCGGCGCAGGTGAGCTGCGACTGGCCGAGCTCGCCGGCAACGCCGTCGTACGCGCCTGGCGTATCACGAGCGCCACCCCTCTCGGCGAGGTGCAGCTTGCGGAGCCGCTCGGGAATCGCCTCGTGGTCGTCACGAAGACGTACACCGACGATCGCAGCGACTACGTCGCGCTCGTCCTCGATCGAACCGGAATCGCAGCCAGTTTCGCAATCGAGCCGATCGAGTGGGCCGAGTCGGCGCCGCTCGCTCGTTTCCGGCTCGCCGGCTCGTCGTTGTATCGGCTGGGCTCGACACGCGCGGAGCTGTTGGTCGACCGCTTCGACTTGGAGGTGTCCCGATGAAAGCGTTTCTCGTCGCCTTTGGCATTGCCGTCTTGCTTGCAGGCGCGACCGGCGCACAGGCGTACCATCGCTTCTGGGCGAACTGCAACTACGACGCGCCCACGTTCATGACCACGATGACGCGTGATGCCGCGCAGGACTACGCGAACGCGGCGCGATACGAGGGCTATCAGTGGGGCGGAGGCTGCTGGAACTACGACGACTCCGACTCGTATCCGTACGACGCGCCCGGCGATCCTTCCGCACACGGCGAAGGCGGGGACTGCTCGGGGCTCACGTTCAAGACCTGGCGCGAATCGACCGACGACTGGCGCGACGGCCGGTACTACTGGCGCGCCTTGCGCAACGTGCACGGCCCGTACACCTCGGGAGACTTCAAGAACGGTCTCGGAGCGCCGAACCACGTCGTCGCAAAGTCGACGGCAGGCGCCATGGACGCGTTCGCGAGCTCCACCCACATCGGCATGGTCTTCTTCCGTTCGCTCTACGGCGGCGATCAGATCGTCGAGGCGAAGTGCGAGGCTTGCGGAACGAACATCTTCTACCGGACGTATCGCAGCGACCCGAGCTACGGTGGAGTGGCCAGGTGGGGCTGGACCGGCTGAGTTGGACCGTCCTTCTGCTTGCCGTCCTTCTGCTCGCCGGCTGCGACAGCGGCGGCGGTCGTCCGGAGCGTCTTCTCTACGGCGAACCTGCCCCCGAGCTCGCGGCGGTGCCGGGAAGCGTCGTCGCCATCGGCCACGTGCTCCACGGCACGACCCTCGGCCGCCGGTTCACGAGTTGCCTCCCCACGGGAGCGGGAATCGGAACCGACACCATCGTCGTCGAGCGCATCGGCGTCCTCGGTGAAAGCCTGACCTTCGCCGACTCCGGTCGCAAGACGGTGTACGCGTGCGATGGGGGAATCGATCCACTCGGCGAGCGCAAGCCGCCCTGGTGCGGTGGTTCGGCCGGACACCTGTTCGGCGGCAAGCTGCTCGATCCCCGCCTGGACATCCTCTGCCGCGACAGAAAGGGACGGACGCTGGCCTACGCTTGGGTCGATCCGGCCGCCGGCGTCCGGTGGATCGGCGTCGACCAGGGCAAGTACACCGAGGTCTACGAGGTGCTCGCCCGGCTGCCCGTGCGGATCGCATCCATTCGCGGGATCCAGGCGGGGCGGGCTCGGGCGACGTTCGACGTCACGCAGTACGACGGCCACGGCAAGGCGCTGATCAGGGGAAAGCTCGAGGCCGCGGTTGCGGGCTGACAGGCAGGGGTAAACTCGAGGCCATCGTGTGGGAGCTGATCTGGCTGATGGTGATCATGAAGATTCCCATCCTCTATCTCTGCTGGGTCGTCTACTGGGCGATCAAATCCGAGCCGCGTCCCGAGCAGTCGGCTGCGCTCATGAGGGCCTCGGACGACTCGGATCCGACTGTGTGGAGGCCGAGGCACGGCCGTCCGCGCAGACCCGGCCCGCACGGTCGCCCGACCCGCGGCTACGCGCGGACGCGACGCGCGGCGGTACGGACATGAGCACAACACCCGCAGCCCGGCAGAGTCGTCCGGCGGAGACTGTGGCGGGCTTTCTCGCAGCGGCCGCCATCTTCGTCAGCCTCGTGGGAGTCGCCTACCGGCCGCTCCGGCTCATCCCGTTCGCGATCCTGCTCTCGCTGATCGCCGTCGGGATAGGCGGCCGCAACACACGCCTTGCGACGTACGCGGTCGCAACCGGAGCTGCCTGCTTCGCGATCGGGCTCGCGGTGGCCGTGATCACGAGCCATCCCCTCTGGTAGCGCGCCTCGTTGCTACAAAGGACGTAGTGACTGACGTCGACGGGCTGAACGCGGGCTTCGCGCGCGACCTCTTCGAGGAGTACCTCGAGAACCCAGACGCGGTCCCGGCCGAATGGCGCCGGCTCTTCGAGAGCGGCGACAGCGAGATCGTCGCGACTCATCCCGGTCTGGCACGCCTGCTTGAGTCGGCGGGAAACGGTCATCCGGCCCCGCCTGCTGCGCCCGCAGCGGTTCCCGCTCCAGCAGCGGCGGCGCCCCAGGCCGAGCCCGTCTCCGACGAGCTGCTCGGCGCCGTCGCCGCGGCGATGGCTCTCGTGAAGGCGCACCGCATGCACGGCCACCTGGCGGCGCATCTCGATCCACTCGGGTCGGAGCCACCCGGTGACCCCGCGCTCGAGCCCGAACGCCTGATTCCGAAACTGACCCCCGAGCTCCAGGCGCGGGTGCCGGCTGCCGTCCTGCGCATGTACGTCGCGGGAGACACGCTTGCCGATGCGCTGCCGCGTCTCAGCGCTACGTACACCGGGACGATCGCCTACGAGATCGAGCACATCGCCGACCACGAGAAGCGTGTCTGGCTCCGGCAGGCGATCGAGTCCGGGAAGTACCGCACGGCGTTGTCGGCAGAGGAGAAGAAGGAGCTGCTCGCACGCCTGTCGCGTGTCGAAGCGTTCGAGCAATACCTGCGCCGCGCCTTCCTCGGGCAGAAGCAGTTCTCGATCGAAGGGCTCGACGTGATGGTGCCGATGCTCGACGAGGCGATCGAGCTAGCGGCGGAGAACGGTGCGCACGAGGTCGTGATCGGGATGGCTCACCGCGGCCGGCTCAACGTTCTCGCGCACACGCTCGGGCTCGGGTACGACTCGATCCTGCGCGAGTTCGAGGGCGAGCGGACGATCGACGCGGTCGTCGCCACCGACGAGGGCGGAACCGGTGACGTGAAGTACCACCTGGGCGCCGCGGCGGCGCGCTCGACTCCTGCCGGGGAGATCACGGTCACCCTCGCCGCGAACCCGAGTCATCTGGAGGCGGTGGACCCTGTCGTCGAAGGACGCGCGCGGGCCGAGCAGACCGATCGCTCGACCCGCTTCGGCCTGCACGATCCGAACGTCGCCCTCCCGGTGTTGATTCATGGAGACGCGTCCTTCCCCGGCCAGGGGGGCGTCGCGGAGACGCTGAACCTCTCCGCGCTCGAGGGCTATTCGACGGGCGGCACGCTTCACCTGATTGCAAACAACCAGGTGGGTTTCACGACCGACCCCGGCGAAGGACGGTCGACGCGCTACTCCAGCGACCTCGCCAAAGGCTTCGACGTCCCGATCATCCACGTCAACGCCGACGACGCCGAAGCGGCGATGTCTGCCGTCCGTCTCGCTCTGGCGTTTCGACGCCGGTTCGAGAGCGACGTCGTCATCGATCTCGTGGGCTATCGCCGGCACGGTCACAACGAGCAGGATGAAGCTGCGTACACCCAGCCGTTGATGACCGTGCAGATCGCCGAGCATCCGACCGTGCGCGAGCAGTTCGCCCAGCGGCTCGTTGCCGAGGAGGTCGTCAGGGAGGAGGAGGCCGATCAGCTGGCTGCTCAGGTGACCTCGGAGCTGAAGCAGGCTCACGAAGCGCTGAAGGCGACTTTCGGGGTGCCGCACCCACCGGAGGGCAAGATCCCGTTCTCGAGCGGCGACGGTGTCGTCACCGCGGTCGCAGCCGACCGCCTGCGGGAGTTGAACGAAGAGTTGCTGCGCGTTCCGGAGCACTTCACCGTCCACCCGAAACTGATGGGCCAGCTTCAGCGCCGGCTTACGACGATCGAGGAAGGTGGAATCGACTGGGGCCAGGCGGAGGCGCTCGCGTTCGGCTCGCTGCTCGTCGAGGGTATCCCGATCAGGCTCACGGGTCAGGACACCGAACGCGGTACGTTCTCGCATCGCCACGCTGTGTTGCACGACGTTCAGACCGGCGAGACCTTCACGCCGCTTCAGAACCTCGACGACGCGACCGCGGCGTTCGAGATCTACAACTCGCCACTCTCGGAGTACGCGTGCCTCGGCTTCGAGTACGGCTACTCCGTTGCTGCACCAGAAGCGCTCGTCCTCTGGGAGGCGCAGTTCGGCGACTTCGTCAACGGCGCGCAGATCGTGATTGACCAGTTCATAGTCGCGGGCCTGGCGAAGTGGCGCGAGACGACGCGGCTGACCCTGCTGCTACCGCACGGCTATGAGGGAAACGGTCCCGAGCATTCCAGCGCAAGGCTGGAACGCTTCCTGCAGCTCGCAGCACAGGAGAACATCCGGGTCGCCAATCCCTCGACGTCAGGCCAGCATTTTCACCTGATCCGGCGTCAGGCTCTCGACGCTGCCGGCCGCCCCCTGGTGGTGATGACGCCGAAAGGGCTCTTGCGCCTGAAGCAGGCCTCCTCGACGCTCGCCGAGCTTGCGGAAGGCTCGTTTCGGCAGGCGATCGCCGATCCGGACGCAAACCACGAGAACGTGACGCGGCTCGTCTTCTGCTCAGGGAAGGTCTACTACGACATCGCCGGGCACGAGGCGCGGGCAGGGGCGACGCACGTCGCGGTCGCGCGGCTCGAGCAGCTCTATCCGTTCCCCGTCGACGCCTACGCGCAGCTCATCGCCGGCTATCCAAACCTGCGCGAGGTCCTGTGGACGCAAGAGGAACCGCAGAACATGGGCGCGTGGCGGACGATCCGGCACCGTCTGGAGGCGCCCCTGAAGGAGGCGGGAATCCCGCTCACCTACGCGGGCAGACCCTGGCGGGCGAGCCCGAGCGAGGGCTATCCGACCGCACACCTCCGTGAGCAGGACCGCATCGTCCGAACTGCTCTCGGAATGACCTAGGCGTTACTTCGCGCGCCGCGAACGCGCCCGGGCACTCGCCTTCAACAGGCGCGAGGCGACCTTCGGTCCATGCTTGCGCGCGACGTTCGCGATCTGCTTGCGCTGCTTGGGCGGCAGACGGCGCCAGATGTCCCACGCTGTCAGCGCGACACCGACGGGCCCGAGACGTCTGGTAAGGCGAGGTCGCACGAGCGCATCCTCGCACAGCGGAACTAGCCTTCGCCCCCCTTGCCGTTGCCGCCCTTGCCCTTGTCGTGGCCCTGGTCGTGGTCTTTTTTCTCGCCCTCGGGCTGCGTGGGCTCGTCGGGCGGCTGGGGCGTCGCGGCAGGTACCGGCTGCTCGGGCTGGGGCTCGGGTGCCGAGGGCTTGGCTTTTTGTTTGTCGATGCCACGCGCCTTGCCTTTCCTGGTTCCGGAAGCGGCGGGCGACTGGGTCGGAGCGGTGGGCTGAACGACCGGAGGCGCGGGCGTCTCGTCGGCCAGGGTGCGTGTATCCGTTGCAGGTGCCGGCTGTGGGGTTGGGCTCGGTGCCGGCCTAGGGGCCGACCTCGGCTCGCGCGTGCGGTTGGACTGCCGGCCTGATGCCGGAACGGCCGCCGCGGGGACGGCCCGCACAGTCGGACCCGTGCCTTCGAGCCGCCCGGCTCGAACCGGACGCGGCGGCGCAGTTGCCACGACGTGCACGGAGCGCTGAAGCGATGACGGCGGTGCTGTCAACGATCGGACGGCGTCCCGCGAAGTGCCGACCAAGGCGGGCATCGCCAGTGCGAAACCGATTGCTCCCGTCATTAGCGCGGCGGCTAGGACGCGCGCGCACGTTTCCCTCATGCTTCTCCCCTGGGTTGTCGATACCTCGCTGAAGAGGGTATCGGCACTCGGGGAGAAAGGCTTGAAGGGAAGCCGTGGGTAGCTTCAAAGTAAAACTCGTCGCGTATTTCCTGCTGTTGTCCTTGCTTCCGCTGGCGGCCGCCTTTTGGGGTTTTTCGACGGTCGCGTCGCAAAGCGAGGCCCGGCGGGTCGACGCTCGCCTTCAGGCCGGCCTCCGGGCGACCCTTGCGGCCTACCAGGAGGCGCTCGGGGCAGCCAATACCGCCGCCGAGAGGCTTGCCCGCCAACCGTCCTTCCAGCGGGCGCTCCTGGCTCACGACCGTCCCGCCCTCGAGCGCATGCTCCGAGGAAGGCCACACCTCGCCGTCGAAGCGCCCGGCGGTTTCCGCGTAGGCAAACGCGACTCGCTCGCACCGACGCGGCAAGTCGCCGTCGTTGGAGCAGGCGGCACGAGGGGAGCCGTGGTCGCGTCCGTTCCCCTCGACGGCGCTCTCGTCAGTCGTCTTGAAACCCGCTCCGGACTCGAGCGTGCGGACCACGTGCTCCTCGTGGAGGACGGTCAGATCGTGGCCGGGCCTGTAGGCCTCCGCGGCCGCTTCGATCTCCTCTCGGGCAAGCCACGCACTGTCTCGCTCGGCGGAACGAGATATCGGGCTCTCGTCGCCGGCACGCTCGACGGACGACCTACAGCGACCCTCGGTGTGATCAGTCCGCAGACGCTCATCGACGCTGCCAACCGGAAGGCGACGAACCAGCTGCTCATCGGTCTCATCGCCGCGCTCGTGTTCGTCGGGTGTGTGGCGTATGTCGAAGGTCGGACGATCGTGCGCACGATCCGGAGACTTGTCGACGCTGCAGCAGCAATCGCACGCGGCGACCTGCAAGAACGCGTCCCCGTTCAGGGCCGGGACGAATTCGCGCTGCTCGGACGGACGTTCAACCAGATGGCGTTCCAGCTCCAGACGCGTCTCGAGGAGCTCGAGGCAGAGCGCGGACGGCTGCGCGACGTCACCTCGCGCTTCGGCGAGGCGCTCGGCGCGACGCACGACGCCGAGCTGTTGATGCGACTCATCGTGGAAGCTGCAATGGAGGCGACAAACGCCGCGGGCGGCGTCATCGTCGGGACGAGCGGCTCGCTCGTCAAGGCCGGCTTTCCCGACAAGGGACCAGAGCGCCTCGAGGTACCTCTTCAGGCTGGATCGATCAGCTTCGGTTCTCTCCTCCTCTTCGGCGCCGAGTTCACCGAGGAGGACCGCATGACTGCCGTTTCCCTCGCTTCGCATGCCGTGGTCGCGCTCGACAACGCACGCCTGCATCGAATCGTCGAACGACAGGCACTGGTCGACGGCCTCACGGGTCTCGCCAACCGGCGCCAGTGCGAGGAGACGCTGGAAGACGAGCTCGCGCGGGTCGAGCGGTTCGGCGGGCCCCTGGCCGTCGTCGTCGCCGACCTCGATTGGTTCAAGGACGTCAACGACCGGCACGGCCATCCTGCCGGCGACGCGGTCCTCCGAGAGTTCGCCGCACTCCTCCAAGAGACCGTCCGGGACGTCGACCTCGCCGGCCGCTGGGGTGGGGAGGAGTTCGTTCTCATCCTGCCTGGGACCGATCTCGAAGGCGGGGCCCAGTTGGCCGAGCGCGTCCGCGGCCTGCTCGGCGGCCGGACCCTGCTCGCGGTGGACGGCAGCCCGATCCCGATCAGCGCCAGCTTCGGGGTGGCCGCCATTCCTCCCGCGAAGACGGCCTCCGAGCTCTTTGCAGCAGCGGATGCGGCCATGTACGAGGCGAAACGGGCCGGGAAGAACCGGGTCGAGACAGCGCGCGAGCCCGTCTCGCACCCGTAACTCTCCTGCAGTTTCCGTGGAAAAACCCGTCTGAAGGGCTAGAATCTCGCCCGCAGGACCGTCCAGCCCCCTAGCCCAGGAGCCTGTATGCAAGTTGAGACGCCGTCGATCTTCGCCAAGGTCATTCAGGATCATCTCGAGCTGAAGGAGCGGAACGCCAAGCTCGAGGAGTCGATGCCGCTCGGTCACTACAAGAACGCGGATCCCTTCGACAACCACCCACTGTTCAAGACCGAGGAGCAAGCACGCCTCGAAGAGACCATGGACGGCGAGGTGCCGGCTGTGAATTCCGAGTCTGCTGTCCTGGCCTGGCCGGGCGAGGAGACCGCGGAGCAGACCGCACCGGAATCCGAGGAAGGCCTCTGGGGCCGCAGCCGCGACTTCGACTGGGGCGACTAGCGGTTCGTCAGCTCTGTCCAGGAGTCGTAAGGTAGGTCCCTCGGGCCACGACGACGGGAGGGTGGACATGAGGCGACTTCTGCTGGGATTCGGGTTCGCAACGGGTCTTGCCTACGCAGTCCGCGAATTGTTCGCAACGCCGCCGCCACACCCGACCTGGGACGACACGGACAACGATCCCGAAGATCTGAGTCGTGATCTCGCACAGCGTGCGCGCGAGGCCGAGGGCGCCCAGGCCGAAGAAGAGGCCTCGACCTAGAGCAGGCCCGCGACGAACCGCAGGTCGTCGACGAAGGCGTCGAACTCCGCCTCGCGTCGCTCGGGCTCGCCGCGAAGGATGGCCGAGGGATGGATCGTCGCCGTCACGGCTTCCGCGAGATCGGACTCGATCAGCTTGCGCCGATTCTGCGTCACGCGGAACTCCCGGCCGAGCAATGACTGCGCCGCGACGGCGCCGAGCAGCACAAGCACGTGCGGTCGAACCACTGCGAGCTCGGCCTCGAGCCACGGTCGGCAAGCCGTGATCTCGGCCGAGTTCGGTTTCTGGTGGATTCGGCGCTTGCCCCGCGCCTGCCATTTGAAATGCTTCACCGCGTTCGTCACGTAGGTCGTCGACCGATCGATTCCGGCCTCGACGAGCGCCTTGTCCAGGAGCTGTCCGGCCGGACCCACGAAGGGCTTCCCCGCTCGATCCTCCTGGTCGCCGGGCTGCTCCCCTACGAACATCACGCTGGCTGACTCCGCGCCCTCTCCGAAGACAGTCTGGGTGCCGAGCTGCCAGAGGGTGCAGCCCTTGCAGTCGGCCGCCGCCTCGCGGAGTGCCGCCAGAGACAGCTCTTCCGGGAGGAAGTCCGTCGCAGAGACGGTCGCCCGAGATCTAGCCACGGTTCCTCTATGACCGCTCGCAAGGAACGGGAACCCCTCGGCCGGGGGATTCGAGCGGCCTTCCGCGGCGCTTTGCTGTGTGTCGGTTCTTGAAGAAGGGGACTCCACTGCGGCTGCACAAGCGAACCCAAACGTGTCGATGAGCGACCATGCTCTCCCACTCCGCCTGCTCGAGGAGGCTGCGCTCTCCGATGCGTCCGAGGGCACCGCGCGCGTCGAGTCCTATCGCCGGCTGGCGGACGTCTTCCACGACGTGCTCGCCGAGCAGAGCCTCGACGCACTGCTCGACCGGATTGCGGATGCCTTGGCGGAGCTCGTTCCGCACGACTCGCTGACCATCTACGAGGCCGACGAGCCCCGGCGTCTGCTGATCCCCGTGTGGGCGCGTGACAAGTGGGCCGACAAGATCCTGGCCGACAGTTGCCCATTTGGGGTCGGGCTCACCGGCTGGGGCGTCGAGCATCGCGAGCCGGTGCTCGTGAACAAGGCCCACCTGGATCCGCGCACGGCGACGGTGGCGGGAACACCTGCTGACGAGCCGGAGGCGCTGATCACGATTCCGTTGATCGCGCGCGACTCGATCAAGGGCGCACTCAACATCTACAGGCTCGGCGAGCAGGCGTTCTTCGACCAGGACGAGTTCGAGCTCGCAAAGCGATTCGGTGATGCTGCCGCGCTTGCGCTGGACAACGCGCAGATCCGCGCGCGGCTCGAGCATCAAGCGCAGACGGATCCGCTCACCGGCCTCTTCAACCATCGGGCGTTCCACGAGCGCCTGCGCCAGGCCCTCGCGAATGCCAGCCGCTCGCACGACGTGGTCTCGCTCCTCATGCTCGACATCGACGACTTCAAGCGCGTCAACGACGTCTACGGGCACGGAGCGGGCGACGAGATCCTGCGCAGCCTCGCGGACACCTTGAAGGACACGATGCGCACATCGGATGTGGTCTATCGCCTCGGCGGCGAGGAGTTCGCGATCGTGATCGCCTCGCGCTCGCCGAAGAATGCGGAGCGTCTGGCGCACCGGCTCGTCGAGCGAGTCGAGGCGACGGAGTTCGATCCGGCCGGCCGCATAACGATCTCGGTGGGGCTAGCGCGCGGGCCCGAGCACGCGATGAACCCCCGCGAGCTGATCGCCTGCGCCGAGGCGGCGATGATGACGGCGAAGGCGCGCGGCAAGAACCGGATCATCCTGTACGACGACGCCGAGCTCGAGCGTCCGGACGGCGAAGAGGTTCCGTCCACGCGCGACGTGCGCTCCGTGGCGCACATGAAGATGCTGCAGAGTCTGGGCGGCAAGCTGAATCGCCTCAACGACGTGCGGCAGATCGGCAACGTGATCGCGACGGAGCTCCGCTCGTTGATCGATTACCACAACTGCCGCGTTTCGGTGGTCGAGGGGGAAGACGTCATCCCGATCGCGTTCGTCGGGCAATTCACGTCAGAGACTCAAGAACCGCTGGAGATCCTTGCCTGCAAGGTCGGCCAGGGAATCACCGGCCGAGTTGCCGAGACCGGCGAGTCGCTGCTCATCGCCGATGCAGCGAACTGTGAGTTCGCGCGGGTGCTTCCAGGCACCGACGCCATCGACGAATCGCAGGTCGTCGTGCCTTTGACGTACGGAACGCGCGTCGTCGGCATCATCGTGATCTCGAAGCTCGGCCTGAACCAGTTCGACGAGGACGACGTTCGCCTCCTGGAAGTGCTCGCCGGCCACGCCGCGGTTGCCCTCGAGAACGCCGGCCTCTACGAAGCTGCTCGTCGCGAGGCGGAGCGCGCGACGGCACTGTTGGAGTTCAGCCGACAGGTCTCGACCGCCGAAGGCATGGACGAGGTCGTCGGCCGCATCGTCGAGCGATCTGCGCGAACGCTCGGTGCACCGCGCGCATCGGTCTGGTTCCAGGAAGCGACGGGAGAAAAGATCCGGGTCCATGCGACCCACGGGTATTCGGACCTCGACCGCGAACGCCTCGCCAGGATGCACTTCGACCACGAGTCTGCGGACCGTCTCTTCTCCGCGAAGGAGCCGTTCGTCGTCACGGACAAACAGCGCGATGCGATCGAGGGTGCCAACGAGGTCGGACTGGGGAGCCCGTTCGCAATCGCCCCGCTCACGCTCGACGGTGGGCGGCTCGGTTTCATCGCGGTCGCCGCACCCGAGGACAGCGAGTTCAGCGATCGGCACTTGCGATTGCTCGCAGGCATCGCACACCAGGCGAAGCTCGCGCTCACGAATGCGGGCAATTTCCAGAGCCTCGAGAAGACCTTCCTGGAGACCGTAGAGGCCCTTGCCAACGCGCTCGAGGCGAATGATGAGTACACGTCCTCACACGCGCGTTGGATCACCGACCTCGCGCTGAAGGTCGGCGAGGGGCTCGGCCTCGATACGCGCTCGCTCAAGCGGCTGGAACTGGGCGCGTTGTTCCACGACATCGGGAAGATCGGAATTCCCGAGGCGATTCTCTCCAAGCCGGGGCCCTTGACGGACGAGGAGCGCAAGCTCGTCCAGAAGCATCCCGAGCTCGGCGAGCGGATCATTGCGCCGATCGACCGTCTCGAGGAAGTCCGGCCCATCGTGAGGCATTGCCACGAGCGCTATGACGGCACCGGCTATCCCGACGGCAGGAAGGGCGAGGACATTCCGATCGAGTCGCGGATCATCCTGGTCTGTGACGCGTACCACGCGATGACGACGGATCGGCCCTACCGAAAGCGGCTTCCACGCGAAGAGGCGCTGCGGCGTCTCGACGAAGGCGCCACGACGCAGTTCGACCCTGCGATCGTCGACGTCTGCAAGCGTGTTCTGGCCGAGCGCTCTTAGTTCGAGCGTTGCCGGCCGCCGCTGAAGGCGTCCAGTCCCTCGCTGAAGCTCACGTACGGGACCGCCGGCAAGACGGTCTCACGCTCGCGCATGCGCTCCGCGTCCTCGAGTACGCGCTCGCGTCTTCGAATGCTCTCCTGCTGCGTCGCCAGGCCGGACTGAAGGCGTAGAAGGTCGGCCTCGCGCGCGAGCAGGGCCGCTTCGCGTGCTGCGAGCTGCGATTCGAGCTGCTCGAGCATGCGCTCGCCTTCTGCTGTCGAGCGATGCTCTGCAGCCGCGGCCTCTCGTTCGCGGTCGGCATGGGCGCCGTGGTCCTGGGTTTCAAGGCCGGCGACGCTGCGTCGCTCCAGCTCCCGTTCTTCGGCGGGGAGCCGAGTGCGTTCTACCTTCAGCACCTGCTCGGCCCCCTCCACGGTCGCGGCGCGGGCGACGAGCTCGTCGGTTCTTTGTGAGACTTCCGAGCGCGAAATCTCGAGCAGACGTTCCTGCTCTTCGAGCGCGGCTTGACGTCGTGCAAGTGCGGCTTCGCCTTCGCGCAGGCGGGCATGAGAGTTCTCGAGCTCGACCCTGCGGCGCGCCGCCGAAGCGCTCGACTCCGCTGCCTCCTGTTCGCGAGTCAGCACTGCGGCTTCGGCATCTTCGACGTCGAGCTCACGCGCGCGGAGCACGGTTTCCCGCTCGGCGACCGCGCGCTCCCGCGGGACCAGCGCGTCGAGCCGCTGCTGAACTTCTGCCTCGCGCCGCGTAAGCAACTCTTCCGCGTAGGCGCCGTCGGCTTCCTGCGGCCGCTCGGAGCGGCGCACGCGTCGCCGCCGTCCGTCGTGGCCCCGTGCATCGAGCTCATCCAGCTTCCGCGTGCGCCTCTCTACCTCGAGCTCCCGGCGCGCGATATCCGCCGCGCGCTCGCGCAGCGCACGCTTCAGGTCTTCGACCTGGAGCTGAGCCTCGACGTTCTGACGCTCGCGAGTCTCGGCGAGCTGCCGGGCAAGGCGGAGCACCTGATCGCGATCGGAATCCTCCTCAGGCTGCTGCCAGGCTGTCTCCCAGCCGACCGATTCCCACGAGTCCCCCCGCGACCCCATGTCCCAGAGCGTAGCGCGCTACGAGGCTGGTTTGGTCTCTCGGAGCAGGGGAAAACGAGCGGAGCTGAAAACGACCAGAGGAGGTCGGATGCCCACCAAACGTGCCAACGTGAAGAACGAAAAGCAGTACGAGGCGCTAAAGGAGAAGGGGATGTCGAAGGAGCGCGCGGCGAAGATCGCGAACTCGCCCGGCGCCTCGAGTCGCGGCGGGAAGAAGTCGCACTCGGGCTCATCCCGCTCGTCGTCCAGCCAGGGAGGGACGACGGCCCAGAAGAAGGCGGCGGGACGCAAAGGCGGCAAAGCCACCGCCCGCAAGAGCTGAGGAAGTACTAGCCCTCGATTCGGATCCGGCGCGAATCGTCGTGGCGGATCCGAATCGCGTAGTCGCCGCCGCCGAGTGGCTGGATCACGTAGCCCTCTGCGGTGAGATCGTCCTGCTCGAGCAAGGTCGTGCCGGCCGTTACCCGTCGAGGGCGGAAGCGAAGGCGAAGCACCTCGGTGCTGCGCGCGTCGAACGTGCGGTAGGAGACGCTGCTCCCCGAGTACGCGACCGACTGGACCACAGAGCCGGAGCCGAGCAGATGGTTCTGCCGCTTGGGCGCCAGCTCCGGCATCGCGGCCATCGCCCAGTTGAAGCTGCGCAGATAGTCCCCGTAGCCGTCGCTGAACCAGAACGTGTTACCCGCCCGCTGCCCGCAACAGGAGATGCGCCCGTCGCGCGTGGCGAAGTAGGTCGCGTAGCTCAGGGACCGCACGGCTTGATCCCGCGCGGACTCGTCGCCGGTGCGCGCGTAGAGAAGTGCGTTGGCCGCCGCCCAGCGAGACGTCGTGCTGCCTAGCCCGACAGGCGAGCAGCAGCCGGGCTTCCCAGGCGCGCGTTGCTCGTCGATGCCCCATGCACCGGCGAACGGGCCGCGTCCGAAAGAGGTGCGCACCCAGCTCAGGAGTGTCGTCGCGTGCTCGTCCCAAGACGGGTCGAGAGCTTCGGGCGAGTCGTGGCTGAGGACATAGCGTGCGGTGAGGGTCGGCGTTGCCTGGTTGAGACTGCGTGGGTTGTAGGGAACGTCCTCGTAGAAGCCGCTCCAGCGGTTCCAGGCCGGACTGTTCGGATTGAGCTGATTCTTCAGCAGCCAGGACCAGGCGAGATCGCGTGCGCGTCTGTATGCGCCCGTATTCCCGGCGCCCACCTCGATGAGCTCGTCGAGAAGTCGAACCGGCCCGACGACGAGCCCGCCGAACTCTGCGCCGTCCAGCACCGCTCCGGTACGCGCGTTGACGCGGAAGGGCCACGGCGTGTGTGTCGCGTCCCCTGCCCTGACGTGGCGTGCAAGTGCATTTCCCGCCTCGACGGCGGCACTGAGGTAGCGGCGCCGGCCGGTGAGCTCGTAGAAGAGGAGGTACCCGAGACCGAGCATCCCGACCTTGTCGGTCTCGATGCCGCCGTAGAAGTGCCGCGGGAGACCGGCGAGGCAGCGACCGTATCTGCGCTCGCCCGCGCAGCTCGTCGCGAACGGAACGTGCGGCCACGCCCAGCCCGCAGGCGATGTTCCCCTGGCGAGCTGATAGTCGAGCATCTCCTGGACGGTGTGCACCGCCTGGCGATCCCCCGAGTACGGGTACCACGACACGAGGGAGTCGACGAACGTTGCGTTGAGGAAAGCCGGGTTGTGCTGCCAATACGCGCCGTGCAGCGTCCGACCGTCGAACACCGCATAGTGGAGATAGACCTTCGATCCCGTGCGTGGGTCGCGGGGGACACGCCGCTCGATGAACTTCCACCCGATGCGCAGTACATGGTCGTAACCGAGCCCTGCTTGCGGCCGGTACCACGGCAGCAGCTTTCCTTCAGCATCGCGCACGGCGCGATGCCAGGGCAGTAACGGGTGGACAGGACCCGACCGCGCAGCCTGCACTGAGGAAGAACTGCGCGTGCCCACGAGGTCGAACTTCTTCAGCGCAGGAATGAGCATGAAGTACGGACGCATGTCCGCCGAGTGCGGCCAGGAGCCCGCGACGGTCTCGAGGGGACCCGCGGGATTCAGGCGACGCAACTTGCGCGCGAGCGGCACCGACTGGTCAGCCGACCTGACGACGCGGTCGGTTCTGCTCCACCAGAGCTGGAGCGGTACTCCAGAGCTCGCGATCGCGCGTGCGTAGGTGATCGGGCTGCGGCGCGCGTAGGCGCGGGGGTCGCTGCGCGGAGTGCCGCCGATCTCCTCACGCGCAAGCTTGCGCAGCCCGAAACCGAGAGGGTCTCCCCATGTCCTCAGGCAGCCGCGGTTGCAGGGAAGGCGAGCAAAATCGCGGTAGCGGCGGGCCATGTCCGTCACGGGGTCGAACGCAGCGGCGCCGGCGAGTAGCTTGGGATGGCGTGCGACGAGCAGCAAGGTCTCCTGGCCGCCCATGCTCGTGCCGAACGCATAGACGCGTCTCGGCTCGATTCGCAGCCACGGGATGTTGCGACTGACGAGCTGCGGCATACGGGCGAGGTCCGCGATCTGGCCGGGGTAGCCCCAGGAGAACTGTCCGAACCTGCGGCCCTGACCCTCCGGGTTCACAACGGCAAAGGGCCCCACGCTGGGCAAGTTGCCCCAACGATCGACGTTCTCCTCCGCCGAGACGCCGCGTCCGTGCGGAGAGATTATGAGCGGCAGCGGTGGATTGTTGCCGGGCCCATACCAGTCCGGCAGCACGACGTACGCCGCGCGACGATGACCGCCGTGCGTCGCGTAGTGGAACGTCACCACTCTCACGTGGACCTGATCCCAGGACGCGTTCGCTGAGGACGGCCCGAGTACTCCGAGCGCGCCCGAGACCGCAAGGGCGGCGAGAGTGACAGGCAGACCCCGGCGGCCCATCCGGGGAATGATTCCATAGCGCCGCGCGGCTCGTGCCGGGTGAGGCGACCTACCTCGGCACTTAAGCTGGCGCCGGAACGTCCGCGCCCGTTGTGCGGCCGCGGGTCTTCCGCTTGGCCGTCGCCGTCACGACGCGGTTCTTGCCTGTTCGCTTTGCCTCGTAGAGTGCGGCATCGGCCGCAGCGACCAGGGCCTCGACGCTCGACTGGGCCGGGAAGCAGGCCGCTCCGAAGCTCGCTGTGACCTGGAAAGCAATTCCGTCCGGCGTCGTGAGCGTCAGTTCCTCGAGCCTCTTGCGGATCTTTTCCGCCAGCGCTCGTGCTCCAGTCAAATTCGTCCCGGGCAAGACGATGGCGATTTCCTCGCCGCCGTAGCGCCCCGGCAGGTCCAGCTCGCGGACGGCCTCGGCGAACGTCTGGGCGACCCGCCGCAGAACCTCGTCGCCCGCCTGGTGCCCATGGCTGTCATTGATCGACTTGAAGTTGTCGATGTCGGCGATGACGAACGCAATGTTCGTGCCGAGACGCTTGGCATGGTCGACCTCGTCGTCCAGCCGTTCGTCGAGCGCGCGCCGGTTGGCGAGATTGGTCAAGCCGTCTGTCTGCGCTTGTCGCGTCAGCCGCGCCAGATCGGCGAAGACGCGGGCGACGGGGCGTGCGAGCCGCGTCGCGAGCCCGGCTGCGAGCGCAAGGGTGATCGCCGCGGCGAAGAGAAGGCGCCTCCGGTATGCATTCACTCGAGCCGTCACGGCCGAGACAGACTCGACCGCGACGAGCGACGCATTCCCGGCCACGAGCTTCGTTGCTGTCGAGAAGAACGGGACACGTCCAAGCTCGATGCGGTCGGCGCCGAGGTCCACATGAGTGCCGGACGGGCCTCCCGCGATGACACGATCGTGCTGGACGAGAACGAGCGCGGCGTGTTTCGGCATCGGCGTTGCAGCCTGGAGGACCGCGAGCAGGGAGCGATCCAGCGGGACGGCCATGGTGACCCGTGCGACTGCTTGACCGTGCCTCGCAAGGGTTGCCGTCGCCGTGACTCGTGCTCCCTGCGGAATCGTTCCGAAGCTGCGACCTCGTAGATCGATGCGCGCGTCGTGCGAGGCTGCGAGCGACCTGAGCCGAGTCTTGTTCTTCGCCAACAGCGCCTTTTGGAGTGACGCCGATGCGGCCAGCTCGCTGACCCGCGTCCGAAGGTTGGCCCGCATTGTCGAGAACGTCGAAGCAGCGACTCGTGCGGTGCTCGCAAGCTCGGTGCGTGCCTCTTGCCGGTTCGAGTGTCTGGCGCTCAGGTCGAGGGTGAAGACGACCGCGGCGATGGCGGCCGCGCAAACCAGGAAGACGACCAGCGCAGCCCTGGTGACGGCCAGCCGCCCGTAGCGAGAACGAAAGCCGCTCTTCATCTACGGCCCTTTTTTCGGGGACCCTTTCGGGGCTCCGTTTCCATTGCCGCCAGCATTCGCGCCGCCGGCGTTCGGGTTGTTGCCGCCCGCGTTGCCACTGCCGTTGCCGTTGCCGTTGCCGCCGGCGTTAGCGCCGCCGGCGTTGGGATTTCCGCCGCCGGCGTTCGGGTTGTTGCCGCCCGCGTTGCCATTGCCGTTGCCGTTGCCGCCGGCGTTGGCCCCACCGGCGTTGGGATTTCCGCCGCCGGCGTTCGGGTTGTTGCCGCCCGCGTTGCCATTGCCGCCGGCGTTGGAACTTCCGCCGCCGGCGTTGGGATTGCCGCCGCCGGCGTTCGGGTTGTTGCCACCCGCGTTGCCGTTGCCGCCGGCGTTGGCCCCGCCGGCGTTGGGATTTCCGCCGCCGGCGTTCGGGTTCTTACCACCCGAGTTGCCATTGCCATTGCCGTTGCCGCCGGCGTTGGAACTTCCGCCGCCGGCGTTGGGATTGCCCCCACCGGCGTTCGGGTTGTTGCCACCCGAGTTGCCGTTGCCGTTGCTGTTGTTGCCCACGCCGGTGCCTGTTCCTGTTCCAGTTCCAGTGCCGCTGCCGTTTCCGTTTCCGCTGCTGCTACCGCCTGCGCCAGGGTCCAACGGCGACGCAGTGTCCGGCGCGGTCGGGTCGTTCCACGGCGTGTCGCCTGCCAGGGGTGGCTGCGCCCCCGACGAAGGGACGTTGGGGTCGGTAGGACGTGCCGGTGTCGGCGGGTCCGGCTCGGGCGCGCGCGGGGGCGGCGGCTGCGACGGGGCGGGCAGCCGCGCCGGCTCAGGAGGGGAAGGGGCGGGGACGGAAACCGTCGGCGCGACCTGGGAGCTCTCGACGACTCGAGGAGTGTCAGGCGGGGGGTTCTCGGCGTGTGACGGGGGAAGCGCTGGGAGCGCGATGACCATCGGCGCGTCCGACCCTGCCTGCGTATCGGGTCGTTTTGTCGCGAGTTTCTTGCCGAGCGGATCGGGCGTCGGAAGCAACAGGGAGAGAAGACGCGCCTGTCGACCCGAGGCCGCGGCGGACCCTGCGAAAGTGCGGCTGTCCTGCACGCCGAGAACTGCGCTGTTGAGAGCGATGGCCACGTTTGAGTTCTGACCGCCGCCGACACCTGGAAGCAGAGGAAGACCGGGTAGAGCAAGGCCGACCCAGAGCGCGCCGGCAAAGGTCGCGGCCGCAGCAAGCCCCGCCGACTCGAAGGTCGACAGGAACCTCGAAGCCGTCGAGGACCGTGTAGGTGTTCGCCGCTTGTTCTCCATCTTCGCCAACCGCAGGTAGTGCTCCAAACATCGTCCATTGCAGGCCATTTGGGCGTCCCCCATCCGAGGGAGTCGGCCAAGGTCGAATTCCAGGGACTTTCCGGCCCGGCGACCGTCCGATGCCGGGATAGGGTCTGCGCGTGAAGAACGCCGCGCGTGCGGTCGTGATCGGCGGCGGCGTCGGCGGCTGCTCGATCCTCTACTGGCTCACGCGACTCGGCTGGGACGACGTCGTGTTGTGCGAGCGCGCCGAGCTCACGAGCGGATCGACCTTCCACTCGGCCGGTCTGGTGGGACAGCTCCGCGGCTCGCTCAGCCTCACCAAGATGATGATGACCTCGGTCGAGCTCTACCGGACGCTCGGAGACGAGGTCGGGCTCGAAACCGGCTGGCACGAGGTGGGATCGCTCCGCCTTGCCTCGTCACCCGACCGGATGGAAGAGCTGGCCCGGCAAGCCGGCTGGGCAAAGACCTTCGGGCTGCAGCTCGACCTCGTCTCGGCCGAGGCTGCACAAGGCCTGTTCCCGCCGATGTCGACCGCGGGCGTGCTCGGCGCGGCCTACCTGCCGAGCGATGGTTACATCGACCCGAGCCAGTTGACGTTCGCGCTCGCGGCGGGCGCCCGCCGGCGCGGCGCCGAGATCTACACGAACACGCGCGTCACGGCCATCGACGTCGACCGCAACCGGGTCACAGGTGTCGTCACCGATCGCGGTGAGATACGCGCGGAGATCATCGTCGACGCGGGCGGAATCTTCGCGGGTGAGATCGGACGGCTGGCCGGCGTGAACGTCCCGGTGATCCCGATGGCACACGAGTATCTGATCACGAAGCCGTACGGGGTCCCGCTCGACGTACCGACGATGCGCGACCCGTCTCTGCTCGTCTACTTCCGCGGTGAGTCCGGCGGCCTCGTCATGGGCGGGTACGAGCGGCACCCGGCGCCCTGGTCGCTCGAGGGCATCCCGGAGGACTTCAACGGGAAGCTCCTCGCCGAGGACTGGCCACGCTTCGAAGAGCTGATGGAGGGCGCACTCGCGCGCGTGCCCGGGCTCGGGGACGCGGAGGTCATCAAACTGATCAACGGCCCCGAGGCGTTCACGCCGGACGGCGAGTTCATCCTCGGCCCGTCGGACGTCCACGGCTTCTGGGTCGCCGCCGGCTTCTGCGCACATGGGCTCGCTGGTGCAGGCGGGATGGGGCAGTTGCTGGCCGAGTGGATCGTCGAGGGACTGCCGAGCCTCGACGTCTGGGAGATGGACTCGCGTCGCTTCGGGCGGCACTACGAGAGCCGCGACTACACGCTCGCCCGCACGACCGAGGTCTATTCGACCTACTACGACATCAAATACCCCGGGCACGAGCGCAAAGCCGGGAGGCCCTTGCGCGTGTCACCGACCTACGCACGCGCGCAGGAGCTCGGCGCGGCCTTCGGGGAGAAGTCCGGCTGGGAACGTGTGAACTGGTTCGAGCCCAACGCCGCTTTCGGCGACGAGTCGCTGAGGCCGCGCGGTTGGGCGGGCCGGCTCTGGTCGCCGGCGATCGGAGCCGAGCACATCGCTTGCCGTACGACCGCCGCGCTCTTCGACGAGACCTCCTTCGCAAAGATCGAGATCGTTGGGGAGGAGGCAGCTGAGTTTCTCGAGCGGCTCTGTGACAACAAGGTCGCACGCGACGTCGGGGCGATCACCTATACGCAGATGCTCAACGAGCGCGGCGGGATCGAGTGCGATTTCACCGTCACGCGGCTGGCCGAGAACCGCTTTCGCATCGTCACAGGGACGGCCTTCGGCCGGCACGATCTCGCCTGGATACGCCTGCACGCGCCCGAGACCGTTCAGGTAGAGGACGTCACCTCGAGGTACGCGTGCCTCGGTCTCTGGGGACCGAACGCCCGGGCGATCCTCCAGCCGCTGACGACTGAAGAGCTCACCTTCCCGTACATGCGCGCGCGAGAGCTATCTATCGGCTTCGTCCCGTGTCTCGCGTTGCGAGTCACCTACGTCGGCGAGCTCGGCTGGGAGCTCTATTGCCCGGTCGAGTACGGCCTCCGACTCTGGGACACGATCTCGGAGGCTGGCCGCGAACATGGTCTCGTGCCTGGCGGCTACAAGGCGATCGACTCGCTCCGGCTCGAGAAGGGTTATCGCGTGTGGGGCTCGGACATCACTCCCGAGGACACGCCCTTCGAGGCGGGTCTCGGGTTCGCGGTCAAGCTCGACAAGGACGGCTTCATTGGCCGCGACGCCCTGGTCGCCGCGTGCGAGCCCACGCGCCGTCTCGCGTGTCTCGTCCTCGACGATCCACGCGCCGTAGCGCTCGGCTCCGAGCCGGTCCGAGTCGGCGGCGAGATCGTGGGCCGGGTCACGAGCGGCGGCTACGGCTATAGCGTCGAACGCTCGATCGCGTACGCCTACCTACCCGGGTCGTCGGTGGCCTCGGGCACGAGAGTCGAGGTGGAGATCTTCGGGGACTGGATTCCAGGCGCCGTCGCCGACGAGCCCCTCGTCGACCCGAAGGGCGAACGCATCCGCGCGTAGCACGCGGCGGCTACGGACTAGGATCGACCAGTGGAGCCCGAGCAACTGGCCGAACGGGTTTGGCCGGGGCAACAGGTGGCGATCGAGCCGCTCGGCGGCGGGATCACGAACCGGAACTTCAAGGTCGAGGCCGATGGACGAACGTTCGTCCTGCGGATCGGCGGCAGGGATACCGAGCTCCTCGGGATCGACCGGTCAGCCGAGTACGCCGCCTCGAGCGTTGCGGCGGACCTCGGGCTCGGGCCGGAGGTGGTCGCCTATCTCGAACCCGAGGGCTACCTCGTGACGAGATACGTCGACGGCGAGGTCGGAAAAGTGGACGTCGATCGCGTCGGCGCTGCGCTCCGCCGGCTCCACGATGGCCCTCACCTGCCGGGGCGCTTCGACAGCTTTCGTGTCGTCGAGGCCTACCTCGACACCGCCCACGAGCACGGCGTCGACGTGCCGTCCGCGTACGAGCGCGCGAAGGAGCTTGCCGACCAGATCGAGCGCCGCCGCTCTGACGCTCCTCTTCGGCCGTGCCACAACGACCTGCTGAATGCGAACTTCATCGACGACGGTGTCCGTCTCTGGCTCGTCGACTGGGAATACGCCGGCATGGGCGACCCGTTCTTCGACCTCGGGAACTTCGCCGTCAATCACGAGCTGACGGAGGAGGCCGAGCACGCTCTGCTCTCGGCCTACGGCAGCGACGACGCCGATGCGCTCGTCCTGATGCGCTTCATGTCCGATTTCCGGGAGGCGATGTGGGGTGTCGTGCAGCTTGCGATCTCCGAGCTCGACTTCGACTTCGCCACCTACGCCGAAGAGCACTTCGAACGCCTGGCCCGGACCGCCGCTGAGGCACGTTTCCTCAGTGCGCTTCAGGCGCCGTAGACGAGCGCGCGCCTCTTAGTGGACACAAGTGCGCAGGCTCGAAACCCCATGCGCATTGACAACATGCGCGGCGTCGTGGCTAAATCGCCGGATCCCCTAATTTGGAGGCTCCCGTATGGTGGACATCCACGACGAGACGGCCAGCGACGCGGCTCGCGACGAGGCAGATCTAGCCCGTTTCGGCTACAAGCAGGAGCTCCGTCGCACGTTGGGCGTTTTTAGTTCGTTCGCCGTTGCATTCAGCTACATCTCGCCCTCGACCGGCATCTTTACGCTGTTCGCACTCGGCTTGACGACAATCGGCGGAGTCTTCTTCTGGAGCTGGCCAATTGTGGCGATCGGGCAGTTCATCATCGCCCTTGGTTGGGCCGAGTTGTCCAGTCATTACCCCGTCGCAGGCTCGGTCTTCCAGTGGACGAAGTATCTATCCGGGAAGACCTACTCCTGGTTCACCGGCT
>VAXG01000034.1 GCA_005883355.1 Actinomycetota bacterium | reverse complement strand
TAATCGCACTACGGTTGCCTGCCTGGACGGGTGGGTGTGAGCGGTCCGAGGATGTCGCTGCCGAGTACCGCGCGATAGCCGAAGGCGAGGAACGAGAAGAAGCAGGCGATGCCGATCGCGTGCGCCCAGCCAGTGTTGGCGATGGTGAGCAAGCCGGTGCCTGCGAGGAGCGAGGCTGCGGCTAGGCGTGCGCCGCGGGCGCTCGGCTGTAGCGGGCGAGTCATCGGGGTGGTTTGCTCGTCGCCGGTCGGTTCTGCGTGAACGAACCGGCCACCGAGCGTGAGGCGGAAAAGCAGGGCGAGTGACGGGAAGAGGATCACGCCGCCCGCGAGGACTGCCACGATGATCGCGACCTGGGTGTCGTGACCGGCCGCCGCTTGTTGGACGGTCAGGTCGCGGAGGAAGAGGGGTTGCTGGGCGAGTGCCCAGCCGGCGATCGTCGATGCGACTGCGAGCGCGGCGGTGTAGCGGGCGGGTTCGTACCGTCGTCGCCAGATCAGCGCGAGCGTCGTGACGCCGGCCAGGAGCGACAGGACGAGCGCTGGGAGCCCTGCTCCTTGGGTGAGATGCGTGAAGAGCCGGTGGGCATCGAAGCGCAAAACGATGAGTCCGGCGCTCGCTACTGCGCCCGCCGCGACACCGGCGGCGAGCGCGCGCAGGCGGAACCGCTCAGCAAGATCGCGATCGCCGTGGCGCTCGGCGTCAGCGCTGAGGAAGACGGCGGCCATGTAGGCGGCGCTCGCGACGGCGAGGAGCCCGATCGTGATCGAGGTGGGGTTGAGCCAGCTCGAGGTGAGGCTGCCGCCGGGGTTGCCGACGTGCACGCGTTCGGAGGCGATACCGCCGATGACCGTGCCGAGCGCGAACGGCGTCAGCACGGACGAGACCGCGAAGACGGTGTCAACGCGGCGTTGCTCACCGGCGGTCCTGGTTCCCGCGCGGAGGGCGTAGGCGCCGCCGCGCATGACGATGCCGATGCCAGCGATGAAGAGCGGGATCGAAAGCGTCGAAGCAATCGAGCCGAAGGCGGCCGGGTAGGCGGTCCAGACGACGGTGAGGACGAAGATCAGCCAGACGTGGTTGGCTTCCCAGACCGGCGCCATCGCGTGATGGGCGTGGTCGCGGATCTCGTCGGCTCGCTCGCCCTTGCCGGCGACAAGCTGCCAGAAGCCGGCGCCGAAGTCGGCGCCTCCGAGCACCGTGTAGAGCGCGAGGCCGACGAGGGCGAAGGCGAGCGGCAGATCGTAAAGGTGCATCAGATTGGCTCCGCGAGCGGTGCCCGGTAGAGGCGGCACAAGACCCACCCAACGGCCACGGCGAGTGCGAGGTAGACGATGGCGAGTGTTGCGTAGCCGATGGGGACGCCGCCGGCGCCGGTCACGGCCTGTGACGTTCGCATCACGCGGTAGACGACCCAGGGCTGGCGTCCCACCTCGGTCACGACCCAGCCTGCGATCAACGCGACAACCGAAAGCGGTCCCGCTGCGACCAGCGCGCGGTAGAACCAGGTCGACTCCGGCAGCCGCTTCAGACGAATCCGTGCGAACAGGAAGACGACAGAGAGGAGTGCGAGCAGGCTGCCGATCCCGACCATCGTCTGGAAGGCCAGCCGGACGGCGTTCACCGGCGGACGATCGGCCGGTGTGACGGCGTCGAGGCCCTCTACGGTCGCCTGCGTGCTGTGGAAGGCGAGCAGGGAAAGGAGCCGCGGCAGCGGGATGCCGTACTCGACGTGACCGTGGCTGTACCAGCCGAGGATGTGGACGGGCGCACCCGAAGTCGTGCGCCCCAGCCCTTCGAAGGCGGCGAGCTTCGTCGGCTGCGTGGCCGCGACCTCGCGGCCGTTCCAGTCGCCGACGAAGACCTGGGCAACTGATGCGAGCGCCGCCGCTGCGAGGGCGACCGCGAGCGCCGTCCGCTCGTAGCGGCCGAAGCGGCCGCGCAGCCGACCGAAGGCGTACGCGCCGGCGAGCAGGAAGCCGGTGACGATGTACGCGGCCAGGTACATGTGGATCAGCTCGTGCCAGAAGTAGCTGTTCGCGAACAGCGCCCGGAAGGGGTGCACGTCGACAACTTTGCCGTGGCTGAGCCGGAACCCGGTCGGATGGTTCATCCAGCCGTTCACTGAGATCACCATTAGCGAGCCGGTGAAGCCGGCGATCGCGATCGGGATCCCGCTAGCGAAGTGCGCCCGAGGCGAGAGGCGATCCCAGCCGTAGACGTAGATGCCGATGAAGATCGCTTCCATGAAGAAGGAGAAGCCTTCAATCGCGAAGCCGAGCCCGAAGACGCCGCCGAAGGTGCCGGTGAAGTTCGGCCAGAGCAGCCCCATCTCGAAGCTGAGGATCGTCCCGGTCACGACGCCAGCGGCAAATAGGGCGACCATGATCCGCGTCCAGCGGCGCGCGAGGGTCCGGTAGAGCTCGTCGCTCGTGCGCAGGTACAGCCACTCGACAAAGAGCAGCAGCGGCGGCAGTGCGATCCCGAAACAGACGAGCGGGATGTGCACTGCGAACGAGAGCGCCTGCATCTGGCGCGCCTCGAGCAGGTACTGCTGCTGGCCGGGTTCCAGCGCCGCGGCGATCGTCAGGATCTGAGTCACGCGGCTCGCAACGCGCCCAAAGTGAGAATGTGTGCTGCGGCCTCGTGGCTGACCAGGCACTGGTACTGATCGTCCAGCGCACACTGCTCTGGGAACGTTTCGAGGCCCCAGCCGAAGCTCCCGTGGACGAAGAGCGCCGGAACGCCGTCGCCCAAAACGTCCATGTGAAGCTCGTTCACGTCCGCGACCCTAACCATCGCGGGGCACGCCGGCTCTGATCACAGCGGTGCCGCCGGGGCCAGCGTCCTCTCGCCTGATCTGCGTCAACCGCATTCTCAGACGCGATGCAGGGAATGCAATTCGGTCAGAGTGAAAGCGCCAGGCTGGTCCGAAGTTTGAGCGCACGTCTGCCCGTGCGTGGTGCGGTGCTGCGGTGAGCTACTTGCTGCCGGCACGAACAAGGCCGCTCTCGTAGGCGTAGATCACGGCTTGCACGCGGTCGCGCAGGTCGAGCTTCTGGAGGATGCGGGCGACGTGCGTCTTCGCGGTTGCCTCGCTGATGACGAGTTGTTGGCAGATCTCGGGGTTGGAGAGGCCGCGGGTGAGCAGGTCGAGCACCTCTCGCTCGCGCGGTGTTAGCTCGGCGACGGCTGGCGGCGACGCGGTCGCGGCGGTGGGCTGTTGCCGTGCGAACTCTTCGATCACCGCTCGGGTGACCGCGGGGGCGAGGAGTGCTTCGCCGTTGGCGACGATGCGGACGGCGGCCGCAATCTCTTCAGGCGGGGCGTCCTTGAGCATGAAGCCGCTCGCGCCGGCGCGCAGAGCGTCGTAGACGTAGCCGTCGAGGCCGAAGGTGGTCAGGATCAAAACGCGTGTGTCGGGCCGGGCGGCGACGATCCTCCGGGTCGCCTCGATTCCGTCGAGGACGGGCATGCGGATGTCCATCAGCACGAGGTCGGGCAGCAGGCGCCGCGTGGCGGCGATGGCGTCCTCGCCGTCGCCTGCCTCGCCGACGACGCTTGTCTCCGGCTCTGCCTCGAGGATCTTGCGCAGTCCGACCCGGACGAGCGCCTGGTCGTCTGCGATCAGGACGGTCGTCATCGAATCGGCAGCAGCACGCGGACGGCGAAGCCGCCGCTGGGTCGGCGGCCGGCGTCGAGGCGGCCGCCGTAGAGCGCTACGCGCTCGCGCATCCCGACCAGTCCGTGCCCACCGCTCGAGACGGGCGCTGCACCTCCTCCGCCGTCGTCGACGATCTCGAGTTCGAGCGACTCGGCGCCGTAGTGGACGCTGACGCTGGCGTGCGCCTCGCCGGCGTGCTTGAGTGCGTTCGTCAGGGCCTCCTGCACGATCCGGTAGGCGGACAGCTCGATCCCGACCGGGAGCTCCCGTGGCTCGCCGTCGACGTGCAGCTCGACCGGCAGGCCCGCCTCGCGCACCTGCGTCACCAGTGTCGGAAGATCGTTGAGCCCCGGCTGCGGCGCGAGCGGGTCGCCGGCGTCGCTGCGCAGCATTCCGACGAGGCGGCGCATCTCGGTCAGGGCGCCGCGGCCGATCCGCTCGATTGTCTCCAATACGTCCCGCGTCGGGCCGCGCTCGCCCTCGAGCACGCGCCGCTCGGCACCGGCCTGGACGACCATCATCGAGACGTTGTGCGCGATCGCATCGTGCAGCTCACGCGCGATCCGCGCCCGCTCCTCGACAACCGCCTCGCGCGCCGCAAGGTCGCGCTCGCGTTCGGCGAGCTGGGCGCGGCGTTCGCGGTCGCCGACGACGCGGCGGACGAGCAGCATCACCAGGGGCGTGACGAGCGCGAACGGCAGCGCGTTGTGCAGGTTTCCCTTGGGGCCGGCGCTCGCGGCGAGGTCGACCGCCACGATCAGCGCCGCGCCCAGCGCGAAGCGTCGCGGCGGCGTCCAGACCGCCAGCGCATACAGGGCGCAGAAGTAGGCGACAGCGTTGGCGACGATCTGCGGGTCGCCCCAGAGAGCCAGCTCGAACGCCGTCAGCACTGGTACGCCGATCCCCACGAGCGTCGGGTAGCGGCGGCGCAAGGCGACCGACGCCGTCACCGCCGGCGCTACCAGCGCCGCGGCGAGCCGGTGGTGACCGGCGCCGCCGCCCAGCCAAACCTGGAGCTCGGCGCCGACCGTGAGCAGGGTCGCGAGCGTCCGGTCGCGCGTCAGCGGGTCGGGCCGGAAGCGGCGTAGACGGGCAAGTCTGGTGCCCACGGCTTCAACCTAGACCGCCTGCAGCGATCTGTCATCGGCCGGTCGGCCGATCCGCGACCGCCGGAAGATCAGCCGACCGGCTGACCGCAAGATCAGCCGCCCGCGCGACGACAGGCGCGCTGCGGCTTCCTAGCCTCGGTGGTGTCAACGACTACGGGAGGAACCATGGCAACGAGAGTCCCTGATCGGCGCCGTCTACTGATCGCGATCGCACTGCTCCTCGCGGTCGGCGAGTACGTGGACGCTTTCTTCATCAGCTTCCCCGCGGGCGCTGCCGGCTTCGCGACGCTCCTCCTGCTGGCGGTCGTCTGGATCAGGCGAGGCGGTCTCGGGGGCCCGATCGCCGCCGCCGCACTCTTCACCTTCGAGGACGCGAACGCCCCCTTCTGGCCACGCACCGGCCTCGGCGACTGGATCACGACGGTCGCGTACGGCGGCGTCGCACTGGCGGGACTGCTCGTGGCACTCGCCGTGATCAAGCACTCGCTCAGGACGCGCCGAACGAAAACGGGTCCGGCGCAAGTCGAAGCCTGACGCAGGGGGCGGGCGCTCGGTCGAAGCGCGATCCTCGCCGCCCCGATCAGGCTGGTCGGGCAGCCCCGACAGGGAGCGCGCCGCGCGGTCAGAGATCGCGTCGTGGTCGAACACGAGGATCCGGGCGGGCCGCGAGGCGCTTGCCAGGGACGTCACCGATTAGCAGTGCTTTGGCGGTTCGCTGGCCTCAGCGGCCTGGTCTGGCGACCGCCTGCGACGTACCCGCACTCGGGGTTCATGGCGAGTCCGTGGACCTCGATGAACGCTCCTTGACGCCGAAGCGGGCAAGGGCTCTACTAGACGGGACAGACGAGAGATTGTCTCGTTGCAACCACGGGGCTCCATAAAGGCTCCATCCGCGGCTCTGCTGGTGTCGACCCTTCTACCGTCGACGAGCTCGGCTCATGACGTGTCCGACTGATCACCGCCATGCACCTTTGCGACCTCTTAACTGTTCCATCCCAATCGGCCAAAAACGCGCCGTTTGAAACGAGACGAGCAACCCTGATGCGGGCTGACCACTTCCGTATAGAGAGGCCGTTTCTCGAACCTCGGCGCCTCGGCAGGGCGGCTCCATTACTTGCTGATCCCCATCGTGAGGCCGCTGATCAGGTACCGCTGAAAGACGAGGTAGACGATCACGGCGGGGAGCGCACTGATCAGCGAGCCGGCCATGAGGAGGGGAACGTCGAGGAGGTGCTGCGACGGGATCGTGGCGAGTCCGACGGTGATCGGACGGACATCGGGCGTCTGCAGAAACAGCAGCCCCACGAGCAGGTCGTCCCAGACCTGGATGAATTGCAGCACCGCGATCGTGACGATTGCCGGCACCGCGAGCGGCAGCATGATCAGAAAGAAGACCCGTCCGTAGCCGAGGCCGTCGATGAGCGCAGCCTCGATCACCTCCTCAGGTATCCGTCGGAAGTAGGTCGTCATCAGAAACGTCGAGAACGGTGCGCCGAGCGCGGCATACACCAGGATCGCGCCGTAGCGGTGGTTGATGAAACCGAGGTTCGCGAGGTTGACGTACTCCGGCGCGATGATCGATTGCATCGGCACCATCATGGCGGCGATCACGATCAGGAAGATCAGTCGAGAGGCCGGATAGCGAAGCACCGCAAACGCGTAACCGCCGGTTGTGCTGACGGCGAGGATGAGCGCGATCGCTCCGACGGTGATCAGCGTGGAGTTCAGGAGTTCGCGGCCGACCGGCAACGACTTGAACAGGTTGTGCCAGCTCGCGAGGGAGAAGCCGTGTCCAGCGTAGTACTGGTCGAGCGAGCGAAAGGCGTTCACCCCCATGTAGTAGAAGGGGTAGAGCATCACGACGGTGATGACGGCGAGCGCGAGGTAGATCAGACCGCGGGAGACGAGGTACTTCCAACGCACGTCGCCCAGTCGTTCGTGGAGGCCCAGTGCCGACATCGTCGCGCTACTCGTCGACCCTGAGCAACCGGAGCTGGAGCACGCTGACGGCGGCGACGGCGACGAAGAGCATCACGCCTGCGGTCG
>VAXG01000033.1 GCA_005883355.1 Actinomycetota bacterium | reverse complement strand
CGCGCGCGAGCATGAGGGCAGCGACGTGCGCCGGCCCGATCATTGGGGCGGCTACCGCCTCGTTCCCGATGCATACGAGTTCTGGCAGCACCGCGACGACCGCATGCACGACCGCCTGCGCTACCGGCGCTCGGACGGCGGCTGGGTGGTCGAGCGCCTTTCGCCCTAGGCCCCGATCGTCACGCGAAGAGCGCGGCCACTTCTTCGGCATCCGCGCCGGTCAAAGGATGGTCGAGCGCGCGCAACGCCGGCTCCAGGTGTTTCGGCCGGCGAGGTCCGACGACGACCGCCGTGACCCACGGCTGCGCGAACAACCAGGAGATCGCGAGCGTCGATCGCGAGCGTCGCGGAGTCGATTCCACGACGTTGTGCCAACTCCGCGAACCGGTCGAGCGTCGCGAACGTCTCGGGCGTGCGCAGGTGCTCGTAGGGTCCCGGGCGCATTGCCATCCGCGATCCCTCGGGCGCGGGCTCGTCAAGGCTGTACTTCCCGGTCAGCCAGCCGCCGGCGAGCGGACTGTACGGCGTGTACGCGATTCCGAGCTCGGCGCACAGGTGTGCGACGCCGTCGTCGGTGCGGTCGAGCAGCGAGTACGAGTTCTGGACGAGGGCGGGCTTGCCGATTCCCAGCATCGCCTCGAGTTGCTTCGCGCCGAAGTTGCTGACGCCGTATGCCTTGATCAGCTTGAGCTGGATCAGGCCTTCGAAGGTCGCGACGGTCTCGGCGACCGGAACGTCCGGATCGAAGTCATGGGCCAGATAGAGATCGACGCCGGCGACGCCGAGACGGTCGAGGCTTGATTCGATCTGCCGGCTCATGCGCGTGCGCGCGAGCCCGTGGTCCTGTTCCTCGGCCATCGGATTGAACGTCTTGGTCGTCAGCTCTGGCCGGACGCCGCGGCTCGCCATCCAGTTGCCGATCATCGTCTCGCTCCGTCCGCCGCCGTACGCATCGGCGGTGTCGAACGTCGTGATGCCGACCTCCCAGGCGGCGTCCATGATGCGAAACGCCTCGTCCTCGCTCTCGCCCTGTCCGAAGAACTCGGGCGCCGAGCCGATGCCGCCGAAGTTGCCGCAGCCCAGAATGATCCGCGAGACCTCGACATCGGTCCCGCCGAGCTGACGGCGTTCCATCGCGAGAGTCTACGAGCGGCGATTCCTCAGGTGCTTGCGCAATGCCGCGAGTCGGGCATCCCATTCGGCGCCGACGCTTGCCATCCAGTCCATCGCCGCGCCGAGCGGCGCGGGCGTCAACTGATAGAGCGTCTCCCGTCCTCGGCGTTGGCTTTCGACGAGCCCGGCTTCGTTCAGCGCGGCCAGATGCTTGGCGACCGCCTGCCGGGTCACGGGGAGCTCGGCGGCGAGCTCGGTAGCGGTAGCCGTTTCGCGCGACGCCAGCGCCTCGAGGACGTAGCGGCGGTTGGGGTCGGCGAGCGCATCGAAGACGCGTCCCGTCCGGTCCGTCACGCGTAGGTCAGAGCCAGCGCCCGGAGCTCGAGTGCGGTCGAGAACTCGGGCGTCGATTCGCGCACGAGCAGACGCGTGCCCTCCTCGACCTCCTCGAGCGTGAACTCGACCTCGCCCTGTTCGTCCCAGTCGAGCACGAGCCGCTCGCCGGGCTCCGCGACGAGAACCTTGGCGCGCCGCTCCTCGCCGTCATCCCAGCGGAACACACCGTCCCCGCCTTCGCGAGGATCGAGCTCGACGTCGTTCGCAAACCACTCCTCCAGCTGCTCCGCCTCCGTCAGGGCCCTCCAGACCTCGTCCGGCGGGTCCGGAAAGACGATCTCGCGCGTTACCTCCATCGCTCCTCCAATCCGATCGCTTCTCCAATCCGCAACCTCCGGGTTGCGTATACTAGACGCAACCGACAGGTTGCACATTACCAGGAGGCACAGATGCCCTTGATTCCGATGGTCGTGGAGCAAGACGGGCGCTACGAGCGCTCTTTCGACATCTACTCCCGCCTGTTGCGCGAGCGGATCGTCTTTCTCGGCCAGGAGGTGGAGGACGGCATTGCGAACGTCATCACCGCGCAGCTCCTGTTTCTCGAGGCGGAGGACCCGGACCAGGAGATCTCGCTCTACATCAACTCCCCCGGTGGCTCCGCATACGCCGGAATGGCGATCTACGACGCGATGCAATACGTCAAGCCCGACGTGCGCACGATCTGCACGGGCATGGGGATGTCGGCGGCGGCGATGATCCTCAGCGGCGGCGCGGTCGGAAAGAGGTTCGTGCTTCCGAACGCGAAGGTGATGATCCACCAAGGCTCCGGCGGCTATCGCGGGTCGCCCGCGGACATCCAGATCGCCGCAAGGGAGATCCTCGAGATGACGCAGCGGATGGCGGAGATCATCGCGCGTCATACAGGACAGCCACTCGAGCAGGTGCTGAAGGACATCGACCGCGATTACTTCATGACGCCGGACGAGGCGGTTGCGTACGGATTGGTGGACGAGGTCATCCAGCCGGCCGATGTGCGGCTGGCAACGAAGGCACGCTGATGAACATCGGGGAAGGAGTTCGGTCGGCCAACCGTGACCGGGTCGTGGGCTGGCGCGCGTGGACCGTGATCGAGACGAAGGACGGAGTGCGGTTGGGCTCGGTCATCTACGACACCGTCTGGCAACCAACCGAGCAGGCGAACGCCGTCTGTCACTGCGACCGCTCGCACGATGCGCCGGCGATCGCTTGCACGTGTGGCTTCCATGCGGCACGGGACCCGGTCGACGCGCTCACGTATCTGCACGGACGCGACGAGCCGAGGACGCTTTGCCGGGTGCTCGGCGAGGTGCGGCTGTCCGGGCTCGTGATCGAGACGGAAGGCGGCTATCGCGGCGCTGCCGCGTATCCACTGCGTCTCTACGCAAACGATCTGGAGGTTGTGGCGACGCTCGAGTCCATCTACGGCGTACCCGTACGCTCTCCAGGATGCGAGTCCGGTTTTGCGACGAGTTCGATTGCGGCTTCGGCTGGATCGTCGCCGAGTTCATGCAGCGCTGCTCGCACGCTCTCGTGGCGGACGGCCGCGTCTGGGTGATCGACCCGGTCGACGGCGAGGGCGTCGAGGAACGCATCCGCGCGGCGGGTACTCCCGCCGGGGTGCTCCAGTTGCTGGACCGACACAACCGTGACTGCGTGGCCCTCGCCGCGCGCCTCGGTGTTCGTCACCATCTCGTGCCTCAGGGGTCGCTCGGCCCATTCGCCTGTATCGCGGTCAAGAATCGCCCTTCCTGGAACGAGGTTGCGCTCTGGTGGCCCGACCGCCGCGTTCTGGTCTGCGCCGATGCGTTGGGCTCGGCACCGTACTACTGCGCAGGGAATGAGAGGCTGGCGGTCCATCCCCTCCTGCGGCTTCGCCCTCCTCGACGTCAGCTAGGGGGGCTTAAGCCGAAGGTCATCCTCTGCGGCCACGGGGAAGGCATTCTCGACGACGCGGATGCCGCTCTCCGTGAGGCGTTCAACACGTCGCTACGGCGGATCCCCGGTCAGGCTGCCAGCGCTTTGCGCGCCTGGCGGGCGAGTCGAGCCGGCTAGCCGCCATGTAGCCGATCCCGATCGCGAGCGCGCCGCCGGCTGCGTCGAAGAAGAAGTGATTGCCGGTCGCGACGATGACGAGCAGCATCACGGCCGGATAGCTCCAACCGAGCGCGCGTGCTACGCGGCCTTTGGCGAGCAGCGCGACGGTCACGCCCACCAGCAGCGCATAGCCGAAGTGAAGGCTCGGTACGGCGGCGAATGGGTTGTAGAGACTGCCGAGGAGATCGGAGCTGAGATTCACCTTCGCGTTGTGCGTCACCGTGTCGACAAAGCCCAGCCCTGCCAGTCGCGGGGGCGCGACGGGATACAGGATGTAGATCGAGAGCGCGACGGCCGTTGCAGCGACGATCGTGTTCCGTACGACCGGGAACCAACGGCACTGTGTGCGGTGCAGCCAGATCAAGAAGGCGGCCGTTCCCAGGAAGTGAAGTGCGATGTAGGCGATCCCGAGGATGGTCGGCAGGGTCGGCACCCAGTGAGCCGCGTGCTGAACCGAGCGCTCGCCGAAGATGTGCAGATGGCGTTCGAGCGCGACGATTTCGTCGGTGTGCCCGCGGGCGACCGTCAGGGAAGCGCTCCCCTGTCCGCGCACGACCTCGTAGAACGCGTAGAGGCCGAAGATCGTGGCGACCTCCACCAGGCCTCGGTGCGGGGTAGACACGAGGCTCCGGGGGGAGGGGAGGCGGTGGAGGGTCGCCACGCTCATGACTCCCAAGCTATGCGCCGCCGTTCCGCCGTTCAGTGCGGTTAGCCCTACAGCCGCTTTTCGGCTCGCTGGTGTCTTTCCAGGCTGCCCTCTGAGCTAGGCTCGCGCGGCCGTGTGCTTTGAGCTCGACTCAGTACCGCCCGTCCCGGTGATCCGCGGCGCCGCAGTCTCGCATGAGGATCTCGTGCTCGAGGCGGCCGACGGGAATACATTCGCCGCCTTTGCGGCGGCTCCGGAGGAGCCCGTCGACGTGGGCGTCGTGATCCTCCCGGATGTGCGCGGCCTCTACCGGTTCTACGAGGAATTGGCGTTGCGGTTCGCCGAGCGAGGCATCTCGGCCGTGGCACTCGACTACTTCGGTCGCACCGCCGGGGTCGCGAAGCGCGGCGACGATTTCGAGTACATGAAGCACGTCGAGCAGACGACAACCGACAGTATTCAGGCCGATGTCGGCGCGGCTATCGGCTACCTCCGCGGGAAGGGCGTCCGAGCGATCTTCACCGTCGGCTTCTGCTTCGGCGGCCGCAACTCCTGGCTGTCGGCCGCAGGTGGGCACGGGCTCGCCGGGGCAATCGGGTTCTACGGGCGTCCAGGAGAGGGTAGGGACAGTACGCCCGGGCCGGCGCAGCGCGCCTCGGAGCTCGACGCTCCGATCCTCGCGCTCCAGGCGGGAGCCGACCAGAACATCACCGCGGACGACAACGCCGCGTTCGACGACGCGCTGACGGCGGCGGGCGTCGAGCACGAGATCGTCACCTACGAGGGCGCCCCGCACAGCTTCTTCGACCGCAGCCAGGAGCAGTTCGCGACAGCCTCCGCCGACGCGTGGACGAGGGCCCTCGCGTTCATCGAGCACCACAGCAGCCGACCGGCTTCCGTCTAGCTCAGCGAGGAAGCCGCAGCCGATGCGTCGTGCGGGCACCTTCGCCGCTCGCGGCGCGATACACGAGTGACAGCTCTGCCAGGCCCGGTTTCGGCGTCCGCCCGATCCGCAGCTTGAAGAGGTGCTGACCGGCCTTGGCCGTGAACAGGCGCTTGGCAAGCGAAGCGTTCTTGCGGCTGAGGCGCGCGTTCAGGCGTGCCGCCTTGGTCAGGTTGACCCTGATCTCGATGACCCGATGGGCACCTCGTCCGCGCACACGCACGGTTGCCTTGGGCTTGAAAGCCGTGTCCCCCTTCGACCCCGTCGTGTCGCCGTTCGTCGTCGTCGTCGACGACGAGGTGGTCAGCGTGGCGGTCGAGCTGGTCGTGGAGCCGCCCTGCACCGTGGTGGTCGTCGGGCCGGGGAGCGTGGGCAGCGGCGGCAAGGTCACCGGCAGGGAACCGGTCGGCAAGGTCGTCGTAACGCAACCGACAACAACGGGGAGACAGTCCTGCGGCGCCGCGGGTGCGCTGCTCGTGACCGCGCCGGCGAGAAGGATGCCGGCGCCGAAGATCCCGGCGGCCGCGCCGGCGCGCGCTGCGCTGACGAGTCTGTGGCGGAGGTGCGTAGCTCGGGGAGAGCGCACAGTAAGCCTCTTTCTTTCGTTGATGTGATTGCGGACGGTTGTCAACATCGGCAGATCACAACTGCAACAAGCTCCCTCCGAAGGGTGGCGCTGCCAGCGAGCGGCCCAGGCCGGAAAGCTCATTCAACCTACTGAAATCTCCCGCTTGGCTCTCGCAGGCTGTCTCGCTCTTACCAAGCTCTTAGCCCGCTCTCAATCCCTTCTCAAGGTTCGCTGGTTCTCTGCAGAGCCATGACTGAAGCCGGCTATGCCCTTGGATCGCCACGCCTGGCAGCCCCCGCGCGTCCGCGCGAGCGCCGCAGGCTGGCGACGTCGGCCCTGATCTGGGCGTTCGTTGCCGGCAACGCGGCGGTGATGGTCTGGCTCTGGGTCCACGGCGGCAACCTCTCGGACGACCTCAGCACCGGAGCGCTCTTGACCGGTCTCGCCCGGATCACCGGGCTCCTGGGCGCCTACTCCGCGCTCCTGCAGGTGCTCCTCCTCGCACGCCTGCCCGCGGTCGAGCGGCTCTTCGGCTTCGACCGCTTGACCGTCTGGCACCGCTGGAACGGCCACGCCTGTCTCGACCTCGTGCTCGCGCACGTCGTCCTCTCCGTCTGGGGCTACGCCCTGATGGACAGGATCTCCCTGCCGAAAGAGGTCAGCACCATGCTTGGCGGCGGCGTCTACCCCGGAATGATCACGGCGACCGTCGGAACCGCCCTGCTGATCGCCGTCGTCGTGACCTCCGTCGTGATCGTCCGGCGCAGGCTTCGGTACGAGTGGTGGTACGCCGTGCACCTGCTCGCCTATGCGGGCATCGCACTGGCCTGGTTCCATCAGATTCCGACCGGAAACGAGCTCGTGCTGGATCGCGTCGCGGCCGATTACTGGCGCGCGCTGTATCTCGGCACGATCGGCCTGCTCGTTGCCTTTCGGATCCTCGGTCCGACCTTGAACGCGCTGCGATACCGCCTGCGCGTCGCGGAAGTGATACCCGAAGGCCCGGGGATCGTCTCGCTGCGAATCACCGGACACCGCCTGGACCGGCTCGACGCGCGCCCCGGTCAGTTCTTTCTCTGGCGTTTTCTCGACCGGAAGCGCTGGTGGGCAGCGCATCCCTTCTCGGTGTCGGAAAAGCCGGACGGCCGCTCGCTCCGGATCACGGTCAAGGCGCTCGGCGACTTCTCGAGCCGGCTCGCGGAGATCGCTCCCGGCACACGCGTGGCCGCCGAGGGCCCCTTCGGGGTCTTCACGGAGGAAGCGCGCCGCCGCAGCAAGGTCGTCCTGATCGCTGGCGGTATCGGGATCACGCCGATTCGCGCCCTGATGGAGGACATGTCGGGAGACGTGGTCGTGATCTATCGCGTCGTCCGCGACGAAGACGTGATCTTCCGCGACGAGCTCGAGGAGCTGGCGGCTGAGCGAGGGATCACCCTCCACTTCGTGATCGGCGACCACGCCACCGAAGACGGTGCGCGACTGCTGTCTCCCACTCACCTCCAGGAGGTCTACGTCTGCGGGCCGCCGGCGATGACCGAGCTGCTCGGGCGGAACGTCCGCCGCGCCAATGTCCCACCACGCTTCATCCACACCGAAAAGTTCGCCCTCTAGCGAAAGGAACCAATGCGCAAGTCCATCATCATCATCCTCCTCACCGTCGCCGCGCTTGCGCTCCCGATCGTCGATGCGACCGCGGCGACTCGAGCGGCGACGAGGAAGGTCGTCGTCAGCAAACGATTCACCGGCTCCCTGGCTTCGGTGCAACAATGGGGCAGCCTCCAGGTGACGATCGTCGTCCGCAAGACGACCACGATCAGCGGGACGAAGAAGAAGGTCACGCGGCACTTGACCGCCGTCTCCGTCCCGACCTATCCGAATCACACCAACCGTTCCGTCTACATCAACCAGACCGCCCTCCCGATTCTGAAGGCGGAGGCGCTCCGCGCACAGAGCGCGAACGTCAACATGGTCTCGGGGGCGACCGACTCGAGCGACGCGTTCGCACAGTCGCTCCAGTCCGCGATCCTGAAGGCGAAGCAAGCATGACAGTCATCACCTCAGGACTCCCCGGAGTACGCCGGGTCGAGCAGATCATGGGTCTGCCCGTCGTCGTGGACGTCCGCGACGAGGAAGAAGCCGGCGCGGCGCTCGACAAGCTCTTCGACTGGCTGCGCTGGGTGGACGCGACCTTCAGCACGTTCAAGGAGGACAGCGACATCAGCCGTATCAACCGCGGCCGGTTGAGACGCGAGGATGCTCAACCTCAGGTGCGTCAAGTCCTCGAGCACTGCGAGCTTCTGCGCCATGAGACCGACGGCTACTTCGACATGCACACTCCGAACGGCTCGATCGATCCCTCCGGGCTCGTGAAGGGCTGGTCGGTCGATCGGGCCGCCGCGATTCTCGACGACGCCGGTCTCCGCAACTACGCCGTCAATGCAGGTGGCGACATGCGCGTTCTCGGTCGCGCCGTCCCGGAGCTTGCCTGGAGCGTCGGCATCCAGCATCCACTGAACCGCCAGCAGGTGGCCGCTGTGATCGAGGCCACCGATCTTGCAATCGCTACGTCAGGTGCATATTCGCGCGGTGACCATGTGTGGAACCCGCACTCGGCACGCGCTCCGGCCGGGATTCTCTCGGTGACCGTCGTCGGCCCGGAACTTGCAACCGCCGACGCCTATGCAACAGCAGCCTTCGCGATGGGACCTGACCGTGCTCCGCACTGGACGGCGCGCCTGCAAGGCTACGACGCGATGACGATTCTCGCGGACGAGACCGTGTTCAAGACTGGAGGATTTCCCGATGAGTGACCCCAAGTTCAGTCGGCGCGGCTCCCTCGTCCGTGTTGGCGGGTTTCTCGCCACCGCGATCGGCGCTGCGGGTCTGAAGATCGACAGCTCCGACGGCGCCGGCCCGGCAGCTGTCGCATCCGGTGAAGTGTCATGCGTCCTGACGCCGGAGCAGACGGAGGGCCCGTACTACATCGCGAACGAA
>VAXG01000065.1 GCA_005883355.1 Actinomycetota bacterium | reverse complement strand
CTCGGCCATTTCGAGGCCGGTGTCCTCGAGCCATCCGCGAGCCGCAACGCGCCCGCTGCGAACGTCGATCGCGATGACGAGCCGGTCGCCGAGCTCGGTGACGAATTGCTCGAGGGCTTCCGGCTCCGCGAGCGCGGCTGTTCCGACAACTACACGCGCGGCGCCCGCGGCGAGGAGCTGCTCGGCATCGGCCGGGGAGCGGATGCCGCCGGATGCCTGCAGCCCGGCGGGGGCGGCGGCCTGGGCGAGACGGCCGATGACATCGGGCCTGATCCGGCCTCGGCGGGCGCCGTCCAGGTCGACGACGTGAATCAGTCGTGCCCCCGCGGCTGCGAATCGCCGTAGCACCTCATCCGGTCGCGCCCGCACTGCCACGCGCACGAAGTCGCCCTGCTCGAGCCGAACGGCTTCCTCGCCGAGCAGATCGACCGCGGGAAGAACCTGGAAGACTTCTTCTGCCATGTTAGTATGCTAATACAGCACTCAATTCGAGCCGGAGGAGAGATCATCAGCCGTGGCGGAAGGGTCACATCCCGAATGGGAAACCAAAGAGACACGAGACCTGCTGAAGACGATCGTCTCGCTGCGAACCGTCGACGAGGCGGAGCGGTTCCTCCGCGATCTGTGCACCCTCTCCGAACTGGAGGCGATGACGCACCGCTGGCAGGCGGCGCAACTGGTCGACCGCGGCCTGCCGTATCACGAGGTGAGCAAGAGAACGGGCGCGTCGACGACAACCGTGACGCGCGTGGCGCACTGGCTCCGTCACGGCGAGGGCGGCTATCGGCTGATGCTGGACCGGCGCCGGCGGCGCCCCGCGCGGACCGCCTGACGATCGCGATTCCCGCCAAGGGGCGGTTGCGCGAGCCTTCCGTCACGCTGTTGGAAGACGCGGGGCTAGGCCCGGAGCAACCCGGCGAGCGGGCTCTGGCGTTCCCTTGCCGCAACGCGCCGGTCGACGTGCTGCTCGTCCGTGCCGCGGACGTCCCCGAGTATGTGCAGGACGGCGTCGTCGACTGCGGCGTCACCGGCGCCGACCTCGTCCGCGAACGCGGCGCCGACGTGGAAGAACTGCTTCGCCTCGGTTTCGGCGCCTGCACGCTCGAAGCTGCCGTCCCCGAGGAGTCACCCGCGCGCACGCTGAGGGATCTCGAAGGACTTCGCGCCGCGACCGTCTACCCGCATCTGGCGCGCTCGACCCTGAGCGAGCACGGCGTCGACGTCGAACTCGTGGAGGTCACCGGCTCGGTCGAGGTGGCTCCGCGACTCCGGCTGGCCGACGCGATCGTCGACCTCGTCTCGAGCGGCAACACGCTGCGGACGAACGGCCTGCGCTCGCTGGGTGTGCTCTTCGAGTCGGAGGCGACGCTGATCGCCCGGCCGAACGGCGGCGATGACCGCGCTCACCGTCTGGCGGGAGTTCTGCGCAGCGTCGTCGAGGCGCGAACGACGCGATATCTGATGCTGAACGCGCCCCAGAGTGCGCTCGAGGAGATCTGCGCGATCGTTCCCGGGTCACGTGCGCCGAGCATCCTCCCGCTCAGCGAGCCCGGCATGGTCGCCGTGCACGCCCTCGTTCCTGCGGCCGACGTCTGGCGGCTGCTTCCGCAGCTCGAGGCAGCGGGCGGCTCGTCGATCCTGCTCCTACCCGTGGAGAGAATGCTTTCGTGAGCTCGGTCGAGCGGATCGTGCGCGATGTGCGCGAACGCGGAGACGCGGCGCTGCGGGAATGGGCGCTTCGCCTCGACGACGCGGCACCTGCGCGTGCCGTAGCCGGCAACGGCCTGCCGGCCGAGGCGCTGCTGGCCCTCGCGGACGCGGTCAGGCGCTGGCACGAGCTCCAGCGCCCGCCCGACGTGAGCCTCGAGATGTCGCCCGGCATCGAGCTCGAGCGGCGCTGGGTCCCTCTGCGCTCCGTCGGCATCTACGTCCCGCGCGGCCTCGTGTCGACGCTCGTCATGTGCGCAGTGCCGGCGCAGGTTGCCGGGGTGGAGCGGATCGTCGTGATGACGCCACCTGCCGGTTCGGATCTCGTCGCAGCGGCCGCGGACGCGCTCGGTGTCGACGAGGTCTGGGCGATCGGCGGACCGCAGGCCATCGCCGCGCTCGCCTACGGAACGGACTCCATCACTCGAGTCGACAAGATCGTGGGGCCGGGAAACAGGCACGTGAACGAGGCCAAGTTGCTCGTGGCAGACGAGGTCGCGATCGACCTTCCGGCGGGACCGTCCGAGGTGGTCGTCCTCGCGGGAGCGGACGCGGACCTGCATGTTGCCGAGCTCGAGTTGGCGGCGCAGGCCGAGCACGGACCTGACACGGTCTGCCGGATCGTGAACGTGAACGGCAACGTGGAGCGCGCGCTCGAGGAGATCGAGGCGCTCGCGCCCGAGCACCTCGTCCTGCTGGGAGCCGACGCAGAAAAGCTCGCCGCGAGCATCCGCAATGCGGGCGCGGTCTTCGTCGGGCCATGGTCCGCCGTCGCCGCGGGCGACTACGCGACCGGAGGCAATCACGTCCTCCCCACGGGCGGCTGGGCCCGCGCGGTCGGGGGACTCGGGCTGGAGAGCTTCATGAAGCCGGTCACGGTGCAGCGACTGACGCGTGCCGGCCTCGAACGATTACGACCCGTCGTCGAGGCGTTTGCGGAAATCGAGGGAATGCCCGCGCACGCCGAGGCGATGAACAGATGAGAACGCTGCCGGTTGCGTTCGCCGCCTACAAGTGGGCGCCGTCGACCGAGGAGCTCGCCCGGCGCGTCGGCCTGGATGCGTTCGACATCGTGCGCTTCGACGGGAATGTGCCCGGGTGGCCGGCCCCGTCCGCACGGCCGGCGACGGTGGCCGCTGCGCTCGCACGCGTGAACGAGTACGCGCACGGTGGCTACCCACAGCTTCTCCGCGCGATCGCCGACTACGCAGGCGTCGAGCCCGAGAACATCGTGCTCGGAGCCGGCGCCGACGACCTCATCCTCCTCTGCGCTCGCGCGTTCGCGGGGCCGGGCGACCAGGTCGCGATCGCGAACGAACCGACGTACCCGCTCTTCGCCATCGCGGTCGCGCTCGCCGGCGCAGAGGTGGGAACGGACGATCCGGTCGTGACGTTCTGCTGCCGGCCGAACAACCCGACCGGTGCGCTCGACCCGCTGCCGGCCGCACGACCGCTCATCGTCGATGAGGCGTACTGGGAGTACGCGGGCGAAACCGCGGCCGGGTTGATCGACGACGGCGTGGTCGTCCTACGCACCTTCTCGAAGGCATTTGCGCTTGCGGGCGCGCGCGTCGGCTACGCCCTGGCGGATGTCGACACGGCGACCGAGCTGAACCGACGCCAGGCGCCGCTGGCGGTCTCGACCACCTCCGCCGCGCTCGCGCTTGCCGGACTGGCCGACCTACCCGACGTCACCGACCAGGTCGAGGAACGCGAGCGCATGGCGCGCGCGCTAGGCGCGCTCGGGCTCGAGCCCTTGCCGTCTCGAACGAACTTCCTGTTCGTGCCGCTCGACGAACCGGAGAGCGTCGGCGAAGCGTTGCTGCGCCGCGGGCTCGTCGTCCGCGTCTTCCCCGACGGCATCCGCTTCAACGTGCGCGACGGGGAGGACGACGACCTCTTGCTCGAGGGGCTCGCACATGTGCTCGACCGCCCCGCGCCGGTGGCTCCTGCCGGCACCCGGAGAACGCGCGTCTTGCGCGCTACCGCGGAGACGCGCATCCGAGTGCGGCTGTCGCTCGACGGTGCGAGTCGCGTGCGGATCTCGACGGGGGAAGGCCTCTACGACCACCTGCTCGAGCAACTCGCGTTTCACGCGGGCTTCGACCTCGTGCTGGAGGCGGTCGGCGATCTGGAGACGGGACCGCACCACACCGTCGAGGACGCCGCGCTCGCGCTCGGCGAGGCGCTCGATCGTGCGCTCGGCGACCGTCGCGGCATCGCTCGCTACGGCGACGCTGTTGTCCCGATGGACGACGCACTCGCGCGCGCCTCCATCGACCTCGGCGGGCGGTCCTGGGCAGACGTGCGCCTCGAGTGCGAGCCCGGGCTGGCACAGCACGCGCTGCAGAGCCTCGCGCAGGCCGGGCGCCTCGCCTTGCACGTCGAGTCGACCGGCAGTGACGAGCACCACGTCGCCGAAGCCGCGTTCAAGGCCGTGGGACGCGCGCTGCGTACGGCGGTGCACGCGGAGAGCTCAGGAATTCCTTCGACGAAGGGTGTGTTGTGAAGGTCGCCGTCTGCGACTACGGGGCCGGCAACGTGCGTTCCGTCCTCGCGGCGTTCGCACGGCTGGACGCGGACGTCTCCGTGGCGGACACTCCCGCCGCGGTCGCCGCCGCCGACCTCGCCGTCTTACCCGGCGTGGGGTCCGCAGCGAGCGCGATGGGCGTCCTGCGCGAGCGCGGGCTCGACGAGGCGCTCCGCGCGCGGGTCGCCGGCGGCGGGCCGACGCTCGGCATCTGCCTGGGGCTCCAACTCGCCCTCGAGCAAAGCGACGAGGACGGCGGCGTGCAGGGCCTCGGGCTTCTTCCGGGCCGGGCGGTGCGACTGCACGAGGGCCGGGTGCCGCGGATCGGCTGGGCGACGGTCGACCCAGGCGGCGAGGCGTATTATTTCGCCCACTCGTACGTCGCCGAGACTCCTGCGGCGTCCGCAACATCCGAAGGCATCGTCGCCGAGGCGCGGGTCGCCAGCTTTGTCGGCGTCCAGTTCCATCCGGAGAAGAGCGGAGCCGCCGGCGCGCGCTTCCTGAAGCGATGCCTCTCCCCCGTCTGATCCCCTGTCTCGACGTCGCCGGAGGCCGTGTCGTCAAAGGCGTCCGCTTCGAGAATCTCCGCGACGTCGGCGATCCGGTTGAGCTCGGCGCCGCCTACTCAGACGCAGGCGCCGATGAGCTCGTGTTTCTCGACGTGAAGGCAACCCTGGACGCGCGCCCCGCGCTGCTCGAGCTCGTCGGGCGCGTCGCCGAGCGGCTGGCGATTCCCTTCACCGTCGGCGGCGGAGTTCGCAGCACCGCGGACGGCGCTTCACTCCTTCGGGCAGGAGCCGACAAGGTCTCGGTCAACACTGCCGCGCTAGCGCGGCCAACTCTCATTTCCGAGCTCGCGAACCTGCTCGGCTCTCAGGCGGTTGTCGTGGCGATCGATGCAGCTGAGGGGAAGGCAATGTCCCACGCCGGAACCGAGCCGACCGGAAGAAGCGCCGTCGACTGGGCGCGCGAAGCGGAGGAGCGCGGAGCAGGCGAGATCTTGCTGACCTCGATGAATGCTGACGGCACGCGGGCGGGCTATGACCTCGAACTCACCGCCGCCGTTGCAGCTGCAGTCTCGGTGCCTGTGATCGCGTCGGGCGGTGCGGGCAGTGCGCGACACGTGGCGGAGGCACTCGCCGTTGCACAGGCGGCGCTGCTCGCGTCGATCTTGCACGAGCGGCCCGGCCGTCTCGCATCGCTTCGGCAGGAACTGCACGGGCTGGGGGTCCCGTTGCGGGATGCAGCCTGAGCTCCGCGCGGCGATCGTCCAGGATGCAGACAGCGGCCGCGTGCTGATGCTCGCCTGGATGGACGACGAGGCGGTCCGCCTGACGCGCGAGCGCGGTGAGGCGCATTTCTTCAGCCGCTCCCGCAACCGTCTCTGGCACAAGGGCGAGACGTCCGGCAACACACTCGCAGTCGAGGAGTTGACGGAAGACTGCGACGGCGACGCGATCCTGCTTCGGGTGCATCCCTCCGGCCCGGCTTGTCACACGGGCTCGATGTCCTGCTTCGCTCCCTGGCTTTGGCTGGTCGTGGCCGAACGTGCACTGACGCGACCGGAAGGCTCCTACGTGACCGCATTGCTCGAGCAGGGCCCGGACGCAGCCGCACGCAAGGTCGCCGAGGAAGGAGTGGAGGCGGCGCTCGCCGGGGCGGGTGAGAGCGACGAGCGACTTGTCTCCGAGCTGGCAGACCTCTGGTTCCACAGCTATGTCCTGCTCGCGGCGCGCAGGCTCGATCCTGCCGCCGTCGAGCGGGAGCTCCGAAATCGGCACGAGCAGGCACAGTCATCGTCGTGAACGCAGACGTACGCGTGGAGGCCGACGCCCCGATCCGGCGCGACGTACGCCTGCTCGGCGCCGTGCTCGGCAAGGTCATCGCCGAGCAGGAAGGCGACGAGCTGCTCGAGGCCGAGGAGCGGATCCGGCTCCGCGCGCGCGACGCACGCGGGACCGGTGACGTGGACTCGGTCCGCGACAGCGTCCGCATGCTGTCGCCCGACGAGCAGGCCAAGGTTCTACGAGCGTTCGGTCTCTACTTTCAGCTCGCGAACATCGCCGAGCAGCATCACCGCCTGCGCCGCCGACGGCAGTACGCGGCGGAGGATCAGGCGGCGCCGCGCGAGTCGCTCGCCGATGCCTTCGAGCGGCTCGCGGATATCGGCGACGACGAGCTCCGCGCAGGCGTGTCGCGGCTTTCACTCGAGCTCGTTCTCACGGGGCATCCCACCGAGGCGACGAGGCGGACGATCCTGCTCGCGCACCTGCGCGTGGCCGAGCTCCTCACGGCGCTCGACGACGCTGCTTCAAGGGCGGAGGAGGAGCAGATCGAGAACGAGCTCGGCGAGCAGATCACCATCCTGTGGCAAACGGACGAAGTCCGGCACGGGCGGCCCCGGCTCACCGACGAGATCCGGCACGGGCTCTGGTTCTTCGAGCACAGCCTTCCCGCCGCAGCGGAGCGACTGCTTGCGGAGCTACGAGCGCGCCTTCCGGATACTCCGTCTCCACTTTCGTTCGGGACCTGGATCGGCGGCGACATGGACGGCAACCCAGCCGCGGGCGCCGACTCGATCCGGGAGGCGCTCGATCGGGCCCGCACGCTTGCGCTGGACAGTTACCGCGCCGAGGTGCGCGAGCTTGCAGTCGGGCTCGCGATGCACCGCTCACTCGTCGAGG